>DAOUEW010000319.1:0-16575 GCA_034430275.1 Anaerolineae bacterium | reverse complement strand
TACAGCCACCTGGGACAGGGTCCGGTGGGCATCCTCAAGACTGCGCTCACTGACCCCATGGCCATCGTGAGGACGGTATTCAATAGGGAGAAGCTGGTCTACCTGCGGGATCTGTTCACCCCGGTGGGCTTTCTCTGCCTGCTCGGCCCACAAGTGCTGCTCCTGTGCCTTCCCACGCTGGGCATCATCCTGCTGAGCAGCGACCCTCAGGTGTACACGCTGGAGAAGTTCCACTACGCGTCTCCCCTCGTCCCGGTGGTCGTCCTATCCGCTGTGTATGGCACGGCCTTCCTCAGTCGTAAGCTATCGGCAAAGTGGCCTGCTCTCGGCAAGAGGTCGCTGTACTTCATCTCGAGCTTCGTGCTCTTGTGTACGCTCCTCTACCACGGGGCCAGGGGGTTCACGCCGCTGGGTGGGAACTTCGCGCTGCCCACGGTGACGGCGCACGACCGGCTGGCGAACAGGTTCATCGCGCTGGTGCCTCAGGAAGCCGTCGTGTCGGCCCAATCTAGACTGAATCCGCACGTCAGCCAGCGCGAGAAGATCTACATGTTCCCTCGCGTCGAGGACGCGGAGTACGTGTTCTTCGACGTGACGGCCGATTCGTGGCCCATCCACCCCAACGACCAGTATCGACAGTACCGTACTCTGATCACCGAGGAAGGCTTCGGTGTGCTGGGGGCCGAGGACGGCTATATACTGCTACAGCGGGAGGCGGGGCTTGCCGATGAGCTGCCAGATCAGTTCTATTCCTTCGCTCGGCCGGAGGAGCCAGAGATCGAGTACCCGGCAGAGATCGAGTTCGGCAACGTCCTCCGCTTGCTGGGTTTCAGCCTGACACGAGGCGGCGACACGACCAGTCTGTCCCTGTACTTAGAAGCCATCCGTTCGCTGGATCGGGACTATTACATCTATCCCTTCTTCTACGATAACACTGGGACTATCATCGAGGACACCAGCCTGCGTCCCATGACCACCGCCATCTGGTATCCCACCAGCCTCTGGAAACCGGGGGAGATCGTCTCGATGCAGACGCTCCCCTGGGACGTAGGGTCCGACTTCCACGTCGGGCTGGGCGTGATAGATGGTGACAACTGGTCGGAGCGAGAGAACAGGCTCCAGCCCGACGTGGTGAGTGCCACGCTTGACACTTTCCTCTTCGACGAGAGCACAGCAGTGCAGCTAGCCGTGGTGCGCTCGGGGATGGTCTTAGCGCCCTGAAGGAATCCGCCGTATTATCCCTTTCACAAGTGTCCCGGGCTGGCCTGGGCGGGCGAGGCCGCGTCTGGCCAATGATGGTGGAGGAGTATTGAAAGACAAAGCGTTCAACATACTCAAAATAGGCGTCAGCGTCGGTTTGCTGCTGTTGCTGGTGTGGAAGATAGGCTGGCGAGAGACGTGGGAGACCCTGAGACAGGCCGACGCACGGTTCCTTCTCGCTGCGTGGGGCATCTACTTGTTCAGCATGGTGCTCAGAGCCTATCGCTGGCAGGTGCTGCTTCGTATCCAGAAGCTCGAGGCGCCTCTCTCCAAGCTGACCTGGCTCTACTTCGTGGGCACCTTCTTCAACACCGTACTGCCCACGGGCTTTGGTGGTGACGTAGTCCGCATGTATGAACTGACGAAGCACAGCCACCAGGGCACTGAGTCGGTAGGCACGGTCCTGGCGGATCGGCTTTCCGGTTTTGTGGTCTTGTTCGTGATAGCTTGCCTGGCGCTTCCCTTCAGCTATCGCCTGATCCCGCCCGCGGTTAGCGTCTTCATCGTGGGCATCACCTTGCTCACGTTGCTCGGTGTGTCCATGGTGCTCAACGATCGAGTGTGGAAATGGTTCTCCCGGCTGCCCTTGCTGAGGTGGGGGCTAGGCAATCCACGGATGCAGCAGTTCCGTACCTCTATCGCCGCCTATCGAACTCGCGACGTAGGCGGGGCACTCGTAGCTTCGCTGGTCTTCAATCTCTCGCTGATGGTCCTGAACTACCTCGCGGCCCTGGGCCTGGGTATCCGCATCTCCCCCTGGTATTTCTTCATCTTCGTCCCCATCATCGCTTTCCTCCTGACCCTGCCGATCTCTTTCAGCGGACTGGGAGTGCGTGAAGGCGGATACATCCTGCTCTTCGGACAGGCTGGCGTTTCCAGCTCGCTGGCGTTCGCCTTGTCGCTCTGCGTATACGCAACTGCGGTGGCGACCGGTCTCGTAGGGGGCCTGCTGTACGCGTTTCAGGGCTATCTCGGTCTGGAGCGAAGCGAGGGCTGAGGCGTTAGCCGCATCAATATAGATGTGGTAACATGTTTTGGGGCCAGGCCTCAAGGTCACGGATGCCCATCCGTAAGGCTGGGACACCCTTCACTTGCACAGCTTCACGTTTCTTCTCACACCCTATCGTTGGCGGACAGTGATGGTTGGTAAGATCCTGGGCGAGCATCGTGGATTGACCATAGTCCTCGCACTGTTCCTCTTGGTGGGATGCTCCTACAGCGTGATCACCCCTCTCTTCGAGGTCGCGGACGAGATCCAGCACTTCTTCCACGTCAAGCATATCGCCGATGGCAAGGGGCTGCCCGTTCTGAAGCCAGAGGGTGAGGCTATCTATGGCCAGGAAGGGGGACAGCCCTCTCTGTACTACCTGGTCGGCGCGTTGGCGACCTTCTGGATAGACACGGGCGACGCGGAGGACCTGCTGGACTACAACCCCTTCGTGAACCTGGGCGTGCCCACTCGCGACGGGAATAAGAACATCATCTTGCATACCCCGCGGGAGGGGTTCCCGTATGTGGGGACTGTCCTGGCCGTGCACGTTCTGCGCTGGCTCTCCCTGCTGTACGGTGCACTGACCGTAGCAGCGACCTACTTCGTGGGACGGGAGGTCTTCTCCGAAAACGAGGCCCTGGCTCTGGGGGCGGCGGTGCTCACCGCCTTCAATCCTCAGTTTCTCTTCACCAACGCAGCCGTGAACAACGATGGGTTGCTCACCGCCCTCTCTTCCGTGGCTATGCTGCTATGCGTACTCCTGGTGACGAGGGGGCCCTCGACCAGACGCTACGTCGTGCTCGGCGTGGTGGTGGGCCTGGCAGCGCTGACCAAGCTCACGGGACTTGGCTTGCTGGCGCCGGTGCTTCTCGCGCTGGCCATGGTCAGCCGACGATGCTCCGTCAGGGAGGTGGCCAAGGGTGGCGTGATCGTCGGTAGCCTCGTTCTACTGTTAGCCGGCTGGTGGTACGTGCGCAACTGGCAACTCTACGGAGACTTCACCGGCATGAACATGTTCTTCCAGGCCCTGGGGGACACGCCGGGCCGGGGCCTGACCCTGGAGATGCTGCTGGAGGAGCTGGAGGGCTTTCGCCTATCCTACTGGGCGGTCTTCGGCTGGTTCAACGTGTTGGCCGGTCGCTGGGTCTACGGCTTCTTCGACGTCCTGGTGTTTGCAGGGGTGATCGGCATCCCTCTGGCCTTGGTGCGGGGTCTCAAGAGGCGCGATAGTGTTTCTTTCTCTGCACTGCTGGTGATGGTGGTGTGGATGGTCGTCGTGGCAGCGGGATACGTGCGATACAACCAGTTGATCGATGCTGCCACCGGAAGGCTGGCCTTCCCGGCCATCTGTTGTGTCTCAGTGTTGCTGGGGTGGGGGCTGATACAGTTGCCTCCACGAACCCATAGGGGAACCTTCGTGGGCGTGTTGGGGGCGGTGATGGTCGTGGTTGCCATCGCTTGCCCGTGGCTGTACATCGCGCCGGTCTACGCCGGCCCGCCTCTCCTGGCGGGTGAAGAGATCGAGAGGATCACCAACCGGACCGACGTCACCTATGGCGGGCAGATGGAGTTGGTGGGCTACGAGATAGAGACCGAGGAGGTCAGGCCCACCGAGGCTGTCTACGTGACGCTGTACTGGCGGGGCCTGGTGGAGATAGAGAGAGACTACAGCGTATCACTGGTGGTCTTGACGCCCGGTGGCGAGCTGATAGGGCAGGAGGACAGCTATCCGGGCCTGGGAGCCTATCCCACGAGCGCCTGGCATCCCGGCGAGGTGGCTGCAGACCGTGCCTGGGTGCGCATCGGGCGGCGGACCTCGGTGCCGACCATTGGCTGGGTGGGGGTCAACGTCTACTACCTGCCGACTATGGAGCGCCTGGAGGTTTCCAGGGGCCGAGAGGCGGTCGACCAGGTGTTCCTGCAACCGGTCAAGGTCTCACCATCGCAGCCCGTGGAGTACGAGATCTCTCAGCCCATGAGCTCGAACCTGGGAGACAGGATCGAGCTGGCGGGATACGATGTGGACAGGTCGCGCGTGCAGCCTGGGGAGACTCTTACCCTCACTCTGTACTGGCGAGCGAGGGTGGAGATGGACGAAGACTACACCGTCTTCACCCACCTCGTGGACGGCGAGGAGCAGACCTGGGCCCAGAGCGACGGCTACCCCGTCGGGGGAGACTACCCCACTTCGTTCTGGGGAGAGGGGGAGCTGATCCGCGACGAGCGTGAGCTCACCGTGCCTCCAGACGCCCCAGGGGGGGAATACTCGATAGAGGTGGGATTCTACCTGGCTTCCTCCGGCGAGAGACTGCCCGTGCTTGACGAGGCGGGTCAGGTGCTGGATAATCGGGTCGTGTTGGATACCCCAGTGACGATCGACTAGTGGGCAGGTGAAGGCTGCCTTGAGCGCGCCAGCCGCGTTCGGCTTCCTGGGAGGCACAGGTGCCCGACGGTGACAAGGTCATAGTGGTCATGCCGGCGTACAACGCGGCACAGACTCTGGAGAAAACGTACAACGACTTGCCCCAGGAGATCGTGGACGAGATCATCTTGGTGGACGACGTGAGCCGGGACGACACCGTCAAGATCGCCCGGCGTTTGGGACTGAAAGTCGTCATCCACATCCAGAACACCGGGTACGGCGGCAATCAGAAGACCTGCTATCTCGAGGCGCTGAAGGATGGCGCTGACATCGTAGTCATGCTGCATCCGGACTATCAATACGATTCCCGGTTGGTTCCCGAGCTAGTCCGCCCGATCAGGGTGGGCGAGGCGGACCTGGTGCTCGGTTCCCGAGTGCTCGGGGGGGGCACCCTGGCGGGAGGGATGCCGGTCTACAAGTACCTGTCCAACAGGTTCTTGACCCTGGTGGAGAACCTCGCCTACCGCAAGCGGCTCTCCGAATACCATACCGGCTTTCGGGCCTATAGCCGTCGTTTTCTGGAGACTGTTCCTTTCTTGCTCAACTCGGACCGGTTCGTTTTCGATAGCCAGATTCTGGCCCAGGCGGTGGCGTTTGGTTTCGAGATCACGGAGATCCCCGTGCCCACGCGATACTTCGAGGAAGCCTCTTCGGTGGGCCTCAAGGACGGCATCGTCTACGGCCTGGACACCTTGTGGGTGGTGTTCAAGTATGTGCTGAACAAGCTTGGCCTGCTCAGGTCCGATGAGTTCAGGAAGGAGCTCTCGGAGATCGTGAGCAGGTATCACTCGCCCGCCATCTTTCGGCAAGAGATGGACTCATAGCCCGGCGTTCGCCTGGGGCTGATGAGGCTCGGTAAGGTTTAGATGGCCAGGAGCAAGCGCTAGGCGAGACATAGCTCACAGATACTCGCGGCGGCGCTGCTGGCGGCCCTGTGTCTACTTTTCTTCTGAAGGGTTCTCACCCCCGTTGCTTCAGACAGGGGCTATTTCCCCTCGGGCGACTTCACCGACCAGTTCTACGTCTTCGGCGTCTTCGAGGCGCGGCAACTGCTCCAGGCACGAATGGCTCGATCTGTGCACAGTAGTGTCACGGAAGCGCCTTCTGCCCCGATTGCCAAACTCGTCGTCTTGGGCAGGCCCATGTGACGGTGTGGCCTCAGGGGTGGGTGGCGCGCCGCTGATACGCTCCGTCACCGTGGACGACGCCGATGGCAGACAGACTGTTCTTGTGGAGCAAGCCGAAGCATCGACGTGCCATGGATGACGCAGATCGACGCGGTGCACTAGCCCGGATCTCGCTCAATATGGCCGCCTAGCTAGGCCTGTTGCACCTCTCAATGGTGCACGCGGCCGCATGCGGCGGGACTGGAATCGCCGCTGGTTGGAGCCTGCGGCGAGAAGCCGCATGAACTCCCGGCGGGCAGGCACGGGTGAGCGGTATCTCCTCTTATCCCTTCGTGGGTCGGGCCAGCGCCTCGTCCAACTCCTTGCTGGTGATAGCGCCCGTGCGCACGACTCGCGGCGACGGTCGCGTCAGATCCACCACCGTAGAGGGGACGCCCCCGGGGCACGGACCGCCATCGAGGATGAGGTCGATACGCCCCTCCAGGTAGCCCAGTACCTCTTGCGCGGTCACTGGATCGGGGCGGCCCGAAAGGTTGGCGCTCGTGGCCGCCAGCACCCCACCTGCTTCTCTGATCAGACGCAGCGCGAAGTCGTGATCGGGCACGCGCACCGCGACGCTCGGACCGCCGGCGGTGACGATGTCCGGCACGTCAGGACTCCGTGGCAGCACCATGGTCAGTGGGCCGGGCCAGAACCTCTCCGCTAGCACCAGGGCGTTCTCGGGGACGACTTCGGTAACCTTGCCCAGTCTGTCCACGCTGTCCAAGAGGAGAGGGATGGCCTTGCGCAGGGACCTGCCCTTCACGTGGTAGATGCGCTCCACCGCCTCCGGCAGAAAGGCGTGGGCGCCCACCCCGTAGACTGTGTCTGTGGGGAAGGCTACGAGACCGCTCTGTCCGAGCACCCGAAGGGCCTGGCCTATCGCTTTGGGGTACTCAGTGGGCATGATCTCGGTCGGTGTCTTTCTAGGCATGGCTCCCACCTTTCAAGTGGCGATCACAGCGACGCGGTCCAGACCTGCTAGGTCGCGAACCAGAGCGACTGTGGCCGCAGGGAACTCCTCTCGCGCGACGTCGTTCACGGCAGAGGCCTGAGTCGCACCAATCTCCAGGCAGATGATCCCTGAAGTGCTCAGGTGCGAGCCACCCTGTTGAAGGAGCCGTCGAATCTGCTTCAGACCGTCAGCGCCTCCGTCGAGGGCGCTGGTGGGTTCGTATTCAGTGATGTCGGGGGCCAGGGTCTTCCACTCAGCTTCGGAGACGTAGGGAAGATTGGCCACGATAAGACCGACGGGCTCTGGCAGCGGCTCCAGTAGATCCCCCTGAAGAAGGACCACCCTGTCAAGTACTTGGTGTCGGCGGCAGTTCTGCTCGGCTACCGCCAGCGCATCGGGGGAACTGTCTGTGGCGTAGATGGTCACGCCCGGCAGGTTGACGGCTAGAGCGATAGCTGCGGCCCCACTCCCCGCACCTACTTCCGCCAGCGAGGAGAGTCCCTGCTGGCGGACGACGGTCAGGGCAACCTCGACCAGGGTCTCCGTCTCAGGCCTGGGGATCAGGACGCGGCTGTCAACCTCCAGGTCGAGGCCGAAGAACTCCTTGTGGCCGGTGATGTAGGCCACAGGCTCGTGTCGCAAGCGCCGGGCCACGAGGGACCTGAAGGTCTTCTCGGTCTGCGCGTCAAGGTTGTGGTTCTTCCGAAGGTGAAGCTGGCTTCTGTTCACGCCGAGGGTGTGTGCCAGCAGAACCTCGGCATCCAGTTTCGGGGACTCGATGTCCGCCTGCGCTAGAGCGGCGATGGCCCAGTCGAGCAGTTCTCTCATGCGGAAACGCGGTCTGTCCTGGCGTTCGAAAAGGTCGACGTCGCCGTGAGTAACGAAGACAGCCGCTTGCTGCACGAATGGCTGCCGGTCTGCGTCATCGTCGCTATCATACCTCGCGAATGGGATCAGCCTGCTTCTTGCAGTGCGGCCGCCTGGTCGGCGCTGGCCAGCTCATAGACGAACTCGCCCAGGTCCCCGTCCAGTATCCCCTCCAGACGATGGCTGGTGAGGCCAATACGATGGTCGGTGACCCGGTTCTGAGGGAAGTTGTAGGTCCGGATCTTCTCGCTGCGATCGCCGGAGAGCACCTGGGAGCGTCGCTCCTCCTCCATCTCTGCTACCTGCTTGCTCTGCTCCAGGTCGTAGAGGCGGGCGCGAAGGATAGCCATGGCCCGTTGCTTGTTCTGAAGCTGCGAGCGCTCGTCCTGGCAGGTCGCGACCAGTCCCGTGGGCAGGTGAGTGATGCGCACCGCGGAGTCCGTAGTGTTGACGCTCTGGCCACCATGTCCAGTGGCGCGGTATACGTCTATACGAAGGTCCTCGGGCGCGATCGTTACCTCGACCTCGTCCATCTCCGGCAGGATGGCCACCGTGGCGGCGGAAGTGTGGATGCGCCCCGACGATTCGGTGACCGGCACTCGTTGCACGCGATGCACACCGCTCTCGTACTTGAGCTTGGAGTAGGCCCCTCTGCCCTGTAACAGGAAGATCACTTCCTTGAAGCCGCCAATGCCCGTGCCGTTGGCCGAGAGGATCTCGGTCTTCCAGCCCATCTTCTCGGCGTAGCGGGTGTACATACGGTACAGGTCCCCTGCGAAAAGCGCAGCTTCCTCTCCTCCCGTTCCTGCTCTAACTTCGACGATGACGTTCTTGTCGTCGTTGGGATCCCGGGGCAACAGGAGCAGCCTGAGCTCGTCCTCCAGTTGCTTCGCTTCCTCCTCCAGGGAGTCGAGTTCCTGCTGTGCCAGCTCGAGCATCTCCGGGCTCAGGTCCTCTTGCAGCAGAGACTGGGTGTCCTTCAGTTGATCCTGTACTCGCTGGTACTCCCGATAGCCACCGACTACCTCCTCCAGGCCGGAACGCTCCTGGGCATACTCATTAGCCTTGACATAATCGGAGGCGACAGCAGGGTCGGCGAGCAGTCTATTCAATTCCTCATAGCGTGCCTCTACACGCTCGAGCTTCTCCAACATGGTGTTCGTCCAGACCTTGTCCTGCAATTATGACAGCGCCCCTCGCGGCGAAGGGGCATTATCATTATACAGAATTGTGTCGCAGTTGGCAAGAGCTTGTCAGGCTGCTACTATGTCTGTATAATTGGCCCTTGGTACCCGCCGTAGGAGCGGCAGCAAGATCGCCTGACGGTGAGAGGTTCTGGACGGTGGGTGCCGGTTGCCTCGCGCACAGAGAGCCGAAAAGGGGTAGGGTGTATGGAGTACGACGTGGTGATCGGCATGGAGGTCCACGCGCAGTTGTCCACCAGCAGCAAGATGTTCTGCGGTTGCAGCGCGTACATCGTCGATCGAGGCCCCAACACCGCGGTCTGCCCGGTATGCTTGGGCATGCCGGGTGTTCTGCCGACTATCAACCGGCGGGCGCTGGAGTACTCCTTCCAGGTAGCGTTGGCCCTCCAGTGCGAGGTCAGCGAGGGCAAGGTGTGGTTCGACCGCAAGAACTACTTCTACCCGGACTTGCCCAAGAGCTACCAGATCTCCCAGCACAGTTCCGTACTGGGCAGGAATGGGCGTCTGGTGATCGACGTGGGTGGCAAGCCCAAGGAGATTGGCATTTCCGACGTGCATCTGGAGGAAGACACCGCACGACTCTACCACCACGACGGCGGTGAGGGGCGATACACCCTGGTGGATTTCAACCGCTCGGGCGTGCCTCTGATCGAGATTGTGACCAAGCCCGACATGCGCTCCCCAGAGGAGGCGAAGGCCTACGTGAGAGAGCTCCGGAAGCTGCTGCGCTACATGAACGTGAGCACCGGGGACCTGGAAGCTGGATCCTTCCGCTGTGAGGCGAACATCTCCCTGAGGCCCAAGGGGAGCAAGGCGCTGGGCAACAGGGTGGAGATCAAGAACATGAACACCTTCCAGGCGGTGGAGCACGCGCTGAGGAGTGAAGTAGAGCGACAGACCGCGATTCTCGACTCCGGGGGCACCGTGGTCCAGCAGACCGTGGGCTGGCGGGATGAGTTGGGGAAGACCGAGGTTCAGAGGATCAAAGAGGCGGCCCACGACTACCGCTACTTCCCTGAGCCGGATCTGCCGCCGTTCGAGGTGACGGCAGCCTGGATCGCCGATCTGCGCTCGCGCCTGTCCGAGCTGCCGCACGCCAAGTTCGAGCGTTTTTTGACGGAGTACGGCCTTCCCGCCTACGACGCAGAGCTGCTCACCGAAGACCTGGCGCTTTCCAGCTACTTCGAAGAGTGCGTAGCGGAGTTCGCGCAACCGAAGATTGTGAGCAATTGGCTGACGGGTGAGTTGTTCCGGCTGCTGAACGTGAGCGGCGCCGACGTGGGTGCAGTCAAGGTGCGGCCGGCCCAATTGGCTGAACTGCTGAAGCTGCTCGACTCGGGAAAGATTAACGTCAGCACCGCCAAGAGCGTCTTTGAGGAGATGTTCGGGAGCGGTAGGTCGGCTGGAGAGATCATCTCGGAGAGCGACCTCACGCAGATAAGCGATACGGAAGAGCTGACGGAGATCGTGGAGCAGGTCTTGAAAGAGAATCCAGAGGCGGTCTCAGATTATGCGGCGGGGAAGACTCAGGCCTCGCGCTTCCTGGTAGGGCAGGTGATGAAAGCCACGCGCGGCAAGGCGAATCCGCAGGTGGTCGATGATCTGCTTGCACAGCGGCTGGGGAGCATGGGGGAGGAGTAGTCGTCACTTTCCCGTAGACGGGATCCGCATGGGCAAGGATACACCGGTGTGTGAAGAACAGGGACGCATGGGCGCAACGTGGAGGTGGGAGATGAGTCATCGGAGTAGGGCACTCCCGATGTTTGCCCTCCTGCTGGCAGGGCTGATGGTGCTGGTAGTCAATGGCTGCTCGGTGCTGCAGCGCTCTAGTGCGGCGACGCCTACCCCCACGAAGACACCCTTCGTGGCCGCCGCAGAGGAACCGACGCCCACGGCGACCGTGGTCGTGGCCTCGCCGACCCCGGAGAGGAGCTACGACTATTGCCCGCTGACCGGGTTGAAGATGGCGGACCCGACGATGGCCATGCGGCGTCCATTGGACATCAAGGTGGACAACTATCCGGGGAGCAGGCCACCCTCAGGCCTGCACAAGGCCGACGTGGTGTTCGAGCACTTCGCAGAGGGCGCCATCACCCGCTTCAGCGCGATCTTTCTGTGCCAGGGGGCCGAGCAGGTAGGTCCCGTGCGCAGCGCCAGACTGATCGACGTGGAGCACCTGGTGGACATGTTCGACGCCGTGCTGGTCCACTACGGTGCTGCCAACCGCGTGCTGCCCATGATTGACGCCGCGGGCTTTCCGGACATGGATGGCTACTTCGGCGCTAAGGGCTTCTTCACCGTTTCTGGCAGAGTCAGTCCCTTCAACAAGTACTGCGATACCGAGGCGCTGTGGGAGGCTGTGGCGGAGGGCGGTTGGCAGCGGCCCGCCGACAGGTCAGGATTCACCTTCAGCGACACCGTGGATTGGGACGACAAGGTCTCCGAGATCAAGGTGGTCTATGCCACCCAGAACTGGGCGCGCTGGGAGTACGCTGAGGAGGATGCTTTCTACGTCCGCTATGCCGGCGACTCGCTTCACGTGGAGGAGACGACCGGGGAGCCACTAACCGCGGCCAACGTCGTGGTTCTCCAGGCCAAGCACACGACGACGGACATCGACGAGGGATACGGGTCTTTCTCGGTGCGTATCGATCTGCTGGGTCAAGGGTCCGCCCTGGTCTTCCGAGATGGCTTGAGAGCGGAGGGAACGTGGGTTCGCCAAAGCAAGGAGGATATGATAGCCATAGTGGATGAGGATGGGGATCCTATCCCTCTCAAGCCGGGGAACGTGTGGGTGCAAGTCGTCCCTGACGTGGACATCGTGGAGACCAGCTAGGCCAGGTCTATGTACATCGAGCAAGAGAAAAAGAGAGGCCGTTTCCTGGCCTGGATACTGTTGCTGTTGATCATTCTTGCCGCTCTGGCCGTGTATGCTATCGTAGAAAGACCGGAGCTGGTGGGCCAGGAACCTCCCGAGGAGCCCGTGGAGACCGCTGAAGGACACGTGGAGGAAGCGGACAACCTTTTCGATGCGGGCAAGATAGACGAGGCGATCGCGGAATACGAACGAGCCACCGAGCTCGATCCCTCGAACGCCGTGGCACATGCACGACTGGGACGGTTGCTCACCCTTCGAGGGCACCACGCGGAAGCGCTGGAAAGGACGAGCAAGGCTGTCGAGCTGGCTCCCGAAACCGCCGAGGTTCAAGCCCTTCACGCCATGGCACTGGACTGGAACGGCCAGTACGATGAGGCAGTGGCTGCTGCTCTGAGAGCGATAGAGCTGGATGAGGACTATGCAGAGGGCCATGCGTACCTGGCTGAGGCCTACGCAGACAAGGACAGGTGGGACGAGGCCCTGGAGAGCGCCAAGACCGCTGTCCGCCTGGATGGGTCGAGTTGGGTCACTCACCTCAACCTGGGTTACGTCTACGAGAAGATGGGCAGCTACAGCCAGGCCGTGGCCGAATACGCAGAGGCAGCATCGCTACAGCCCAACCTCAGCTACCTGTACATCCGTTTGGCGCGCACATACAGGGTCTTGGGACGCTACGAGTTGGCCGTAGCCCAGCTTGATCTGGCCGAGAACGTGGACCCCCACAACCCGGAGGTCTACGATACCATGGGCCAGGTGTATCTGGAGCAGGGCGAATTCGAGCGTGCGGCGGACCGGTTTCGCAAGGCTATCGAAGAGGACGAAGAGTATGCTACCGCCTACGGGCACCTGGGTATAGCCTACTTCCGGTTGATGCGCTGGGAGGACGCGATCCCGAACTTCCTCCAGGCCATCGACTACGGCTCGAACGCGCCCGAGTACTACTACGCACTCGGGTGGTCCTACATCAACCTCTCTGAAGACTGCGAGCAGGCGGTGCCGTACTTCGAGATGGCCTTGGAGTTGGACATCTGGGCTCAGCCGGCTTGGGATGGGCTCGACTACTGCGAGGAATGAGACGCGCGGTTGTCGGCTTGACAAGACAGGCTGAACAGCGACGCTTGTTGTCTCTGGTCCCCACTCCAACCAAAACAGTCGATTTGGTGCCGAGAAACGGCGAAAAACAGCAAAAAAGGGAGATTCGCGTAGGAGAGGAGGGGAAACCGTATCCAGGGTCTTCGAGAGTAGGCTTGCACTTTTCAATGGAATAGTGTATCATAGTAAGTAGATTAGCACTCTGGGACTGAGAGTGCTAATTTGTGTGATTCGGTATACACCACAAGGGAGAATATCATAAGAAGGAGGATTGGGAAATGGCATTGAAACTCAAGCCACTGGCTGATCGGATCGTCGTCGAACCTGTGGAGCAGGAAGAGATGACGGCGTCTGGCATCTATGTGCCGGAGACAGCCAAGGAGAAGCCACAGGAGGCCAAGGTGGTGGCAGTTGGCCCTGGGCGTCTGCTGGACAATGGTGAGCGGGCACCCATGGAGGTCAAGAACGGCGATCGGGTCATCTTTGCCAAGTACGCAGGTACAGAGGTCAAGCTGGACGACACCAAGTACCTGGTACTCGGGGAGAAGGACGTTCTCGCCGTGCTCGAGGGAGCAAAGACGAAGAAGAAGAAGTAGCGGCGACAGCGGCTGCTGTTTCACGCTTCGTGCTGTCGCAGTCGCTTTCTAGCCTGGATTGATCCGCATACAGCGCACAGGAGGTACAATAGGATGGCAAAACAACTGGTCTTTTCCGAGGAAGCTCGTCGATCTTTGAAGAACGGTATTGAGGTGCTGGCCGGGGCCGTGAAGACCACACTGGGACCCAAGGGGCGTAACGTCGCTTTGGATAAGAAGTTTGGTGCCCCCACCATTACCCACGATGGAGTCACAGTGGCCAAGGACATCGAGCTGGAGGACCCCTTTGAGAACATGGGGGCCCAGCTCTTGAAAGAGGCGGCCACCAGGACCAATGATGTCGCTGGCGACGGCACGACCACGGCAACTGTCTTGGCCCAGATGATCGTCAATGAGGGGCTGAAGAACGTCGCCGCCGGTGCCAATCCCATGATCCTCAAGCGTGGGATAGAGAAGGCAACCAAGGTTGTGGTGCAGGCCTTGAGGGACATGAGCCTCGACGTCAAGGACAGGGAGGAGATCGCTCACGTGGCGGCTATCTCTGCCGCCGACGTGGAGATCGGCGAGTTGATCGCTGAGGTCATGGACAGGGTAGGAAAAGACGGCGTCATCACCGTCGAGGAAGGCAAAGGGCTGGGCTTCGAGAAGGAGTATGTCGAAGGCATGCAGCTCGACCGAGGCTACATCTCCCACTACTTCATGACCGATCCTGAGCGGCAGGAGGCGGTGCTGGAGGATCCCTATCTGCTGATCACCGACAAGAAGATCTCCGCGGCCACCGACATCGTGCCAGTTCTGGAGAAGCTGGCGCAGATAGGCAAACGGGAAGTGGTCGTCATTGCAGAGGACGTCGACGGGGAGGCTCTGGCCACTCTGGTGCTCAACAGGCTCCGGGGCGTGTTCAACGCTCTGGCTGTGAAGGCACCGGGCTTTGGCGATCGTCGCAAGGCCATGTTGCAGGACATCGCCGTTCTCACAGGCGGTACCGTCATCACCGAAGAGGTGGGGCGCAAACTGGAGACGGCTACCATCAACGACCTGGGCAAGGCCGGCAAGGTTATCTCCACCAAGGACGACACGACGATTATCGAGGGCAAGGGCAAAGAGTCCGACATCAAGGGCCGCATCGAGCAGATCAAGGGCCAGATAGAGACCACGACGTCCGACTACGACAAGGAGAAGTTGCAGGAGCGGCTGGCCAAACTCGCCGGCGGCGTGGCCATCGTCAAGGTAGGTGCTGGGACCGAGGTAGAGTTGAAGGAGAAGAAGCACCGCGTAGAGGATGCTCTCTCAGCTACCCGGGCCGCCGTGGAGGAGGGTATCGTCCCCGGCGGTGGCGTGGCTCTGATCAACGCCATAGCGGCGCTGGACAAGTCGAAAGACCTCAAGACACTGAAGGGTGACGAGGCGACAGGTGTGTCCATCGTTCGCCGCGCTCTGGAGGAGCCTCTACGGCAGATAGTGGAAAACTCCGGCAGGGACGGGGCAGTAGTGCTCGAGGAAGTTCGGCGTTTGCAGAAGAGCGACAAGAACGCGAACATCGGGTACGATGTGCTTGAAGAGGACTTTGGTGACATGCCTGTGAAGGGCATCATCGACCCGGCGAAGGTGACTCGCTCCGCAGTGGAGAATGCAGCCAGTATCGCGGCCATGATCCTGACTACGGAAGCTTTGATCACCGACATACCGGAGAAAGAGCCCCCCATGCCGGCGATGCCCCCTCAGTACTAGGGTGAGCGTTCACTAAGCCCCTCTGAGAAGAGGGGCTTTTTCTCTATTCATGGAAATCCGGGCCTAGGTGAAGTATAATCGATCAGGTACTTGGATCATGCGCTGGGAGTGAAGCCTATGGAATTGGGTACGGTCAGACGCATAGACATTGACGAGGAGATGAAGGGTTCATACCTCGATTACGCCATGAGCGTGATCGTGGCAAGGGCCCTGCCTGACGCGAGTGATGGGCTGAAGCCTGTCCATCGCCGCATACTCTACGCCATGTACGACATGGGCTTGCGTCACGACCGTGCCTACAAGAAGAGCGCCCGCATCGTGGGAGAGGTTCTGGGCAAGTACCATCCGCACGGGGATGCTGCTGTTTACGATGCTATGGTCAGGATGGCTCAGGATTTCTCCATGCGCTACCCGCTGGTCGACGGCCAGGGCAACTTCGGCTCTGTGGACGGGGACAGCGCAGCGGCAATGCGCTACACGGAGGCGCGCCTTCACGCCATTGCTGAGGGAATGCTGGAGGACATCGGTAAGGACACCGTGACCTTCGTGGACAACTTCGACGGCACGATCCAAGAACCTGCGGTGCTCCCCGCCAAGCTGCCCAACTTGCTGCTTAATGGTGCGTCAGGAATCGCCGTGGGGATGGCGACCAATATCCCACCGCACAATCTCGGTGAGGTCTGTGATGGTCTGATCTACCTCATCGATAACTATGACAGACTCGACGACATTGCTCCCGATGACCTGCTGCGCCTGATCAAGGGTCCCGATTTCCCAACTGGCGGGGTCATCCTGGGGGAAGAGAGCATACGAAACGCGTATGCCACGGGCAAGGGCCTGGTGGGCATCAGGGCCAAGGCGCACATCGAGGAGATACGCGGCAACCGCCACCGGATCGTAGTGACCGAATTGCCGTACCAGGTGAACAAGGCCAGGCTCATCGAGAGAATCGCAGAGCTAGTGCGTAGCAAACGGATCCAGGCCATCGCTGATCTTCGGGATGAATCCGACCGCCATGGGATGAGCGTCGTCATCGAGCTGAAGCGAGGTGCGCAACCGCGCGCGGTCCTCAACCAGCTCTTCAAGTACACCCAGATGCAGACCACTTTTGGGGTCAACATGCTGGCCCTGGTCGACGGTGAGCCGCGAGTCCTTACGCTCAAGCGTATGATGGCTCACTACATAGAGCACCGCAGGGAGATCATCACCCGTCGTACGCGCCACGACCTGGCCAAGGCCAGAGAGAGGGCCCACATCCTGGAGGGGCTGCGGATCGCCCTGGAACATCTGGATGAGGTCATAGCTACCATTCGGCGATCGCGAACAGTGGATTCCGCCCGCACAAACCTCCAGCGGAAGTTCAAGCTGAGCAAGTTGCAGGCGGACGCCATACTCGAGATGCAGTTGCGGCG
>DAOUEW010000318.1:0-20532 GCA_034430275.1 Anaerolineae bacterium | reverse complement strand
CTTTGATGAACATGAAGTTCCACCCGTCGGCGCTGAGCGGCACAGAGGACTTGAGGAAGCTGTCAAGTTTGATCAAGACCTACTTTGGCCTTGGCGGCAAGCACGTACAGTTCAACGTCATCTCCAAGGACACGCTCGTGGACGCGCAAAGGCATCCGGAGGACTATCGAGATTTGGTGGTAAGGGTGGCTGGCTACAGCGCCTACTTCGTGCAGCTAACCAGGGCGGTCCAGGACGAGATCATAGAGCGGACGGAACACGCCAGTGCGTGATTTGCCTGGCGGAGCGGGCCGTGAGGCATGGGCTGCCAAGTTGCCCTTTGTCCCTGCGTAGCCGCAGGTACTTGCTGATAGTTCAGCGGCAGCTGCAGGCGGTGCCGCCTATGGGTTCATTGTGAGTGCAGTCACTCTGCACTACGACCACAGAAGACATGGGAGGAGAGTATGAACTGACCGTAGCTGGTGAAGTAAGGGCAGTCGGAAGAAGGGAGGAGAAGATGATGAGACCGCGATGCGCGACGTCGAATCAGCGAACGAGTAGGGAGGAGAAGATGAACGGCATGAAACCCCGGTGGTCCACCTTGGCGGCGGTGATGCTGGTCGGAGTACTGCTACTGAGTGCTTGTGCGCCGCCAACTCCCACCGCAGCCCCTACGGAAGAGGCTGCCACTGCGCCCGCTGCGGCCCCCACCACAGCTCCGACAGCGGCACCGACCCCGGAGCCGGAAGGCCCCAGCGGCAGTCTTACTGTGGCCCTGTCCACGTTTGCGGAGGACACATTCCTGCCCTGGAATGGGGGTGTGGCCCGCCAGACCTATCTGGGTCTGGTCTACGAGTGGTTGTTCTACGCGGATCCGGAGACGGCGGAGCCTCAACCCGGCTTGGCGACGAGTTGGGAGATGTCGCCCGATGGAATGACTTACACCTTCGAACTACGTGAAGGCGTGCAGTTCCACGAAGACTGGGGCGAAGTGACTGGCGAGGATGTGAAGTATAGCTGGGAGCGGATGATCGATGAGAACTCCATCGGGAGCCCGGCGGGCCAACTGCGAGCACTCATCGACACCATCGAGGTCCCAGACCCCTACACCGTAGTCCTCCACCTCCAGCAGCCCAATGCGGAGCTCATTCGAAGCCACATGACAGACTACAACGCTGGAGGCATGGTCGTTTGCAGGGAGTACGTGGAGAGCGTGGGTGACGACGAGGCCAACGCTCACCCCATTGGAACCGGGCCGTATACTCTGGCTGAAGAGCATCAGCAGGCGGGCCCCATTGTGCTCAAGACGATCGAGGGTGTCGAGAACCATTGGCGCGTGACACCCGAATTCGAGACTGTGACCTTCCTGCTCGTGCCGGAGGAGGCAACCAGGGTGGCGATGCTTCTGGCGGGTGAGGCGGATCTGGCCCCTATCTCCTACGACTCTGTGGAAGCGATCACGGGAGCGGGGCTCAATGTGGTGTCCATTCCAGGAAGCTGGGTGCCGCTGATCTGGTTTGGCGGCATCGTGGAGACCCAGCCCGAGCGCTACGTCCCCGAACAGCCATGGGCGGATGTCAGGGTCCGCCAGGCCCTCAACTATGCGGTGGATAGGGAGGCTATCGCAGAGAGCATTTTCCACGGCGAAGCGTCACCAGCAGGGGCCCCCAACCCGGTTCCCGGGTGGGTTGACATAGAGCCCTATCCGTACGATCCGGACAAAGCAAAGGATCTGCTGAAGGAAGCTGGTTATGAAGATGGGTTCCCGCTCACTCTGAAGACTCTCACGGCCAATCCCGGGGCTGAACTCCCCATCATCGGCGAGGCCGTCGCGCTCTACTGGGAAGAGATCGGCATCGACGTCACCATAGTGCCCACCGACTGGGGTTCTGTGAGAGATGAGCTGCTGGGTGGTCAGGCCAATGACTATCTCTTCACTCAAAGGGGCCAACCGTTCGCCGAGCCACTGACGCCAGCGACGATCTTCTTCCCTCCTGACGGGGCCTTCACGTCGTATGCCACGGAGGAGAGCTCTGCATTGCTGCAGGCAATGATGACTGAGCTGGATAGCGCGAGGAGAGAGGAACTGGCCCGCGAGTTCGGGCAGTTGCTCCACGACGACGCTGCAGGTGTCTTCCTGCTGAACGCCAACGAACCGTACGGGGCCAGCGACCAAGTGGGCACTTGGCCAACCATCCGCATGAGGCCGTTCAACATCGAGCTAATACAGCGACCATGAGACAAGCCGAGGACCAGAGGCGGCCGGCAAGGTCGTTCTCTCGAACCCGCGTTCTTCGATCTGGAAGTGGAACGTGGCTCACTGACCTGATGTCAGACCTATGCCGGCCGCGACCACAGTCTGTGGACGGCTTGGGACAGAGAGAATCTGGGAAAGGAGGAAAGGCCGAGGTGGTTCTGATCTCGCCATAGAAGCTGGGGCTTGGCCAGCCCCCTGTGGTTGACTTGGAGAAAGCCGCGGAGCCTACATGGCCATCGTCCGACTGTCGACGAATACGGAAAGGATGATGCCACGGATTTCCTCAATCCTGAGACTAGGAAGCACCAGGAGGAAAAGATGAAGAGCCTGAGATCGATACCGACCACCCTGATGGCGGTGATGCTTGTTGTCGTGCTGCTGTTGAGCGCTTGCGGAACCCCAGCGCCTACCGCAGCCCCCACGGCGCCACCGCCCGCTGAGGAGCCTACCACGGCACCTGCGGAGGAGCCCACGGCGGTACCCACTGAGGCTCCGGCAGGGCCGGAAGGTAGTCTGACGGTGGCGTTGTCCACTCTGGAGGCGGAGACCTTCCTACCCTGGAACGGAGGAGGGGGGCGCACACCGTACCTCGAGTTGATCTACGAGTATCTGGTCTATGTGGATCCGGAGACGGAGGAGCCCCAGCCTGGCCTGGCCACGAGCTGGGAGATGTCCGACGATGGAATGAGCTGGACCTTCGAGATTCGCGAGGGCGTGCCCTTCCACGAGGACTGGGGGGAGGTCACGGCTGAAGACGTCGCCTACTCCATAGAGAAGATCATGTCTGAAGAATCAATCGCTGGTCCGGCAGGTTCCATGCGCAGGATCATAGAGAGCGTAGAGGCAGTGGACACCTACACCGCGGTCGTCCACATGCTGGCGCCTTTCCCCGAGCTCGTCCGTGGCTACCTGACCGATGCTAACCAGACGGTGATCGTATGCAAGGAGTACGTGGAGAGCGTGGGTGAGGAAGAGGCCAACCTTCATCCCATCGGGACCGGGGCCTACACCCTGGCAGAGGAGCATCAGCAGGCACAGCCCATCGTGCTCAAAGCGGTGGAGGGTGTGGAGAACCACTGGAGGGTGAGTCCGGAGTTCGAGACCATCACCTTCCTGAACGTGCCGGAAGAGGCCACGCGAGTGGCCATGCTGCTCGCGGGCGAGGTCGATCTGGCGCCCATCTCCTACGACTCCATCGAGACCATAGAGGCGGCGGGGGGCTTGCACGTCGAGTCTGTACCCAGAAACTGGTCTCCCCTCATTCGCTTTGGCGGCATAATGGATCCGGAGGTAGATCCTACCCGCTACAATGCTGAGGTTCCCTGGAACGACGTGAGGGTCCGCCAGGCGATGAACTACGCCGTCGACAAGGAGGCCATCGCCGAGGAGATCTTCCACGGTCAGGCCGAACCGGGAGGGTCCTCCATGCCGGTTCCTCCATTCTTCGAGGTGGAGCCATATCCCTACGATCCGGATATGGCGACACAGTTGCTGGAAGACGCTGGCTACGCGGAGGGCTTCCCCATCACTCTCAAGACCTTCACCACCAATCCTGGAGCGGAGCTGCCCTTGATCGGCGAGGCTGTCGCCCTGTACTGGGAGGCGATAGGCCTTGACGTCACCATCAACCAGACCGACTGGGGCACCGTTCGAGGGGAGTGGACCGGCGGCGAGGCGCTGGACTTCGTCTGGACCCACAGAGGCTTGGCCTTCGGCGATCCGCTGACGGGGCTGAACACCGATTTCGGGCTTAACCCGTTTACCACGTACGCGACGCCGGAGACCATGCAAATGTTGGAGGATCTGGGCGCGGAGTTTGATGCCGACGCCAGGGAGGAACTCGCCATGGGTATGGCCGAGTATTGTCGCGATCAGGCCACGGGCGTGTTCCTGGTATTCGCCAATGAGCCGTACGGTGGTAGCGAGCAGGTCGGGAACTGGCCAACCATACGCACGAGACCACAGAACATCGATTTGATCACTCGCCCATAGCGGCTTGCTAGTGGGCCAATGGTGGATGCGCGGGTAGGGCCTCCGAGGGCCAGTGCATCGGGATGAGCACTAGTCTGATGTGAGTGCGCTGGCTGGTGAAGGTCGTGGTGACCTCGGAGGCCCTACCTCGTCCGATACCGTGTAGCCGCTAGCGTGGTTGATTGTCAACCAGGCTGGTATAGTTGAGGTGGAGGCCTGGCGAGTTCGCGTGCCTAGGGACGGCTGCGCAGCGTACGGCGAGCATCGTACCGGTGTAGGGGAGAGCGCAACAACCCGATCCCAACGAGTCGATTCAGAGGGGCTATGCAACGATTCATCGTCAGGCGCCTGCTTCAGGGCCTGGTCACACTGTTCTTGGTTAGCATCATCGTCTTTATCTTGGGGAGGCTGACCGGAGACCCGGTGGCCTTGCTGCTCAGTGAGTTCAGCACCTTCGAAGACCAGGAGAGGCTGACTCGGCAGCTAGGTCTGGACAAGCCCCTTCCTGAGCAGTATGCCATATTCGTGTGGAACGCAGTCAGAGGGGACCTGGGGAGATCTATCAGAGGCGACCATGCTCCCGCACTGGAACTGGTCCTAGAAAGGCTTCCAGCCACCCTGCAGTTGGCCTCCATATCCGCCTCGATGAGCTTCCTCATTGGACTCCCGCTCGGGGTCCTGGCGGCTTTGAGACGGGGATCGATTGTGGACACGCTCGCCCGAGTTCTTGCACTAATGGGGCAAGCAACGCCGGTCTTCTGGCTGGGCATCGTGGCCATGTATGTCTTCAGCGTCCAGTTCGGTGTCTTGCCTACCTCGGGATACGGAACCCCGAAGCAGTTCGTCCTTCCCGTGTTCTCCTTGGGAGCCTTCATGGTCGCTGCCTTCTTGCGCCTGACGCGCTCTGGAATGTTGGAGGCTCTCGATAGCGAGTATGTGAAACTGGCGCGGATAAAGGGACTATCGGAAACGACAGTTGTCTGGAAGCATGCGCTGAGGAACAGCCTGATCCCTGTCATCACCTACCTGGGTACCGTGTTTGGACGTATGGTGACCGGAACGGTGGTCGTAGAGACGGTCTTCGCCTGGCCCGGGGTGGGGCGGCTAGCGTACGATGCGGTCATGTTACGCGACTTCCCTGTGTTGCAGGCGGTGGTCCTGTTCATGGCCACCGCGTTCTTGGTGATCAATCTGGTGGTTGATGTCCTGTACGCATACATTGACCCGCGCATCAGATACTCATAACATTTCGGGGCTGGGCCTGCAACTCAGCATGTACGACCCCAGAGTGCACGCCTCGACAGGCCGGTTGACTCTATGTCAGTAGGGGTGGCAAGATGAGGCTTGGTCTATCCTCCATAGTGACGAGCATCATAGGTCTGGTGATCATTGGGCTGCTGGTGGTTGTGACCGTGTTTGCGCCCTTCATAGCCCCCTATGACCCAGCCAAGGGTACACTGAGCGATCGTCTCACACCGCCTGCTTGGCAGGAAGGAGGCAGCACCGCCCACCTGCTGGGGACTGACCTGCTCGGTAGGGATACCCTGAGCCGACTCATCTTTGGAGCAAGGACCTCATTGGCGGTGGCTGTGCTGGCCATCCTGGTCTCAGGCATCGCGGGATCCTTGCTGGGCGCCATAGCCGGTTACCTTGGTGGTTGGATCAACACAATAATCATGCGGGCGGTGGACCTGGCCTTCTCGTTCCCCGCGATTCTGCTGGCCATGGTGCTTGCTGTGGTGGTTGGGCCCAGCTTCTTTAACATCATCTTTGTGATTAGCCTGGTACTGTGGGCAGAGTACGCGCGCATGGCCAGGGGCGAAACGTTAAGAGTCAGAGAAATGGACTATGTGGCCCTGGCCCAGGTCGCCGGCGTGTCCAAGACCCGCATCCTGGTGCGCCACATAATGCCGAACGTGGCCAGTTCCTTGATCGTTCTGGCCACTTTGCAGGTCGGCATAGTGATCATCATGGAGTCTTCCTTGAGTTTCCTGGGGGTAGGCGTGCCTCCACCCACACCTGACTGGGGCTCCATGATCGCCGAAGGCAGGTCCTACGTTGTAACAGCATGGTGGTTATCTATGGTCCCGGGAGTAGCCATCGTGGCCACCGTTCTTTCGTTCAACCTGCTGGGGGATACCCTCACGGAGCTGATCAATCCATCTCTTCAGGCGTGATGCCCATGGGCTTCTGAGGAAGTGAACTCCTTTTGGATGACTTGAGGGAGTCTGCAGGAAGTGGATAGAAGCAAGGTCGCAGTTACGCCGCCAGTGTTGGAAACGAAGGCAGTAAAGAAACACTTTCCGGTCACGAAGGGGATATTGCTTGCCAAGACCGTGGCCTGGGTGAAAGCAGTGGACGGTGTCGATCTTTCCATCAACCCGGGCGAGACCTTGGGACTGGTGGGCGAGTCCGGTTGTGGGAAGACGACGATGGCCAGGCTGATTCTGCTGCTGGAGAGACTGACCGAGGGCCGCATCCTCTTCGAAGGGCAGGACGTGACCGAGTTCAGCGGGGATGATCTCGCGCGCTACCGTAGATCGGTGCAGGTGGTCTTCCAGAACCCCTTTTCCTCTCTCAATCCCAGGATGCAGGTGGCCGGGATCGTGAGTGAGCCGCTCGTGGCGAACAAGACTTGCGATAGGAAAGAGATCAGGGAGAGAGTCCTGGCCGCGTTGGAGGCGGTGGGGCTCGATGCCAGCGCCACGAAGGAATACCCGGCCGAGTTCAGTGGAGGGCAGAGGCAGAGAATAGCCATCGCCCGCGCCGTGGCCTGTGATCCCAAGTTGATCATCCTGGACGAGCCGGTGTCTTCTCAGGATGTCTCTATTCGCGCTCAACTACTGAATCTTCTCAGAGACTTACAGAACGAGATGGGTCTTAGTTTCCTATTCATCGCCCACGACCTGGCGACGGTCAGATACATGAGTCACCGAATCAGTGTGATGTATCTGGGAAAGATAGTGGAGAGTGCGCCAGGCGATGAGCTGTGTACGCGGCCGCTACACCCCTACACCCAAGCGCTTTTCGCGGCCAGCCTGCCGGATAGACCCGACGCAGAGCATGCCAAGAGTGTGGTATCGGGTGAGGTGCCCAGCCCCATCGATCCGCCCAGCGGATGCCGTTTCCACCCCCGGTGCCCCAGTGCCCAGGAAGGTTGCTCCCGGACTGAGCCTACCCTTGTGGAGGTAAGTCCGGGACACTCTATCGCTTGCCTGAGCTATCGATGACGGTGGTAACACCTGTGGGCACGATTGCTTTGGACTCGACGGCGGCTGCTTCGCTCGGGGAGGTCACGCCCAAATGTATGAGACGAGCGGTGGCTTGACAATCAGTCGCCCCGAGAGAGCGCTGCGAGTAGAGGTCTCGGCCTGTGATGGAACCGAGGGAGAACACTGTGCCAGGAGGATCCCGGCAGGCGTTGGCTCGAGAAGGGTGAAAGACTGAGATGGGAGATAGGCTACTCGAGGTCCAGGATCTCAAGACCTACTTTCCGAGGAAGGGCTCGGTGGTCAAGGCCGTCGACGGCGTGAGCTTTCATGTCGACGACAACGAGACCCTCGGCCTGGTCGGGGAGTCAGGATGCGGCAAGACCATGTCGTGCCTGTCGATTCTGCGGCTCGTGCCCAGGCCTGGTCGCATTGTCAGTGGGAAGGTACTTCTTGAGGGCGAGGACCTCCTGCACAAGAGTGATAGAGAGATGCGGAAGGTCCGTGGGGAGAAGATCTCCATGATCCTTCAGGATCCCATGACCTCGCTGAACCCCGTGCTCACGGTGGGGGATCAGATAGCGGAATCGCTGTCCACTCATCTGAAGCTCAAAGGGCCTGCTCTTGTGGAGAGGGTGGTTGAGATGCTGAGGCAGGTAAACATCTCATCGCCAGAGACGCGGATCACCGCCTATCCACACCAAATGAGCGGTGGCATGAAGCAGAGGGTTGTTGGGGCCATATCCATATCCTGCCGACCCCGCTTGCTCATCGCCGATGAGCCTACGACTTCCCTCGATGTGACAATCCAGGCGCAATACCTGGAGCTTCTCAGGGACCTCCAGCGTGAATTGGGCATGTCGCTCATCTTCATCACCCATGATTTCGGTATCGTAGCCAACATGTGCGACCGCGTATCGGTGATGTATGCGGGGCAGATTGTTGAGACTGCGCCGGTGAGGGACATCTTCTACAGGCCCGCCCATCACTATACGGCTTCTCTCTTGAGGGCGGTGCCCAGACTTGAGACCAAGATAGATAGACTGATCTCTATCCCCGGTCAGCCGCCTCGCCTCGATCGCGTCCCGGAGGGATGCAGGTTTTCGCCTCGTTGTGCGCAGGCACGGGGAGAATGCGCGCAAGATGAACCTCCTCTGGTGGCGTTGGAGGATGGTCACGATGTCAAGTGCTGGTATCCCCTCGACGGTTGAGGAGCGGTACTGTGAGTGAATCTCTACTGCTGGCGCGCAACATCGCTGATATCAACTACGACGACATACCAGTCCCGGCCATAGACGCCGCCAAGAAGAGCTTCTTGGATGCGCTGGGGGTAACCCTGGCCGCGAGCACCCTTGGCGAGGGGTGTCAGGCCTTCGTAGACCTGGCGCTGGCGATGGAAGGTGTCCAGGAGAGTACGATTCTGGGCTTTGGGGCCAGGGCGCCGGCCCTCATGGCGGCCTTCGCCAACGGTTCCATGGCCCATGCTCTGGATTTCGAGGATGTTCACGACAGCGCACCTGTACACCCTAACGCCGCCACTATACCCGCTGCTCTCGCGGTCGCTGAGTCAGTCGGCGATGTGAGTGGAAAGCGGTTTCTGACGGCCATGGTCTTGGGCTGCGATCTGACCTGTAGATTGGGACTTGCTTTGAAGGAGAACCCACTGGAAAGCGGTTGGTACATACCACCGATCCTCGGAGCTTTCGGCGCGACAGCGGCGGCCTGCAAGTTGTTGGATCCAACCGCAGAGCAGGTGGTAGACGCTTTCTCACTGACCCTTTGTCAGACCACGTGCAGTGCAGAACTCACAGTCAGCCCTCGGTCAGTGGTCAGATCTGTGCGGGATGCTTTCTCCGCCAAGGCGGGAGTCCTGTCCGCGCTACTGGCCCAGCGGGGAGTGACGGGTTTCGAGCGTCCCATCGAGGGCGAGGGGGGGCTCTTCAGCTTGTATTCGAGAGGCAACTATGATCCGATGCCGCTGACCAACGAACTGGGACGGACCTTCGAGGGCGCCAATGTCAGCGTCAAGCCTTGGCCGAGTTGTAGGGGCACTCATGCCTACATAGAGGCGGCTCTCCACATACTATCCGAGACCAGCCTGGAACCGAGTGAGGTGGCGGGCATCAAGGTCGTCGTCAGTCCCGTGAACAAGATGCTCTGTGAGCCCCAGAGGAGTAAGAAGAAGCCCGCAACGGCCATAGACGCCAAGTTCAGCATTCCTTTCGTGTTGGCTACGGCTTTGCTCCGTGGCGGAGTGCGTCTAGATCATTTCACTCCGCGAGCGCTGGCAGACCAAGACGTGCTCCAGATGGCTGGAAAAGTCACGTATGAGGTCGATAGCGGGCTGACTCTGAAGGAAGCGGTGCGAGGCTTCGTACAGATAGACACAGGGGAGGCCACTCTGTCAAGAAGGGTGGATCTGCCTCTTGGCCACCCTCAGAATCCGATCAGCGAAGAGACGCTGGTGTCGAAGTTCATGGATTGTGCCAAGCATTCAGCCAGAAGGATCTCGGATAGGAAACTGGAAGAAGTCGTGGAGTTGACCGCCAACCTGGAGCAAGTGGAAGACGTGCGCGAGATCACGCAGCACCTATAGATCTTGGCTCGAGCCCAGGCGGGGACGAAGGGCGTGGCGAGCAAGCCTGGCTCACCGTCAACCACAATACGGTTGTGAGGAGTCCAGAACGGATCTGGGAGGAGCTCTGCTCCGCTGGAGGGGAAGAAGTGGAAACTCTCAAGGAGATGATCAACATCAATGCTCAGCGATACGCGGACAAGACTGCCCTTGTCGGTGATGACAGAAGCTTCACCTTCGAGGAGGTGAATCGGAGGATCAACAGCCTGGTGAATGCCCTGGCAGAACTGGGCGTGCAGAAGGGAGACCGGGTGGGGATACTGGCCTACAACTGCCCACAGTATTTCGAGGTCTTCGGTCTGGCCAAGGCCGGTAGAGTGTGCGTGCCGCTGAATCATAGGTCTGTGGGCAGGGAGCTCGCGTACCTGATCGACAACGCCGGGATCAACACTCTGATCCTGGGAAGCGAGTTCGTGGATGTCGTCCAGGCCATCCGAGGTGAGTTGGACATGGTCCGGAATCTGATTTGCCTCGATGCAGAGGTGGAGGGCATGACCAGCTACGAGCAGTTGATCGCCGGCCATCCCTCCAACGAGCCATCGGACGAGGTGACTGCGAATGACCCGGCTGCTCTGTACTATACGAGTGGCACGACGGGACATCCCAAGGGTGCCACTCACATTCACAAGAGTCTGCTGGCGGAGATCGGGGTTCACCGAGACAGTTTTGTCCCTGACGACGTCGTCCTGTGTGTGATGCCTTTCTTTCACGTCGGCGGCTCAGCGGCCCACCTGTTCCCTGCTTTTGCCTACGGGGCTACCAGCGTGATCCACAAGGGGTTTGACGAGACTCGAGTCCTTGATGCGATAGCCAGGCAGAAGGTTACCTATGTCGGGCTGGTGCCGGCCATGATCATTCGCCTGTTGGAGCATCCCAACCTGGATGACTACGACCTCAGCAGCTTGCGCACCATCATGTACGTAGGCGCGCCGATGCCTCCAGAGGCGTTGAAACGAGGCATGGAACGTTTTGGCCAGGTCTTCAGCCAGTTGTTCGGGCAGACAGAGACCCTGAACATAGCAGTGCTCAAGAAAGAGGACCACAAACTGGACGGCTCAGCGAAGGAACTCAAGAGATTGGAGTCGGCAGGCCAGCCTTTTGGGCAGGGCGAGATGAGAATCGTGGACGAGCAGGGCCGTGATGTTCCTGCCGGAGGTGTAGGAGAGATACTCGCACGCAGTGACAGAATGATGACGGGGTACTGGGGAATGCCCCATGATACGGCGGACACAATGGAGGAGGATGGCTGGCTGCACACGGGAGACGTGGGTAGGTTGGATGAGGATGGCTACGTCTACTTGGTAGACAGAAAGAAGGACATGATCATCAGCGGGGGAGAGAACGTCTATTCTCGAGAGGTGGAGGACGTGTTGTATATGCATCCCGCAGTGCTCGAGGCCGCAGTCGTGGGGGTGCCGGACAGGAAGTGGGGCGAATCAGTTCAGGCGGTCGTAGTCCTCAAAGACGGAGCAGAAGCCTCCGAAGAAGAGCTCATCGACTTCTGCAAGGAGCATCTGGCCAGTTACAAGAAGCCAAGGTCGGTGGAGTTCAGGGATGTCTTGCCCAAGACAGGCAGCGGCAAGATCAAGAAGGCAGAGATAAGGGAAGAGTACTGGAAAGGCCAAGAACGTAGGATTCACTAGCTAGATCTGGACTTGATCGTAGAGAATGTGAACGGGAGCGCCGATAGGCATGACCGATGCACGGCACACAGAAGGAGTGATCTTCAACTTACAGCGCTATTCCATCCACGACGGTCCAGGAATCCGGACCACAGTGTTCCTGAAGGGGTGCCCTCTGCGTTGTCTGTGGTGCCAGAATCCTGAGTCGCAGGCTGCGCGAGCGCAGGTCTTCTTCGTGAAAGAGAACTGCAAGGGATGCGGAGCCTGTGTGCGCGCTTGTCCGGAAGGCGCCATCGACCTGGTGGAGGGGCGGTCGCGCACCAACCGCGACCTGTGCACAGGTGCTGGCAAGTGTGCGGAGGTATGCCCGAACGAGGCCAGAAACCTCATGGGGCGGCAGATCACCGCTGGAGAGGTCTTCGACGAGGTCGCCGCGGACGACATCTTCTACCAGAGATCGGGGGGTGGTGCAACGTTGAGTGGTGGTGAACCGCTGGCTCAACCGGAATTCGCCACGGCGGTGTTCAGGCTCTGCAGAGATGCCTCCATACACACCACGCTGGACACCTGTGGATACGCGCCTTGGGAGACCATGCGGCGGGTGCTGGAGCACGTGGACCTGGTGCTGTATGACTTCAAACACATGGACCCTGAGCAACACCGGAGGTATACCGGAGTATCGAATGAGTTGATCTTGCAGAACGCAAAGCGGATCCATCACGAACTGGGCATTCCGCTGCTGGCACGGGTGCCAGTGATACCGGGCTACAATGATGGATTGGAGAATCTAGGGGCAACTGCACGATTCATAGCCACCGAGCTCGGGGATTCGATCAGGGTTCACCTGCTTCCCTATCACAGACTCGGCGAGGCCAAACACGAGAGAATGGAGCAGCCAGGCAAGTCCATTGCCGCCCAGCCACCTAGCGAAGAATACATGGAGGAGATAAGGCAGGTTCTCGAATCGTTCGGCTTGACGGTCCATCTGGGCGGGTGAGTTGAGCGCCCCGTTCTCCCCCCGGGACTATGGCCAGAGTGAGGAACAGGAATGAACGAGCGTGTTCAGCGGCTAAGGGATAGACTTCAGCCAGACGCGTACCCGATCTGTGTGGAGAAGGCGCGTCTGATCATGGAGTCGTACAGGCAGACAGAGGGCTTGCCGCAGATCGTGAGGAGAGCGAAAGCGACCGCCCACTACCTGGATCACAAGACCATATTCATCGAAGATGGTGAGCTCATCGTTGGCAACATCGCCAGCAAACCGATGGGGCTGGAGGCTGGGTCCCTGGGCCCCACCTGGCCCGAAGACGACATGGAGGAACTGAGAGAAGCGGGACTCGACATCTCCCGGGAGGACGAAGCCCTGCTGAGGTCGACGGACGACTACTGGAAGGGCCAGGGCAGGACTTTGGACGAGAGACAGGGGCAGTTCTACGACGACGAAAGGCTGTGGCCTTTCATTCAATCGGGAATCCTTTGTCCGCCGTGGAGAGACAAGGTGGAGGGACGCGGGACCGGGGCTGCCGGTGTGGGGTGGGGTCTCGGCCTGGGCTTGAGTCTGATTGTAGTGGACTACGCAAAGGTGCTGAACGAAGGGCTCAAGGCTACAGTAGAGGAAGCGGAAGAAGAACTCAGGAGCTTGAGGTTCACGAATGCCGATGCCGTGAAGAAGGCGGATTTCCTGAAATCGGTGATCATAGCGTACGAGGCCATCCTTCGCATCGCCCGGCGTTTCGCTGACCTGGCGGCGAGGATGGCGGCGACTGAAGTAGATCCTGTGCGAAAGAAGGAGCTGGAACGGATAGCAGAGACCTGTCGATGGGTGCCCGGCAACCCAGCGCGGACCTTCTATGAGGCTGTGCAGTCTTTCTGGTTCATCTGGGTGATGATCGCCAGCGGGACGACTCCGGGCGGCAGATTCGACCAGTTCATGTATTCCTTCTACAAGCGGGACAAGGAAGGCAGCAAGATCACCGACGAAGAGGTGCTGGAACTGCTGGAATGTCTCCGCATCAAGGTGATGCAGTTGAACTTCGTGGGAGGTGGAAAGCTCCAGAGGCAGAAGTGGGCGGGGATGGCAAGGTGGCACAACTGGGTCATCGGAGGCTTGACAGCTGACGGCGAAGATGCCACGAATGAACTATCCTACCTCATTCTCGAAGCTGCACGGGACTGCCAGACTCCTCATCACACTATAACCGTGAGGGTCCACGAGGGGACGCCCGAAGCCCTGATGCTCAAGGCTCTGGAAGTAGTCAAGACCGGTATCGGCATGCCGGCCTTCGTCGGGGACAAGTCCTACGTTGAGTACCTGGTCGGCCAGGGTGTCCCGCTTCCAGAAGCACGGGACTACACTCTCGCTGGGTGTCTCGATGTCAACATCCCGGGCAGGTCACGCATTAACGCCTTCGGGATGTTCATTGCCCCGCTCGTCTTGGAGATCACCATGAACAACGGGGTGGAGCCGCGGACGGGGAGGCAACTCGGGCCCAGGACGGGAGAATTCGAGTCCTTCCAGACCTTCGAGGAGTTCATGAAGGCGCTCAAGGAACAACTTGCGTATTTCATGGGTTTAACCGCGGAGGAGCACAGCATCCTCTCACAGGCGCAAAGGGAACTCTTTCCCGATGCCGTACATTCTGCCCTCATGGTCGATGCGATCAAGGTGGGGCGAGACGCGCTGGACCGGACCATGCCCTTCGAGAACGGCTCCGCTCTGAATGTCGTGGGCATGATAAATGTGGCTGACTCTATGGCAGCCGTGAAAAGATTGGTCTTCGATGAGAAGAGAGTCACCAAGAAGCAACTGGCAGCAGCGCTCAGGGCGAACTGGCAGGGAGACGGGCACGCAGAGATCCGGAAGATGTGCCTGGCCGCGCCGAAGTACGGCAACGGTGACCCCTATGTGGATGCCATAGCTGCAGAGCTGTACCAGTTCTGGGCCGACACTGCGGTGACATTTCCCACTATCTGGGGAGGTACGACGAAGCCGACGGGTATCTCTATCACCGCACACGCACCAGGCGGGGCTTTGACGGGGGCGACGCCCGACGGCAGATACGCCGGTGAGACTCTGGCGGACGGCACGATGTCGCCTGCACAGGGCAAAGATGCTCAAGGGCCCACAGCGTTGTTGAGAAGTGCCATGGCCATAGACCAGATACCCTTCCAGGCCACGTTGCTAAACATGAAGTTCCATCCCTCGGCATTGAAGAGCACAGAGGATCTCAGGAAGCTGTCGGACCTGATCAAGACCTACTTCAGCTTTGGTGGAAAACACGTGCAATTCAATGTCATCGACAAGGAGACATTGGTGGATGCCCAGAAGCATCCGGAGAGATACCGTGATCTAATCATCAGGGTGGCCGGCTACAGCGCCTACTTCGTGCAACTCACAAGGAGTGTACAAGACGAGATCATCGCCCGCACCCAGCATGAGTTGATGTCCTAGCGGAGCGACCCATGCAGCATCAGGGATCGGCCCTTCTTCGCTCAGGGCGCCCGATGTCGTCGCGAGGAGGTCTGCGGGCTTCTGTCTTGATAATGGTAAGGACCCACCGGCGAGAGGACTGGTGTACTAGTGGTGTCTGAAGAGATCGTGTTGTATGCCGTTGGCGACATAGCTCCCGATAGGGAAGATCCTGCTTCCATCTTACAGCACGTCGCCAGCATTCTGAACACTGGTGACGCGGTGTTCGGCCAGCTTGAAGCCGTTCTCTCTGAGCGAGGGACTCCGTTGCCACAGGCCAGGCTTCCTTGCCGTGGCCATCCTAGCATAGCAGGGGGCCTCAAGGATGCCGGGTTTGACGTCGTGTCTTTCGCCAGCAATCACTGCATGGACTGGGGACGCGAGGCCTTTCTAGACACCATCGACGCTCTGGAGAGCGCAGGGTTGTCTGTAGTGGGCGCGGGAAGAGATATCGAGGAAGCTCGAAAGCCAGCGATTGTCGACTGCACGGGCACTCGAGTAGCATTCTTGGCCTACAACTCCATTCTGCCGGCGGGCTATTGGGCGGATGCCGGTAGGCCGGGTTGTGCGCCGATGAGAGCGCTTACCCTCTATGAGCAGATCGAGCTCGACCAACCAGGCACTCCTTGTCGGGTACACACGTACGCCCATCGAGATGACCTGAGGGCGATGGAGGCTGACATCGTGGACGCCAAGGCCCGAGCTGACCTGGTTGTGGTGTCCATGCACTGGGGTATTCACTTCGTGCCTGCTGTGTTGGCAGAGTACCAGCGGGAGATCGCTCTGGCGGCCATCGATGCCGGAGCGGATCTGATCGTGGGTACCCATGCGCACATCCTCAAGGGGATTGAGGTGTACGCTGGCAAGGTCATCTTCTACAGTCTCTGCAACTTCGCACTCGACCTCCGCGCTCCGCAGGAGTTGATCGAGAGTCCGCAGCACCGAGAGATAGAGGTTCTGAATCCCGATTGGAAGCCTGATCCGGAATACCCTACCTACTTCATGCCCCCGGATTCGAGAAAGACGATCGTCGCCAAGTGTAGCATTGCCGATAGGCACATACGGCGTGTCTCGTTCTTGCCCGTCTACATCAACAGGCAATCTCAGCCGGAAGTCCTGGTCTCCTCGGATCCGCGCTTCGACGAGGTAGTCGGATACCTGGACGAGATCACGACGGACCAGGGACTGGGGACTATGTACACCGTTGAGGGAGACGAAGTGGTCATCCACGAGGGCTGTGCATAGTTCATTGGGGGTCTGGAGAGCGAGCTCGGCGAATCGGGGTCCATGTGCGTTGCGCCAATCGTCGCCCCCATCTCTGCACTGATCGAGGCGCGTCGGGTCACTCTGCTCTCCTGGGAGAGATGGCACGGATCAGCGCGCTCGTCCGGGGTAGTCCTCCCGCTATGACTTGAGCCCCATTCCGGCACCGGCGGCAAGGGACTCTGCCTACCGGTGTGTAAGTTATGGCGCAGACGGAGGAACGACTCACATGATTCAAGTGGATACTGCCGATCGTCTTTCCCAGGCGCTACGGGTCGGACCGTGAGCGTCTTGGAGGAGTTGGCCCGCGCCTACCAGGAGAGGGATCGCGCCGCGCTGGAGTGGAAGGCGCAAGGCGGGCAAGTGGTGGGCTGCCTGGGAAGCGACGTCCCCGAGGAACTGCTGATCGCCGCCGGCCTACTGCCGGTCCGGGTGTGCGGTGATCCCGAGGCTGACCTTGAGCGCGCTGATCCCTATATCGAGCACGCGTTCGACCCTCGCGTGCGATCACAGTTCTTGCGGATCATCGATGGCTCGTACTCATACCTGGACCACCTCGTGGTGTCGAGTTCCTCAGATGCGCTGGTCCGGGTGTTCTACTACCTGCGGGAACTGCGTCGCACCGAGCCAGAACTACCGATCCCCGATCTGTACTTCTTCGATCTGCTTCATACGCGTTACCGGACCAGCGCCCTGTACAATCGAGACCGAGCGCGCGATCTGAGGAGGGTGATCGAGGGCTGGTGTGGGCGATCGATCACCGAAACGGACCTCGCGCAGGCCATAGCGATGTGCGAGGAGAACCGGCGTCTGCTGCGGAGGCTGTCCGAGCTGCGCGCGCCCGGGGCTCCACGCGTGATCGGTGCCCAAGCGCTGGAGGTCATCGGTGCGTCGATGTTCTTACCACGGCAGGAACACAGCCGTCTCGTTGCGGTGTTCTTGGAAGACGCCGGGACGAAAGATCCGCTTCCTGGCGCGCGCCTTTTCGTGACTGGCAGTACGCAAGATCACGTGAGATTCTATGAACTCGTGGAGTCGTGCGGGGCGGTCGTTGTGGGCGAGGATCACGACTGGGGCGCCAGGCATTCTGCTGGTGTGGCCGAGATCACTGCAGACCCGATCGACGGTGTCGTTGATCGCTATCATTTGCGCGAGCCAGGTGCGCACCAGTCCACAGTGTCGGAGCGGGTCACTGCGCTGTTGGAGCACGTGCACGACACCGACGCCCAGGGCTTGATCGCTTTCATCTACGAGGCCGACGATGCGCCCTCGTGGGACTTCCCGGAGCAGCGGGAAGCCCTGGAGTCGGAGGGAATCCCCGTGCTGCTGCTCGATCGTCAATCGTACAAGCTCGAGCAGACGGATGAGTTGCGCAGACGAGTGGACGCATTTGTGGGGTCCATCACCCGGCGCGAGCAGTCCGAACGAGACGTGGGTTGTGAGGGGGCGAGCCATGAGTGAGCAGAGAAACCCGGCCTCGAGCAAGCGAGATTCTGAATGGAGCGGCCGGGCGAGTGTCAAGCGGCTGCGCTCGGCCACTGAAGCGAACAACTACCAGAGAGAGTGGTTCGCACAGACGCGGCAGCGCGTGTCCAAGGGCGAGCCTTTTGCCATCGTCAATGCCGACGTTCCGCAAGAGATCCTGCGCACGATGGACATCCCTTATGTAGTGAACCAGTGGTGGTCGGCGGTCTGCTCGGCCAAGCAGATGTCTCCCTACTACCTTGGCCTTCTGAACGAGAGGGGCTATCGACAGGATCTCTGCCGCTACTGCTCGCTCTCTCTGGCGTCCGCCTTTGACCCGCATCCTGAGAACGGTCCCTGGGGCGGACTGCCCAGACCAACCCTGGCGGTGTCGCGCCTTACGTGCGACGCTCAGGCCAAGATCTTCGAACTCTGGTCACGCGAGTTCGGGATACCGTTCTATCCCCTTGAGAACACCGTGCCGCTGGAAGTCCCCGAGAGGTGGTGGGAGAAGACTTCATGGCATTGGGAGGAGCTCTTCGAGCCGCACCGCCTCGACCTGATGGTGGAAGAGCTCGAGGGACTCATCCGTTTCCTGGAGATGACCACTGGGAGAACCTTCAGCGACACCAGATTCCGGCGGGTCATGGAACTGATCAATGAGCAAGAGGAGTACAACAAGCGGACACGCGATCTGATCGCCGAGACGGTGCCCGCACCGCTCAGTGTCACGGATCAGATCCCTAGTGTGATGATCCCACAGTGGCACCGGGGCACGCAGTGGGCGTTGGATGCTGCACGCTCGTTCTATGAAGAGGTAAGGGACCTGGTGCAGTGCGGTGTTGCCGCCTGCGAGAAAGAGCGCATCCGGCTGATGTGGCTGGGCACCGGCCTCTGGTTCAACCTGGGCTTCTATCAGCACTTCGAGGAACGGTACGGGGCGGTGTTTGTGTGGTCGATCTATCTGGCCCTCGCTGCTGACGCCTATGCTCGCTACGGAGGCGAACCACTTCGGGCTCTGGCTAGTCGCTTCGTGGGTATGGAGGACATGCTGCACATGCCACCATGGAACACCGAATGGTATCTGGAGGAGGCCAGAAAGCACCAGATCCGTGGCGTGGTGCATCTGGTTTCAAACAGTTGCACCCAGGCGGTCCAGGGCTCGTATTTCATCAGAAGAACCTTCGAGGATGCTGGCATCCCGGTGCTGGAGCTCCAGGCCGACACTGTTGACGCACGGCAATGGGATGATGCGCAGATGACCGCTCAGCTAGAAGCCTTCCTCGAGATGCGGCTATGCGTGAAGCCGTGACGGCGTGAGGGCCCAGGCCGGCTTGTTGCAGTCGTTGACGGCGCTGGAGCGCCCGCTGAGTCTTGGGTCTCGTACCGAATAGGCTCACCCATCGGCGACCAACTCTCCGGTGCCATCTTGATCGGTACGGCGGGACTGCACGGCTGCGAGTCTTCCCAGCGGCGGGCATCAGAAGGTAACCACTAGCGGTCGATGTGAGACCAACTCGGTTGTGGTCTAGGGGCGGTCTTCACATCTGGAGATGGTGAGATGTCATCTTGTGGGGAGATCAAGCAGTGACGAACGGTCGATCCAGTAACCCATCTAGAGAATAGGCAGCGTGGCCAGACCTGAACAGAGGGGAGAGGGAATGGATTTCGGGTTCAGTCAAGAAGAAGAATCCTTTCGGCAAGAGGTCCGCGAGTTCATAAGACAGGAGTTCCCGGCGGAGTTGAGATGGAATTATCGAGTTACGTTCGCCCCTTCGATTCATGGCCTCGATGAAGAAGCATGGGGATTGATGCGAACGATGAGTCGGAAGCTTGGAGCCAAAGGCTGGTTGTCTTTGGGTTGGCCCAAGGAATACCGTGGGCAGGATCTGCCCTTCTTACAGAACATCGTCTATGAGGAAGTGCTGTACCACAATTGCCCGGGGATGAACCATGCTGGTCTTACCTTTCTGGCCCCGACGCTGATCCACTTTGGCAGCGAGGAACAGAAGAAAGCTCATCTGCCCGGGATTGCTCGAGGCGAAGTATACTGGTGTGAATTGCTCAGTGAACCGGATTGTGGGTCAGACCTGGCTGCGCTGAGGACTCGTGCAACCGAGAAAGGGGATTGCTATGTGATCAATGGCCAGAAGACCTGGACTAGCGGAGCACAACTGAGCGATTGGGGGTTCATCCTGGTCAGAACGGACCCTAATCTCGCCAGACATAAAGGGCTGAGTTTCCTCTTGGTGGACATGAAAACCCCTGGGATCACCATCAAGCCTATCCGGAACATGCTGGGAGAGTATGAGTTCGCTGAGGTCTTCTTCGACGACGTCCGTGTGCCCAAGGAGAACTTGGTGGGGGGCGTGAATCAGGGCTGGTATGTGACCATGGCGACGCTTGATTTTGAGCGGGCCGCTTGTCTGTACTACGCTTCGGTCCGCGGCTATCTTGACTGTTTGTCAGAGTACGTCAGGCAGGCAGACAGACCTCTGGATCCACTACTTAGGCATCGCCTGGCTCAACTGCTCGCCGAATGTGAAATGGCTCGATTGATTCATTATCGCGCCATCTCGATGATGGCAAAGGGGAGCAGACCTACCTACGAGGCGGCCATAGACAAGATGTACAACTCCGAACTGGCCCAGAGGGCGGCTGAG
>DAOUEW010000317.1:0-2974 GCA_034430275.1 Anaerolineae bacterium | reverse complement strand
TTCCCGATGGTCGTCCAGTTCAACAAACGCGATTTGCCCAACGCAGTGCCTGAGACGTTGTTGAGCGCGGACCTGGGACGGAATGGAGCACCCTGTCTGAACTCGATCGCGACCCAAGGTGTAGGTGTATTCGATACACTGAAGGCCATCATCAGACTAGTCCTGGCGGAGACGCGGAAGCAGATGCCACGGACTCCGGTGCGCTAGTACCAGGGTAGATGGCGGAGCGGCACCCAGCGCACTGGCTGAGAAGAGGATGAAGCTGGGTCGCACACGGATGCGATGAAACCGACCTTCTGGGCAACACTGGCATCAGGCCGGAGACTCACCAGAGATGGGGTGGTTTCCGGAAGGGCATAGACTGACTTGACGGGCGGGTGGACCGCCTTAGGAGTCCGTCGAAGCATGTATAGATACCCCTCGGGACTGGACCTCTCCGAGCATGATCTCCTTGTGATGAGGGAGGAGAGATACCGTCTGGTTCGCGAACTCTATGACGGGACCTTGCAGGGTCTGACGGGTCTGGGCCTGCGACTTGACGTGTGTAGGGAGCTCCTGCGCACAAGTGAATCGGCTGCCTTGTCAGACGAGCTGGGTCAACTGAGGCTCGATTTGACCAAGGTAGTGGCAGGCATCAGGGAGTTGATGGCGGAATTACGCTGCCCTGGGCTGCAAGAGCTTAGCACAGCAGACATGATCGAGACCTATCTGCGCGACTATGAAGAGCGTGCAGGGATTCCGGTCTTGGCGGATCTGGCGCAGCTTGGTGATGCGTCGCTGGAGACAGAACAGAAGTTGGCTGTCTTCCGGATTGTGCAGGAAGCCTTGCGTAATGTTCGTCGGCACTCGGGAGCGTCACGAGTGCTAGTCCGGGCGGCGCAACATGCGTCCCAGATCGAGTTGGTTGTTGAGGATGACGGAAGCGGCTTCAATGTGTTAGGGGTCACATCGGACTATCCGAGGCGGGGAATGGGCTTGGCAGGAATGCGGGAACGGGCCAAGGCCATCGGTGGTGAGGTGGGAATAGACTCGCAGCCGGGCCAGGGCACCTGTATCACTCTGACGGTTCCCATGTAGCCCCGCCGTGTTTGGTCGAAAAACGGTGGAACGGAGGCAGTCGGGGCGTCAGTGCACACAGCCATGAGTGTCCAAGGCTCGATGCTCCAACGAAGCAAGCAGCCGCATGTTCGTCAACCGCAAACTGGGGGAGCTGAACCTCAAGATCGTCTACTACGGCCCTGCTTTGGGTGGAAAGACCACAAATCTAGAGTACATTTACGGCAGCATTGACCCGCGATTACGAAGTGAGTTGATCTCGCTCAAGACCAAGGAGGACAGGACTCTGTTCTTCGACTTCTTACAGCTAGAACTGGGCCCAGTCAAGGGACTGAAGCCCAAGTTCAATCTATACACGGTGCCTGGCCAGGTTATCTACGCTGCCACCCGCAAGCTGGTCTTGGAAGGGGCGGACGGTGTGGTTTTCGTGGCAGATTCGCAGAGGGGGCGGCTGGAGGAGAACATCGCTCTGCTTGACAGCCTGGCCGTCTACCTGGGCAGGTCAATACGCGGTTTGTCGGACTACCCACTCGTCCTGCAGTGTAACAAGCAGGATCTCCGCGATGTCCTCTCGCCTGAAGAACTGAGGGGGCGCCTCACACGGGATGATGTTCCATGTGTAGGTTCCGTGGCCACCCAGGGTACGGGGGTCTTCGAGACGTTGAAGACGGCCATCAAACTGGTCATGAGCCGCATCTAGGGTTGCTCATGCAGCGAGAATGCGAGGATACCGGCTGGTGGCGAGCCGCGCAGCATAGACGGGACCAGCATCGTCGCCACCCACTGCATTCAGATTGGCCGGACCCTGCTGTTCGACGGGCATCAAGGACGAGGGAGGGCGTTCGCTGCCGGGGTGACGATGTCGTGCCCGCGATGTTGGTTGCAGCAGAGACAGGGGAGGTACGCTTCCGCGGCCTGCTTTGTAGGTGGCATCTCTGGTCTGGAGCAAGCTCTCCCGGGTTGAGAACGAAGAGCAAAGTGGGTTGATCGCGGAGGTGAGCAAAAGAAGGTGCCGATAGAAGGTGAATACCTTTGTGGCTGTCCTGGGATGAGGATATGCAGTGAACTGGCCCAGGCAGGGTGACACCTCCTTCTAGCACCGTGACGAGAGACGAGCCTCTTTGGCGCAGGAGTTGGGACAGTGAGCACGAGCGAAGAGCGCAGAAAATGGCCTCGTATTCAGGCCGAGCATCTGGTATCCTATGCCCACTTCGACGAGCATGGGGAACCGGACGAGAGAGGCATGGCACGCACCCTCGATTTGAGCGAGGGGGGCATGGTGCTGGAGATGACCCGCCCCGCGGACGTCGGTGAGCATCTCCACCTCAAGATGGTCACCGGTGACCGGATTCTGAGTACCGCCGCTACGGTGGTCTACAGCAACCGCCTGTCGGCTGACAGGTGGCGCGTCGGAGTGCGCTTCACCGAGGTCCCCGACGAGGATCTGATCACTATCGCCCGAGAGGTCGCGAGGTTCCGGCAGAGTGAGGGTTTAGGATGACGCATGCCCAAAGTGTGTCCTTAGACGATGACCAACTGGCGAGGATACAGTCCTGTCTCGAGGAACTGCTCAACAAGACCAAGGGAGTGGCTGTGCTCTTGGCAGACGCGACGGGACAGCCTGTGGGGCACGTGGGCAGCCTGAAGGAGTCGGACCGGATGGCGCTTTCCACTCTGGCGGCCGGCAGCTTTGCGGCTACGGTGGCGATGGCCAGGCTGCTAGGGCAGGAAGGTGCCTTTAAGCAAGTATTCTTCGAAGGAGGGGCGTACAACGTTCATTCATCCGCCGTCGCCGATGACTACCTTCTCACCATCGCCTTTGACAGCCGTGCCAAGGCCGGGCTGGTGAGACTACTAGCCCAGGAAGCTGTGAAGGAACTTCGCGACATACTGAGCGAAGCGCGAGAGCATGCGCTAG
>DAOUEW010000316.1:0-2379 GCA_034430275.1 Anaerolineae bacterium | reverse complement strand
TCGTGGTCGTGCCCAGGACCACTGACGAGGTGGTGGAGATTGTGAAGATCGCCTACTGCCACCGGATGCCCGTCGTACCCTTCGGCGGCGGCACAGGCATGGGCGGAGGCGTAGCGGCCTGGAAGGGCGGCATCGTCATCGAGACTAAGAGCCTGAACCAGACCCTGGAGCTGGACGAGGTCAACATGATGGTCACCGTCCAGGCTGGTCTCACCATCTGGGAGCTCAACGAGACGCTGGCGCGCAGTGGCCTGTGGTTTCCCCACCAGCCAGAGAGCAAGCGGGTCTGTACCATCGGTGCCTCTATCGGCTGCGACAACGATTCCACCTTCGGCGTACGCTATGGGAAGATCCTCGACGTCTTGAGCAACGTGGTCATGGTCACCGGAGAGGGAGAGGCTGTACGCTTCGGCCGGCGGAAGGCAGCCTTCACCTCCAGCGGTTACAAACTACTGGATCTCATCGTGGGGTCCGAAGGGACCCTGGGGGTAGTCACAGAAGCAACTTTGAGGGTATTCCCTTTGCCCGAGACGAGACTGGTCAGGGGCTTCGTTTGCCGCAGTCTCGAAGACGGCATCAGAGCCCTGGAGCGGATGCTGGCCACCGGCCTGGGCATCGAGAGCGCCCACCTCAACTGCCGGCAGCGACTGCGCTTCTACACCCACGCCTATCGCGAGAAATACCAACGCGAGCCCGAAATCCCCGATTGGGCCGAGGCCATAGTGTTTCTCTCCTTTGCCGGCGACAGCGACGTGGTCGACTTCAGCCTCGGCAAGGCGACGTCCATCCTGCTGGAGCAGTTCTCCGCCGAGGGAGTCAAGGAACAGGAAATGGTCGACGGCTGGTGGGCTTCCAAGCACAGCCTGGAGTTCATCCCCTTCAAGCAGAAGTGGCCCGACAGCCAGCGCCAGAAGAAGTTCGGCGCCGCCGACATTGGACTGCCCATCGGCAGGGTGGAGGAAGCCTATCAGCGCTTTCTCGAGATCGCAGCGAAATGGAATCAGGACATCCTGGGCATGACCGTCTACAACGAATCGCCCAACAAGCCCACGGCGAGTATCAGCTTCGCGCTCTTCGTGGACGACTCCACCGAGCAGAGTGTCGCCGACTTCTACAACTATGTGAGAGAGATGAGCGCCATGGCGGTGGAGATGGAAGGCACTATGAGTTCGTACATCGGTGATGGGGACCGTCTGGGTGGTTTCAACGAACTGGAGCACGGCGCGAGCTATGCATACATGAAGCGGATCAAGGAGATGTTCGATCCCGCCGGCATCTTCAACCCAGGGAAGAAGTTCGAGTCCAGATGGATAGCCACGCCCTAGAGCGATACGCCGAGGAGATCTACACCTGCAACCGCAGCCGCTGTGGCTTCTGCGTCAGCGACTGCCCCGTATACCGGGTCAAGGGCTTCGAGGCCTATACCAGCCGGGGCAAGATGATGATCGCCAGGGGGCTGTTGGAGGGACTCGTTGAGCCCTCGGCGGAGATGCAGGGGATCCTGGAAGACTGCCTGCTCTGCGGCTACTGCCAGGCTCGCTGTGCTCTCACCAACGTGGAGATCTTCACCCTCTTGAGGCAACACCTGGCGGAGCAAGGACTCGCTGCCCCTGAGCACGAAGAGAAGGTGGCCAGGATAGTGGAGCAGGGCCTGCTCTTCGACCGCCCGGCTCCCATCAGGCGAGACGGCACCGTGCCCCTCTACCTGGGATGCCTCTACCAGAGCAAGCCGGTCGAGACCCGGACCATCATCTCCGTCTTGGAACGGTGTGGACTTGACCCCCTGGTCGTCGATGAGACCTGCTGTGGCTACTTCGCCGAGGCTACCGGCTTCAGCACCCAGTTCGAGCGCATCCAGGAGCGGTTCAGGGAAGCCTACGGAGCGCAAGCCGACGAGGAGATCCTGACCTTGTGCCCTACCTGCACGGTCACCCTGCGGGAGAAGTACGGTCTGAAGGTCAAGCACGCCATCGTCGCCGTGGCGGAGAGGATCGACCAGTTGAGCCCGCGCCAGTTGGAACTGAAGGCCACCTACCACGACCCGTGCCACCTGGGCCGGATGCTAGGCATCTTCGAGGAACCCAGAGCCATTCTGCGCGCCCTGGGAGTGGATCTGGTGGAGATGGAACACAACCGCTTCTTCTCCACCTGCTGCGGCGGGGGGGGTGGCGTGGCGGACACCGACCCGGGCCTGGCCTTGGAGGTCGCCAAGAACCGCGTTCGCGACGCTCTGCAAGCGTGAGTGGAGAACATAGTCACGGTCTGCCCTACATGCGAACCCACCCTGCTGCGAGGCGCAAGCCGGTTAGCCAACGAGGCAGATGTGTTCGTCGATGTCCGTGGCCTGTGGGACCTGCTCGACGAGGCCCTGCCTCCTTC
>DAOUEW010000315.1:0-11042 GCA_034430275.1 Anaerolineae bacterium | reverse complement strand
CTCGAGGTGTCGCCAGAGGGAGAGGTGCTGGAACGGTATGGGGCGTTCGGCTACGGGGCCGGCGATCTGAACCAGCCCACTGACGTGGCCGTGGACAGGGAGGGCAACCTCTACGTTGTGGATGTGGAGAACAGGAGGGTGCAGGTCCTGGATGGGACGGGAGCCTACGTCAGGGAGTGGCCGATCTCAGCCGCCAACACGGTGGACAGTCCCCACATCGCCTGGGGCATGGATGGCCTACTCTATCTGACGGACCCCGAGATGGCGCAGGTGCTCGTGTACGACGAGTATGGACGTCTCGTGACCTCCTGGGGCCAGAGAGGTTCCCTGGACGGGCAGCTCAGCAAGCCCATCGGCATCGGTTTCGATCAACGATCGTCGATCTACGTCGTGGACACGTACAATCACAGAATAGAGAAACTCTCAGTTGTCCCATAGATGCCTCTCCACATCCCGGTATGATAGGACGCCTGCCTCTCACCTTGCATAGAGCACCGTTTGCCCTTTGCCTTCTGGCCGTCCTGCTTGTCCTGGGTGGCCAGTATCTCCTCTACAGAAAGGGGACCTTGGGCGCTGGGGTGCTGCTGCTCGTGGCAGCGGTCGCAATGGTCGTGGTAGCCTTTCGGCGACTCCCGGAGACGGTGGCGAGGCCGCTGCGCGAGCGTTCCACCTCCTGGCACCGGCGCGAGATGCTGGCTCTGCTCGTGGCCTCCATCCCCGGCTGGGTTGGCGGATGGCTTCTGGCCGTCCGCTGGAACAGTCTGTTCACCGGCCTGCTGCTGTATACCTGGGGCCTGGCGCTGGTTTGCCTGGTCTGTGCTCGGCGCGAGGGTTTGACTCTCCGGGCGTTGAGCGCGATGAGAGAACACTGGGTGGAGCTTTGTCTGGTCTGCTTGGTGCTGGCCCTGGGGTTCTTCCTCCTGGTGTACCGGCTGGACTACTACCCTCCTCCTGGCGGCATCTCGTGGAATGACGAAGCGCAGATAGGCAAGGATGCCTATGGAGTCATTTATCACGGCTCCCGCCTCTGGCAGTTCCCTCTGTCGGTGTACACCACTTGCCTGGCCTTCCTGGCTCTGGGGCCGACGGTCCTGGCCCTGCGTTTGAACTTCGTACTCTTGGGCTTCCTGACCCTGGTGGTGTTCTACTTGCTGACGCGGGAGATCTTTCGTTTCCCGGTGGCCCTCGCCTCCACCTTCCTCTTCGCAGTGTCGCGCTGGCACATCGCCTTCAGCAGGCTGGCGCTGCCTTCCACACCCGCGATGCTCCTGGAGGTGTGCACGTTCTACCTCTTGCTTCGAGGCAGGCGCACCGGCGGGATGATGAGCTACGTGCTGGCCGGGATGACTTTGGGCCTGGGGCTGTACAGCCACGCCTCCTTCCGCATCGTGCCTGCCCTCGTGGCACTGCTGTTCGCGAGTGAGGCCCGGTCGTGGTGGCGCGCTCGAAGGGCAGCGGTGGACGAGGCTGTCAGGCCATCCCATCCGCTGGTGGCCCCTTGGCTGGGTTTCTTTGCTTCCCTGGTGGTCTTCACGCTTCCCCTCGCGGCCTTCATCCGGCGGGAACCGCACGTGGCCTTCGGCGAGAGGTTTAGCTCGGTGATGCCACTCCTGTTCGGTTCCGGAGCAAGCGCCCAGATGGAGGGCCTGGCGGAGCGCGCGCAGAGGCTGTTGGGCTTCTTCAACTACAAGGGTGAGTCTTGGGGTGCGGTGAATCTCCCGGACGCGCCCATGCTGGATGCGTGGACGGGGGTACTCTTTCTGCTAGGGTTTGGCTGTTGTCTGGTCTACTTCTGGCGGAACCGGCACGTCTTCTACGTGGGTTGGTTTATGGTCACGCTGATCGGGGGCGGCTTGTTGACCGTGGACCTGCGCAGCCATCGCTTCGCTGGGCTGATGCCCGTGCTCTTCATCTTCGCGGGCGTCTTTCTTGAGGGGGCACTGACCACGTTCGAGATAGGCTTCAGTCGCGAGCGGCGTCGGTACTTCAGCTTGGTTCTGGTGCCTCTGCTCCTGCTGGCAGGGTGTGCCAACTACCAGACCTTCTTCCAGCGACAGATACATGCTGACCAAGTGCGCATCGAGTTCACTAGAGAGATCTCTGCCATTGCCAACCACATGGCCTCCCTGGGGGAGGGTCACTACTTCTATCTGTTCGCCAACTTCCCCTACTACGCTCCTGGTATGGATTTCGCCTGGATGGCGGGGGAGGCGCCTGGGGAGAGAGGGATCGATGTGCTGGACGTGGTGCCCAGCCATCGCCAGGCGCGGGACGAGGATGTGGTCTACATCTTCTCCACACCCTACGACGTGGAGGCACTCGTGGATGTAGTCTTGTACTTCTATCCCCAGGCCGAGGTGGATCGGTTTGAGGGCGAGTACGAGAGGTATACGTTCGCTTCGGTCGTGGTGGAGGCCAAGCAGGTGCGAGGGTCGCAGGGTCTTCGTGCCTCGTATTTCCGTGGCCACGAGGCCAAAGCTGAGCCGGACCTGGAGAGGATAGATGCGGGGATCTCGTTCGACTGGCAAGAGGAGAGCCCTCCCGTGGCTTTTCCCTTCGTCGTGGAGTGGCGGGGGATGGTGTTTGCGCCGCACTTTGGGACGTACACTTTGGAGATCGACGGAAGTGCGGGCGCGGAGATCCTTGTGGATGGACAGCCCGTGGACAGTGACGAGAGTGTAGAACTCTTCAAGGGCTGGCACAGGATCGAGGTACAGCACGTCGCAGTCGATGAAGGCGGCCATGTCGGTCTATTGTGGACGGTGGGGGATGGCGAACCACAGGTGATAGCTCCCCACTACCTGAATCCGAGGACAGACGTCAACGGGGTGTTGGTCTCAGTCTTCGAGGGAGCAGACTTCGACGGCAAGCCCGTGGAGCGGAGCATTCAGCCCAACCTATCCCTGCTGCGGATGCCCACGGCCTGGCAGTCAGCCTTCATTCCGGAGCTGGCGGGGAAACTGTACAGCCTCGACTGCCGTGGTGCCATGAGAGTGGAAGAGCCGGGCTCGTACCATTTGGAGATCGTGCCCTGGAACGGGGAGGCCACTCTCTATGTCGATGACGTGTTGGTGCTGACCGCTTCGGCAGGCATGTCTGTTTCGGGTGGTGCCGAGCTGGAACTGGAGCCCGGGTGGCATGACCTGTGGCTGCGCTACTCGTACGTTGGCGGCGAGTTCAGCGGCGTGCAGGTCTTCTGGACGCCGCCTGGCGGGGAGAGGGAGGCTATCCCGCCAGGGTTGCTTCTGCCTGTGGAGGACCTGACCACAGGTGCTGGTAGCCACGTTCCGCTGGTGATGGAGTAGTTGGGTATCATGCCAGGCCTGCGCTGCCGCCAGAGGGTCGGCTGGGCCAGCCAGCCAGCAGGGCGGGGACCCATCTCCGCGCGAGTGGGGTGATCTTCGTGAGCCACGCCGGCTGCGCTTGGCTCTGGCGCATGGTGGCTGCGCGAAAGGGCAAGAGTCCTCGCTACTAGCCGTTCCCTTGCCACCACCGCGACAGCACCCTGAGTGGCTGCGGAGCTTGCTGACCGCAGCGCGGGAGCCAATCCCCGCGCGGCTGATGCGACCTTCGCGCGCGACGGAAGCTGTGCTCTTCCTTGGCCCAACGCCTGCAGCGCGAAAGGGCTGAAGCCCTCACTACGAACCACTCGCTTGGCGCCAGGAGCAGAGCATACTGAGCTACGTCCTGAGTCCGACGCAAAGATAGGCCGAAGGCCGTATCGAAGCATGCGGGTGTGCACAGGGGCGCGTCGGCAACTAGTCGCATCCCCTTCGACCCGGCTCAGGGCAGGCTTCGATACGGTGCTTCGCAGCTACTCAGGATGCTTGCCTATGCTGTTGCATAGCTACTCGGGATGCAGATCTCGGTGCTGGTTTGGAGAGGGGTGGGGGATCAGCGAGGGTGCCCAATGCTCTCCAAGAGGAAACCCCCCGCGGGTCGCGGGCCCTGCGGGGGGTTTCAGGAGGAAAAGAAGTGTTGGGTCAACAAGCGCTGCGTCCGCGAGGGATGCGGCTCGTGCCTGCCACTTCGGTCCGGCTCTCTGCGAACCGGAAAGACCTTTTCCCTGTACCTACCGTATCCCCCTACGCGGCCTCCGACGCTCGAGGGACGCAGGTGGGACAGGGAATGAACAGCGATCAATACTGAACAGAGCTCTGCTCCGGGCGGTGCTACTACAAGACCTCGATGTGCTCTATCCACTTGACCCAGTTGGAGCCGTACTGGTGGCGCGCCACCAGCCTCAAGGGATAGCCATGGTCCGTAGGTAGGGTCTCCCCATTGACCTCGTAGGCCAGGAACACGCCCTCGGCCATGGCTTCTTCCAGAGACAGGGTCTTTCGGTAGTTGTCCCCGCCTACGATCTGGACTCTAGACGCGTCGGGCGACAGGCCCGCTTCCTCCAGAATCAATCTGAGGGGCGTACCCGTCCACTCCGCGTTGTCCCAGAAGAACCCGGCACAAATGAGCAGCACCGTCTCGGTTACCTTCGGGAAGCCTCTCACCTCGGCGTAGGACAGGCTCAAGGGGTTCTCCACCAACCCATCCACCACCAGACGATAGGTGTCGATGTCGTACTCCTGTGCTTGCCCCGTATGGTGCAACTCCTCCACCGGTGTGATGGGCAGTGTGCTGTTGTCCACGTCGGCGGGGTGCATGTGTATGATGTTCTCTGGAACCACGCTACTTCTTGGGGGGGTAGCGCTGGCTTCGGGACGCGGTGTCGGATCAGCCACGGTAGGCTGGGGAGACTCGCTCACCGGGGCCGCCGGTGCCGAGCACGACACCAGGGCCATGGCTAGCAGGGTGACTATCAGTAGACGCTTCATTCCTCTATTCCCTTCACATGCTCATGCAACTTCATATAGTGAACTCAAGGAAGTGTGTCATAAGTATTATACCATACTAGAGCGGATTTATCCACTTCTCCTTTGCTTTGACAGGGGTGGCGGAAAACAGGTAGAATGGGCTACGTTCCCGTGGGCGAGGGAGGAGGAGAGATGCTGCGCAGAGCCCTTGGCATTCTTGGTGTGGTCGTGGCCTGCATCGTGGCAGTGGTTCTGGTTTTTGGAGTGATCGGTGGCTCCCTGTACGTCCGCCGCACTTTCCCCACCATCGACGGAACGGTGAAGCTGGCCGGTCTCCAATCGACAGTGGAGATCTATCGCGACGAGTGGGGTGTGCCCCACATCTACGCCAGCAGCGCCGAAGACCTCTTCTTCGCCCAGGGGTACGTCGCGGCCCAGGACCGCCTGTGGCAGATGGAGTTCAACCGCCGCGTAGCGAGCGGCACGCTGTCGGAGATCTGTGGCGAGACCACTCTGGACACGGACCGCTTCATACGCACCTTGGGTTGGCGACGTGTGGCCGAGGAGGACGCAGAGGGACTCACCGGGGAATATCAGGCCATGCTGGAGGCCTACTCTGCTGGAGTGAACGCCTTCATCGATAGCCATCGCGATAGTCTGCCCCTCGAATTCACCCTCATGGGCGTCGAGCCAGAGCCCTGGACGCCTGCCGATAGCATCGCCTGGGCCAAGGTCATGGCCTGGGACCTGGGCGGCAACTGGGAGGCGGAGCTGCTGCGTGCACGATTGGTCGAGGCCCTGGGGGAGGAGCAGGCAGCAGAGCTTGCCCCTCCGTACCCTGAAGACTTTCCCCTCATCGTCCCTCCCGAGGTGGGCGACTACAGCTACCTGGAGAGCGAGGGGCTTCTGGCCCAGGCCGCCGCACTGAAGGGTCTCCTAGGCGGTGGCGGGCCGGGTGTGGGCAGCAACAACTGGGTGGTCGACGGCAGCAAGTCGGCGACGGGGATGCCCCTCCTGGCCAATGACATGCACCTTGGTCTCCAGATGCCCTCCATCTGGTACGAGGTCCATCTGGTGGGCGGCGGCCTCAACGTGGAAGGGTACTCTTTCCCCGGTGTGCCGGGGGTCATCGTGGGCCACAACGAGCACATCGCCTGGGGGGTCACCAATCTGGGGCCAGATGTGCAGGACCTGTACATCGAGAAGGTGAACCCGGAGAACCCCGATCAGTACGAGTACCAGGGCCAATGGGTGGACATGGAGATCATCGAGGAGGTGATCGAGGTTGCGGGCCAGGATCCGGTAGTCGAGCGGGTGCAGGTCACGCGCCACGGTCCGGTCATCACCCGCGTCGTGGAGGACCTCTCCGAAGTCTTGGCCTTCCGTTGGACAGCCCTTGAGCCCAACCGGATGTTCGAGGCTGTGCCGTCGCTCGACAGGGCCAGCAACTGGGAGGAGTTCAGAGCAGCCCTGGCGCTGTGGGCGGTTCCATCGCAGAACTTCGTCTACGCCGACACAGAGGGCAACATCGGATACCAGGCGCCGGGCCTGATTCCCATACGCGCGGTAGGACACACGGGTCTGGTTCCTGTGCCTGGCTGGACCGACGAATACGAGTGGCAGGGCTACATCCCCTTCGACGAGCTGCCCAGCTCGTTGAACCCTTCCACCCATGTTCTGGTCACCGCCAACAACAAGGTCGTGGGTGACGATTATCCCTACGTCCTGGCCTACGATTTCTCCGTGGGCCACCGGGCGCAGCGCATCACGGAACTGGTTGGCGAGGAGCAGTCCCTGACCATGGAGGACTTCCAGCGCGTCCAAGGGGATACCTACTCCATCCCCGCCGAGATCTTCACTCCCTACATCCTACGAATCCAGCCCGAGGGGTTCCTTCAGGAGCGGGCCTTGAACGAGCTGCGCGACTGGGATTACCGGTGTGACGCCGGGAGCACCGGTGCTGCCATCTTCGAGGTCTTCTACGTCCAACTCGTGGAGAACACCTTCGGTGACGAGCTGGGCGAGGAGCTTCTGGCCGACTATGCTGGGAGCTGGAGCTGGCACCACATCGCTTTGGAGCAGATGATCCAGGAGCCCGACAGCCCCTGGTTCGACGACATGAGCACACCGGAACGGGAGACCAGGGACGACGTGGTCCTGCGCAGCTTCGCTGATGCCCTGGACTACCTGGGCAACAGGTTCGGAGACGTACCGCACGCCTGGGAATGGGGGCGGCTCCACGGGGTGACCTTCGTGCACCAACCGCTGGGCGAGTCTGGCATCGCGGTTCTGGAGAAGATCTTCAACAGAGGCCCGGTGGAGGTTGGGGGCTCTGGGTACACCGTGAACGCCGCCAGCTTCGACGCCGAGGAGCCGTATGCCACGAGTCACGGTGTGTCGCAGCGGTTGATCGTGGACCTCGGCGATTTCGACAACTCCCTCAGCACCCACACCACGGGCCAGTCAGGGCTGGTCTTTCACGCGCACTACGACGACATGATCGCCTTGTGGCAGAACGTCGACTACCACCCGCTACTCTGGTCCAGGGAAGCGATAGAGCAATACATGGAGGGCTTGCTCGTACTAGAGCCGAGCTAGAGCAGCTCTTTCAGGATGTGCAGTCACATGAACTGGAAACCCCTGGTCTTGGTGCTCCTGGCAACTCTCGTGACCAGCGGCTGTGGAGGAGGGTCCATCAGCCCCACTCCCACCGCGAGCGGACCGGCTGCTGAGGCGGGCGATACGCTGTCTGCCAGTCCCACGGCCGTTCCTATGCCGCTGGGCGAGGGCCTGTTGAGGGTCATCGGCAGTCCAGGATCCGCCGACGGTGAGTTCGCGACTCCCCATGGCGTCGCCCTCGACCCGCAGGGCAACCTGTACGTAGCCGACACCGGAAACGACCGCGTCCAGGTGTTTGACCCTGAAGGCCTCTTTCTTCTGTCCATTGCCGACGCCCGCTTCGAGGGTCCTCGATACGTGGCCTTGGACGATACCGGCCGCATCTACGTCACAGACTCCTCGGAGAGAGTGCATGTCTTCAACGGCAGAGGAGAGCCCCTCCAGAGCTTCGGGCAACCGGGCTCGCTCCCCAGCCAGTTCTCCGGCATAGCGGATCTGGCAATCGACTCCCTGGCAGGGGAGTTGTACGTAGCGGATAGCGGCAACGGCAGAGTGCAGAAGCTCAGCTTGCTCAGCGGCCTCGTCCTCACGCTGGGGGAAGAGGGCGACGAGGCGGGTTTGCTGAGCCGGCCTCAAGGCATCGCCGTGGATGGGGAAGCGAACGTCTACGTGGCCGATGCCCAGGAGGGACGGATTGTGAAGTATGCCCCTGGAGGCACCTTCCTGCGCGCCTTCGACACGGGCCTCGGCCTCGGCGAGCTAAGAGACATCACGGTGGACGAGCAGGGGTACATGTACGTCACCGATGCTGCTGCCAGGGTTGTCTACACCCTGGACGCTCAGGGGCGGATCGTGAGCCAGGCGGGTGAGGGGCATTTGAGCGATCCGTGGGGCGTGGCCGTGGATAGCTCGGGCGCGATGTATGTGGCCGACGCCGGGCATCAGCGTGTCCTCGTACTCTCGCCGTCGGAGGAGGTGCGCACGGCTGTACCCGAGCCCACCGTGGAGGTCACTCCTTCCGCCACTCTGGAGCCGGTGCAGGGTATCGCCCCCTGGCCTATGTATGCCGCCGATGCGCAGCACACCGGGCGCACCCTGGCTGAGGGTCCGGAGGCCCCCAATGTGAGGTTGATGTACCGGGTTGGACTTCTCGCCACTTCGCCGGCCATCGGCGCGGGCGGGGACATCTACCTGGGGTCCCTGGACGGCAACCTCTACGTCCTCGACGGTGGTGGGGTCGAGAAGTGGAGAGCCTCCTACGGCCAGGTCAGCGGGGTGCCGGCCCTGAGCGAGGAGGGCGTGGTCTACGTGGGCGTATCGTCCCCTGTGGAAGAGATGTTCTACGCCTTTGACCGCGACGGCAGCGTGGCCTGGACGTACCACCTGGAGGGTCACATCGTGGAAAGCTCACCCGTCGTGGGTCCGGATGGGACCGTATACCTGGCCGCCAGCAACCCCCAGACCGGTGGGGGCCAGGTGATCGCTCTAGGTGGAGACGGCGCAGAGAGGTGGCGGTTCGACGCCGGGTCCAGGATACTTGCCTCACCGGCCCTGGGAGGCGACGGCACGCTGTACGTCGGGGCCACGAACGGCATCCTGTACGCCCTGAATCCCGATGGCACCCCAAAGTGGCAGAGCCCGCTGGGCTCGGTCGATTGCAGCGCCGCCATAGGGAGCGATGGGACTGTCTATGTGGGTGCTGGCTCCGGCTATCTGGCGCTGAATCCGGCGGATGGAAGTCAGATGTGGGCCTTTGCCCCGGTGGACGGGCAAGCCGATTCCACCCCTGCTCTGGGAGCCGGTGGCAGGGTCTATCTCACCTCCAATAGCAACGAGCTCTACGCCCTCAATCCCGACGGAACCGTGGCCTGGACTTTTATGGCAGAGCCAGAGGAAGAGAGGGAGGTGCACTTCAGTTCTCCCGTTACCATCGATGGCGCACTCGTACTCTACGCGGGGACGCGGGAGGGTGAGCTGTTCGCCGTCAACCCCGACGGGACCCTGCGCTGGCGTTCTCTTCTTCCAGAGGGAGGGATGATCCTGGTCGGCCCTGCTGTGGGCAGCGACGGAACTCTCTACGTGGGCGCGGGCAGCAACCTGTACGCGGTGGGACAGTAAGAGTTCACCGCGGTCGCGTTCGGCTGGAGGCGGCGCACAAAGGCCACCGACCGGACCTTCGTCTGAGGTTCATGCGGCCGTCATCGCACAGCGTAGTCTTCGGCAGGCCTCTCGTCACAGCATTCTCTTGTCGACCGAGGAGGAAGAATGGAGTTCGATCAAGAGTACGAAGAACTGTTGTCGAAAGCCAAGTCCGATCCTGAGACGGTCGATTTCCAGGAGCTACGTCTAGTGTATGCGAGGTCCTCTCACTACTCCCCCTACCACACACCGGCCGGGGATCAATCGTCGTGGGAGCAGTTGATTCGCCAGACAGACGGACAGGCGGCGTTGAGGGCTGTGGACGGGAGGCTGGACCAGAACTACCTGGATGTGGAGTCACATCTGCTGGCCGCGTTCGTGTACGGGCGCATGGACGAGACGACCAAGGCGGACTATCACCGCAGGTTCGGTGGAGGGCTCCTGGAATCGATCCTGAACTCGGGCGATGGCCAGACTCCTGAGACCGCGTTCACCGTCATCATCGTGGCGGAGGAATATGCAGTTCTGGGCTACTTGGGGCTCGAACTGCGGAGTCAGGCTCTCGTGGAGGGCGAGGGACACTATTTCGACGAAATGCACGTGCACCACCGCCAGACGGGGAAGGACTCGACACTGTACTTCAACATAGATATCCCACACGCGTGGTTGGATCGGCAGATCGACGAGGACCCTGGAGCGCTACTGGCATCACTCGACGTGCTGAGCGGCCATGCGGGCCGCGAAGTTCCAACGAACAGGAAGTGGTGGCAGTTCTGGAGGTAGCTCTGTCTAGGAGTTGCTAGACTTTGCCCCAGGCGGGGGCGTTCAAGGGGTCGCGGAGGTTGCGCTGTGACACATCGTGCGCGGTGACCACGGCTTGCACGGGGGAGCCAGGGAGGTGCGAGGAGATGAAAGCTCTGATCTCGCTGCTCGGACTAGCTGCCGTCTTGACGTTCGCTTGTAGTCCTGTCGGGGGTGTCCTGAGCCCTCCCACCGGCACACCGCGTCAGACTCCCATGGTGAAAGAGAAAACAACGAGGCTCCCAACCAGCGAGCCCAGTCCCACGCGGTTGCCGTCGACGCCCTCTGCTGCTGAACCGACCTCTACTCAACCACCCCCACTGCCCACAGCCACCGAGCCGGCCCCGCCGCCTCAGGCGGAAACGCCCCCCACTTTGCCGCCCACTGCCCCGCAGGAGCCTTGGCGGCAGGTGCGGACGCTTCTGGTGGGTCCTGGAGAGCCGGGGCGCCTCTATGCTCTGATCGGAGAGTTGCCCGCGGGGTTCGATGACGCAAGTCTGTCCTGGCTCCTTGTCAGTGACGACTACGGCGAGACGTGGACTGACTTCCCTGGCGGCCTCCCTGCACGAGATTGCGTACTGAATGTGAACATGGACTACGCCGCCGTGGACTCTCTGTACGCCAGTACGTGTGAGGGGCTGTACCACTGGTCGGGGAATGAGTGGGTGCCGCTTT
>DAOUEW010000314.1:0-1862 GCA_034430275.1 Anaerolineae bacterium | reverse complement strand
CGTCCAGCAATCGTTCGGACGCCACATCTTTGCCGGCATCCACGCCGGGTACGCCTCCTTCTCCGAGATCGAGACCCGCATCGACATGGCACGCCAGGCTGGCGCTGAGGGCCAGGCCATCTTCGCCTACTCATTGGTGGAGAGCAACGGCTACTGGGACGACTTCAAGAACGGGCCTTATGCAGAATCGGCTCAGGTGCCGCCCATGCCCTGGAAGGGCTGAGACGCGTCAGGGAACCCTGAGTTGGCTGTCGAGGAAGTGGCCTGTCCGTGCTCGTTCTAACGCAGGCTCTTCGCCAGTTCGAGCGCTTCCTCCCTCGTGGACACCTGGCCCGCAGCCTGCGCGTCGCTCAAGGCTCGCAAGATCTTCCCCACTACGGGGCCTGGCTCCATGCCCAGTATCTCCAGAAGGTCGCCGCCCCGGAGCAAAGGAGGGGGCGCGATCAGCGCATCGAACTGCTCGTAGTACGCTCTGAGCAACACACCGGCGACCTCGCAAATGCGCTCCCACAGCTCCACGTTGAAGCCCTGGTGCACCAGAGCCAGATTGTCCGCCAGGGCGAGGAGGAGGACGTCCACACCGGCGCCACCCGTGTCCCGAAAGAAGCGATGGATGGCCCGGCGGCTGACCCGCTCTGCCTTCGCCAGGTCTAGAGGGCGCATGTGATGCCTGATCACAGTCCGCACCAGCCTCGCCTCTCGACCACCGAAGCGCAGCCGATGCACCGCGCGAGCGGCCACAAGGCTGCCCTCTCGCGCGTGGCCGAAGAAACGGATTCGACCGTCCTCGTCTATCTGGCCCGTGCTCGCCTTCCCCACGTCGTGGAGGAGCGCGGCCAGCTTCAAGACAACCGCTCGGCTCCTGTCGTCAACGAGCTCTTCCTCCAGATGTGCCAGCACCGGCTGCGAGAATGGGCCCAGCGCCGTTTGCAGGGCCTCCTGTGCCTCGGGCCCTAGACCCCACTCCTCGGCCATGGACAGGTTCTGGCCTGAAGCCAGGCTTTCCGCGGCCATGAGCACTCGATCCACACCGCCTACAGCGGTCAAGGAATGCTCGAACACATCCTGAAAGTGAGGAAGCGGTTGCTCCAGCCCGCGCAGTGCCTCCAGCTCCGGCAGAACACGTGCCAGCAGCCCCAACCTGTCCAGGTGCCGCAGATGGACCTCCGTTCCCCCAACGGCGAGGATGTTGCACAGCTCATCTCTGACCCTCTCGGCAGAGACCCCGGCGATGAGATCAGCATCCCTGAGCATCAGCCTCTCGGTGCTCTGCTCGACCTCCATCCCCAGCTCCGCCGCCAGCCGAACGCCCCGCAGAAGGCGTATCGCGTCGTCGTGGAAGACAGAATCGGAGACCGCTCTGACCGCACCGCTCTCCAGGTCCTCCCGTCCCCCCAGGGGATCCATGATCCGCAGGTCCGGCCCTACATCCTGCACGTCGAGAGCCATGGCGTTGATGGTGAAATCGCGTGCTCTCAGGTCCGCCTCCAGACCCCCTCCCCTCAGGGTGGCGAAGTCCACGTAGTACCTGTCGCCCTGGTCGCGGAGCACCACCCGCGCCGTGTGCCGCTCCTCGTCCAGCACCACGAAGGCCCCCCCCAAGCGGTCGGCCAGCTCTCGGGCCACGGCCAAGGTCTCCCCTGCCACGGCCACGTCCAGGTCTCGTGTATCCCTGCCGAGCAGCAGGTCGCGCACGTACCCTCCGACCACATAGCCCTCACACGACCGCTCGGCCAACAGTTCGCGAACCGTCCCGATCACGCCTTCTCTCTCAAACCAGGTAGCCGAACCCATCCTTATCCCGCCGTATAACGTCCCATTTGCCGGTCCAAGTCCATTGTAGCATACCGGCGGAGGCGCTT
>DAOUEW010000313.1:0-2580 GCA_034430275.1 Anaerolineae bacterium | reverse complement strand
GAGAGACGAGGTATGGGCTCATTGTCCATACGCTTGTCAAGACAAGACGAAGTGTAGTGCACAGCTCTGCCCATGTGGTCTGGCACACGTGGGCCTTTGGATGAATACCATCTCAAGGTACCTGGGAACGGTGAAGCTGGTGAGGTACCTGGGCAGAAAGAATGGCAATGGCAGAGACACCGGACAGTCCGAGGAGCACCCCCCAGCAGCCGGAGAAGACACCCAGGCAGAAGAGAGTACCGGACGTCATCTGCGCTGACCGCCACAAGCCCAACGGGGGCACAGTGGTACCCTCCCTCAGATGCTGACCGTCCCCTCAAGGGCCAGGCCACGCAGGCAGGTTTCTCTGGCAACGGCCCGCTAGTTGGCCCTCGGCTCAGGTAGACCACACGTGTACCGCGCCGGTATCCTGGGCAGTGTCGAGTTCGTTCAACGGCCCCGACATCACCAGAGATGTCCTTCGCGAACGAGAAGGCGGCTCTTCGAATCGGGAAGAGCCGCATCACCCACGAAATGCAGTTGGGGAGATCCTCCGCTATCCCCTCCGGAACTGGGCGGCCAGGATTGACGCCCGCATGCACTCTTACTCCTGCGGACACCCACCCATCAGGACTGTCCGGCCACGCCCAAGGACTCCGCAGTCCCTACATGAAGAATATCCCTCTATTCTGGTGTTCGGTCCGTTGACACTACCCAGTGAGGGAGAACAGCTCCGCAACGTTTTCAACCTCGCCGAGGTTCCTCACAAATCCGACCAAACGCTCAACCCGCGCCTCGTCCAGCTCACGCCGGGCCAGCCTCCGGAACTTGTCCTCGAGCTCCTCTTGTGTCACCGGGTTGCGGTAGTCGCCCTTGGGGTCATCGATCACCGAGGTGTACTCTGTCCCGTCTTCCATGGTCACGGTCACTGCGCACGAATAGTGCTCTGGATAACGTCGCTCGAACTCCTCGTCAACCACCCAATCCACCTTCTGCATCAGTCCGCGAACGTCGGGACGATGGATGTTCTTCTCGGTGAAGGTGTCCACGTCGATCTTCCCATCGACGAAAGCGATGGCAGCCTGCCAGGGCATACTGAACTGCGTATCCACCACGGTCTGCGGATCTCGCTTTCTAGGCATGGCCAGCAGCCGAATGGTATAGTCTAAAGAGCGCACAAGGACGTGCTGGATGCTTCGCCAGTCAGGAGCATGTCTGGCGACGATGTCAAGACAGGCATCCAGATGGCCCGCCGAATAGCGACAGCAGGGGTAGACCTTTGTGCTCGAGTCCGCGAACGTCCACTCGTCGCCCAGCCCGTCCGTGATCAGACTCGTGTCGTACTGAAGCTGGTATGAATAGGCTTGCATGAAGCCATCTTGCCCCTCGATGATCTCGGGCGGCCCGTTGAAGCCCTTTTGCGCCATCATGGCCGAGATGAGGCCTACCATCGCCGGGTGTCCTGCCTGGAGTCGCTTGGTGTAGGAACCTGACGTGTTCCAGGCCATCAGTCCCGCGGCCTGGCTACCTGCGATGCCCTGGGCGTACACAACCTGCTGTCTGTCCAGCTTCAACAGTTTGGCCGCGGATACCGCAGCGCCGAACGTCCCACAAGTGCTCGAGGGATGGAACCCCTGATAGTACGTCTTACCGAGGAACGCAGAGCCCAGACGGCAGACCACCTCGTTGCCCAGCGCGATCGCCTCGATGACTTCCTTCCCGCTCGCCTGGATCTTCTCACCGACAGCCAGACTGACAGGGATGGTAGCCACGCTCGGATGAGCATTAGACTCATTGTGGTCATCGGCAAAGTCGAAAGCATAGCCTTGAATCGCGTTGGCGAAGGCTGCGTTGGGTGCAGACACCTTCCTACCGTAGCCGATCACTGTGCTCTCTGGCGGGCCACCCAGTTCCAGGGCCACCTCGGCAGCAATCCTGCTCGACTCGATCTCCTTCGAGCCGATCATGGATCCCAAGAGGTCCAGGACCAGGTTCGCTGCGCGTTTGCGCGCCCTGTCGGGCAAATCCTCGTAGCGTAGGTCCACTGCGAGATCAGCTATCTGCTCGCTGATTGGCCTGCTCTCACCCATCTCTGAACACCCTCCATGGATATCGTCGGAGACCACGGTCGGGTCTCATGGTGTACTGATATGCTGTGCCACTGTTGCAGCGGCGCGAAACGTGCGACGTGCAGCATCCATCCTCTTATCCTCGCACCTCCTGCCTCGCCCCCACACGATCGCAAGCCTGCTCTCCGACGGGACTACTCACAGGAACTACCCCTGCACATGGGTACGGAGCTGTGTCGCTATCGAATCACCGGTCACTTGTCTCTGCTGCGCTGTCAGCCGTGCTTCATTCCCCAACGGTGTTACATGTCGTGGAAATCAGTTGCGCATAACAGTATTGTACTCCACTTCTATACAACCGTCAAGCTCCACACCTCCCGCGAACGGCCCTCACCGAGGTCAGACAACGGGATAGCCTGGCGCGTGATGCCGGCACTCCTGGAAGAAATCGCGCCCCCCATCTCTCCGGACCAATGAGAGCCCGCCGCGCACCCCCCGGCGGCGAACGTCTAGAGGAGGTGTGTGGTGCGTG
>DAOUEW010000312.1:0-13175 GCA_034430275.1 Anaerolineae bacterium | reverse complement strand
CCGAGAAGCCCATGGACTTCGCGTTCCTCAACGCCATCTTGCGCAGCGAGTACTTCCCGCCGTTGGACCCCTGGCTGTCGGGCTTCGCCATCAGCTACTACTACTTCGGATACATGATCGTGGCCATGTTGACCAGGCTCACGGCGGTCCCGTCCGAGGTGGCCTTCAACCTGGCCATTGCCTTGCTCTTCGCACTGACGGCGAACGGTGCCTTCAGCCTGACCTACAATCTGGTGGCCCGCCACCGGGAGGGAGAGGGCAGGGGCTTTGCGTTGCCCACGGCCTTTGGTGGTCTGGGGGCCATCTTCGTGGTCGCGATGGGCAACCTGGAAGGGGCTCTGGAGGTCCTCCACACCCGGGGGCTGGGCTCGGCTGCCTTCTGGGAGTGGATCGACGTGAAGAATCTAGCCTCGGCGCCCGTGACCGGGTCGTGGATCCCCATGGACAACTGGTGGTGGTGGAGGGCCTCACGCGTGATCCACGACGTGGTTTTCGGAGTCGAGCAAGAGGTCATCGACGAGTTTCCCTTCTTCAGCTTCCTCCTGGGGGACATGCATCCCCACGTGCTGGGACTGCCCTTCGTGCTCCTGGCCCTGGGCCTGTGCCTGAACCTGCTCTGGTCCACCCGGGAGGCGGAGTGGTGGGAGATGATCGTGCTGGGCCTCTGTTTTGGAGGTCTGGGCTTCCTTAATAGCTGGGACCTGCCCATCTACCTGGTCATCTGTCTGATGGCTTACGGCCTGGCTAGCTACGGGCGCCAGGGAGGCTTTGGACGCCGCTGGCTGAGCGAGGTGTTCTTCTTCGCTGTGGCGTTAGTGGCCCTGTGCCTGGTGCTGTACCTGCCCTTCTGGATAGGGTTACGTTCCCAGGCGGGCGGGATATACCCCGTGTTGCTGGTCAAGACCAGGCTGCACCAGTACCTGATCATGTTCGGGGCCTTTGTCTACGTTCTTGCCCCCCTGTTGTTGTACAGTTCGTGGCGCAGGCTGACCGCACTGGCCGGCGGGAGGGCGGAGGATCCAGGCAGGCGTCGGCTTGGGCTGGCCCCCACCATCGCTGCCATCGTGGTGGTCCTCGTCTGCTGCACATTGGCCGTATTCAAGCTCTACCTGATCGCGCTGCTGCTCCTGCTCATCGGAGCGGCTGTACTGGCCCTGGTCTGTGGGCTCTTTCCCCTGCGGCTGTCGGACGTGACCTCGAGTGTGACCTTTGTGCTCGTGCTCACCGTTGTGGCCCTCGTGCTCACGTTCACGGTGGAGTTCTTCTTCCTCAAGGATGTCTTTTCCACTCGCATGAACAGCGTGTTCAAGTTCTACTACCAGGCCTGGGTGCTGTTCGGCATCTCAGCAGCCTTTGGACTCTACTATCTGGGGCCGTGGATCAGAGCCCGCAGGCGAGCGCTGTCAACGCTGCTGGTGCTGGGGTTCGTGCCCGTCTTCCTGGCCGGACTGATCTATCCCCTTCTCTCCACGTACAACAAGACGGGAGGCTTCGGCGACACACCTACGCTGGACGGCACGTCCCAACTGGCGCTGGCCTACGCTGACGATGTGGCGGGCATCCGATGGCTGCGGAACCACGCCCAGGGTGCAGCGACGATCGTGGAGGCCACCGGTGGCTCGTACACCTACTATGGCCGCGTCTCGGTGCACACCGGCCTGCCCACACTGCTGGGTTGGGGAGGCCACGAACTCCAGTGGAGGGGCAACTACGAAGAGCCGGGGAAGCGTGAGCCGGACATCGAGGCCATCTACACCTCGCCGGACGTGGAAGAGACGGCCGCCTTGCTGGACAAGTACGGCGTGGAGTACGTCTACGTGGGAGAGTTGGAGCGGAGCACCTACCAGATTAGCCAGCCGGCGCTGGCCAAGCTGGAGAGCCTGATGGACGTCGTTTTCCAGCAGGGCGAGGTGACCATCTACGGACGGAGGTAAACCTCGAGCGGAGATGCGTGGCGCGGCTGTGCCTTCGCTTCAGAGAAGGGAGAAGCCATCCCGGTACGGATGGCTTCTCGACGTCTTCCCGATGGGTATCCTGCGCCGCGCTTGGCCTCAGTAGTTCTTCGTCCCGACGGGAAGGTAGGCGACGTTTTGCTGGAACAGGAAGTCCTGTGTCTCCCCCAGCTCGAAGCAGCCACTCGAGGCGGCGTAGGGCTGCCCTCCATAGATCCACGGCTCACCCAGGGGTCCCAGTGGGACCTCGCTGAGCGTCACGCGTATCCACAGGGGTTCGGTTGGGTTGCACGTGTGGCAGGGAGTGATCTCGACGCTCTCTTCGAAGGGGCACGCACTGACTACATGATCCTGGATCGCCCATTCGTCGTCGCCGCAGCCACACTGGCTGCCGTCTTCCCAGTCACCATCTCGGTTCCAGTCGGCCCAGAGGTTGAGATAGAGGGTGCTGCCTGACCCGTTGTGACCCGTGAAGGTCAGGGTTGTTGGCGCACACCTGGGTAGACCTCCGGGGATGGTCAGGCCGTCGTCGGAGAGGTCGCGGTCAGGCGTGTTAGTGGCGGGATCGATGTTGGTGACCAGGTCTCTATCGGGCAGGAGGTCGGCGTCCAGTTCGTAGGTGGGCGCGTTGCCCAGGTAGGTGGTACTGCCCGAGTAGTGACAGAAGCCGTAGGAACCGCTCACCGGTCCAGGCCCCAACGTGCCGTCCCAGTCCCAGACCACTGGAAACTGGGCCGACACACCAGAACCAGGATAGGTCTCCATGTGCGGCGGTCCTGCGTGATAGTGGCTGGACGGAGCATCCCCTCCTTCCAGCAGTTCTACCAGGTCTACGCTCTTCTCCATGGGCTCCACCATGCCCTCGGGGCTGAAGGCCACCGTTTCTGTGATAGGGATGGAGACGAAACCAGGCTCATCCACATGGAGGGTCTTGGTCAGCACCACCTGGGTCCCTGGCGGCACGGGGTCTCCCGACCAGTCGAGTTGGCCCGTGTCGGTGATCACATTGCAGTCACTCGATTCCCAACTCACCAGTGATAGGTGAGGGGCCTCCCACTCTTCGTGGAGCTCCCAATCGTACGGGAAATTGCAGGAGAGCATGTCCGTGATGGTGATAGTGTCGCTGACCGTCACGGCGAAGGGACCTTCGTCCCATGCCCCTGCCAACTCATCGTTGACGTAGACCTGTTTGTCCCATTCACATTCGGGGATCAGGGTCGGTTCCACGTAGTAGTCCTCGGTCTCACCCTGCTCGAAGCAGGCGGTGGAGGCCGGGTACGGCTGCCCGCCGTAGCTCCAGGGTTCGCCGGACAGCGAAGCCTCGCTGAGGGTCACTCTGACCCAGAGAGGTTCCGTAGGGTTTGGCACCGCGTGGCAGGAGGAGACGTCGATATCGAGGTCGAAGGCGCCAGGGCTGACCGCATAGCCCTGGATGATCCATTCGCTGATCTCGCAATCACACAGAGAGGTGTCGTCCCAGTCGCCATCCCGGTTCCAATCGGCCCAGGCGTTGAGGTAGAGGTTGGTCCAATGGTTGTTCTCGCCGACCACGTTGACCGTGGCCGTGCCGCAGTGGGGAAGCGTTGAAGGGAAGCTCACCCCATCGTCGGCGCCATCGCGGTCGGGGGTATCGCTGGAGGGGTGTATGTTAGTCACCCCGTCGCCGTCGGGCAAGAGGTCGGCGTCGAGTTCGTGGGTGACGGTGATGCCCAGGAAAGAGGGGACCAGACTGGAGTAGTGGCAGAAACCATAGCTGGGTGGCGCTGGGTCCATGGTGCCGTCCCAGTCCCACACCACGGGAAAGCTGGCCAGTGTGCCCGTGATGAAGGTGGTCGTGGTCATGGGAGAGCTGGTGTGGTTGTAGCTGGACGGTGCGTCGCCACCCTCGACCAACTCCAGCAAGTAGAAGGGATACTCCCGTGATTCGTAGAGTGGGCCTTCGTGTTCGCTGAAATCCACCGTCTCTGAGATCTCAGTGGTCACCCAACCGACTGTGTCCACGCCCAGGTACTTGTCCAGGTGTACTTCCTGGCCCTCGGACCCGCTACCCCACCAGGTCAGCGACCCGACAGGATAGTCGTCGACCTCTCCTGCATCCACCGCATACCCGGGGTACGGGGGTGCGAGGGAGAGCAGGTCCTTATCCCAGTACTCGTGCAAGCTCCAGTCGTAGACGAAATCGCAGTGCAGGGTGTCGCGGACGTGCACCGTGTCGCCGCGCACCACCCCAAAGCTCCGCGGTCCCGTGATCAGTGCTGGACCATCGCCGTTGATCCAGACCTCCTTGGTCCACGTGCAGTCGTCGGGGTCTCCCAATTCCTGCGCCCACGTGCCCTGGGCGAGAGTGATGAAGGCCACAACACAGGCCACAGCAGTGGCGATTGCCCAGGCACGAGTCCTCTTTCCTCTTTCGTCTTGCATTCGTGGCCTCCCTGGCAGGAGTCTCGAGAACGGCCGTTCCAGACGCGCGCCAAGATCGTGGACAAGGTTCCCGTACTCCATTATAGCGAAGCACAAGCTGCCCCGTCAATAGATCCAAAGTACTATGCGCTCCAGCGGGCTACAGCAAGGGTAGCAGTGCATCATATGGAGGAAAACACGCCCGGTTCGTGCTCTGGCGCGCAGTAGTGCGGGATGCTTAGTCAGAGGAAGATGCCACGGTGGGGTAGGGTCGAGGAAGCGCTCCCTAGCCTCCCAGCTTGTAGCCGAAGCCTCGCTCAGTGATGATGTATTCGGGGGCGCTGGGGTCCGCCTCGATCTTCTGGCGCAGGTACCAGATGTAGCGCTTGACGTAGCCGGGCTCTCCTACGTATTCCGGTCCCCAGACCTGACTCAGCAACTGCTCATGGGAGAGGATACGCCCGGCGTTCTCCGCCAGTGTGAGCAGCAACTGGAATTCGGTCGGCGTGAGGCTGACAGGCTTGCCCCGCACCATCACCTGGGAGTTGTCCGCATCGACTACCAACTCGTCGAAGACGTAGACCTTCCTCTGCGTGTCGGCAGGGGTCTTCCGTGTCCTTTGTAAGACGGCTTTGACTCGCGCGGTCAATTCCGCGAAGCTGAAAGGCTTCGTTACGTAGTCGTCGACACCGCACTGGAAACCCTTGAGCGCGTCTGCCTCCTCGTCCTTGGCCGTGAGCATGATCACCGGCACGTCAGAGACATCTCTGATGCGGGAGCAGGTCTCCCAGCCATCCATGCGGGGCATCATCACATCCAGGATGACCAGATCCACTCTGTGTTTGTACAGGACCTGTAGGCCGTCTATGCCGTTGGTGGCGCTCACGATCTCGTAGCCGGATTTCCCCAGGGACTGTCCGAGGAGGTCGATGAGCGTCTTGTCGTCATCGATGATCAGTATGGTCTCGTTCATTGGCGATGCACCTTTGACCTCGCCGATTCAGCGAGATCGGCGTCTGTGGGGGAGGGCCTGTGCGACGCCAGAGGCAGGGTGAAGCTGAATGTCGAGCCTTCCCCCTCAACGCTGTCCACCCAGATACTGCCTCCGTGAGCCTCCACCAGCGCCTTGGTGATGTAGAGGCCGAGGCCATACCCATAGGTCTGCCGGGAGTCTTCGCTGTCCAACCGATGGAACTTCCGAAAGATGCCGTCTAGCTTCTCAGGCGGTATGCCTACGCCTGGGTCCGTGATGGAGACTGTGATCTCGCCGCCGGCAACCTCCATGGCGATCACGATTGACCCACCCGAGGGGGAGAACTTGATGGCGTTGTCCAAGAGATTGAAGAGAATCTCCTCTATACGGTCTTCGTCTCCCCAAACCGGTGGCCACTCGTCCTTCGTGGGCAACTCAAACCAGTGGAACACGGTATTGGCCTGAAGGCTGGTCATCACTCGTTCCAGCACGGGCATGAGGTCCAGTTCACATTGGTCCAGATGGAGCTGGCCAGCCTGTATGCGGGAAACATTGAGGACGCCTTTCACGAGTCTGATCAGGCGTTGGGTCTGCTCACCCGCCACACCCAGCATGATGCGTACGTATTCGTCACTGAGTTGCTCTTGCTCCAGCATCAGCTCGATAGCCCCGCTGATGTTCGTCAACGGTGAGCGGAGCTCGTGGGAGACCATGGACACGAAGTCGGACTTGAGCTGGTCCAGGTCCTTGAGCTCTTCGTAAGCCCGATGGAGCTGAGCGTTGCTCATCTCCAGTTCGTGGCGGGCCAGCTCGAGCTTCCTCGTGCGCTCCCGCATCTTCTCCTCTACCTCTCGATACAGGGCGCGCATCCTTTCTTCTGTCTCCTTGGCTGCGCTGACGTCGGTCACTACGAGGGAGAGAGCGCTCATTCCTCCACTGGGTGCCCGCATGAGGTTGGCCGTCAATTGTACGGCTATGGGCTGCCCATCCTTGGTCAGCAACTCCATCTCGCGGGCCTGCGCGTATCCCTGTTCATGGACCAGCTTCCTGGTTGCCTCCAACCGGAGGGTATTCGTGGAGCCGGGGGAGAGGAGCATGTGGAAGGGCTGCCCCACGACTTCCTTCCAGTGGTAGCCGAACATCAGTTCGGCGCCGCGGTTCCAGGTGCGGATCTGCCACCCCTCGTCGAGGCCGAGAATCGGGTCCCACGAGCTCCTGACCAGGGATGCTAGCTGCTCAGTCTCGCCTGCCTCCTGTCGCAGTCGGTGGCCGACCCAGGAGAGACACGACCAGATCACCACCGAACCCAACAGAGCGCAGAAAAGCACGTCCACGGCCCATCCCAGCTCCGGCCAGTGACGTGCTACGAAAGGGTGGAGCAACAGGCGGTAGCTCGACGCAACAGCGAAGATCGCCCCTGCGGCAACCCATTTCAAGCGCTCGATCTGTAAGGGCAGTTGCCCCTGATGCCAATCCTTCATATCGGTGTTCGAACCCTGAACCGCTACCATTATATTAGACTCTCGCGGGCCAGACCACAAGACGATTACGACCTAACTTTGACCCTGTTTTGACCCCCTTTGGACCTTGCCGTGGTTAAATGGAAATGAGGCAAGAGAGCGGGGATCGATGAGCGGAGAGAGAGACCGCCGCGCAGAGAGGATCAGCCAACTGGAGAGGGATCTACGGGACAAATCCCTGTTGCTGGCTGACTTGGAGGTGGTCATCCACGACTATCGTCGCGAGAGATCCAGGTTGATCGAAGAGATCATGGGCTTGAGGGAGACGCTGTGGGACCTGAAGGCCCAAGCAGATTCTGAGGACACGTCCGAGGAGGTGACCGAGTAACGAGACCCACGACATAGAGAAGGCGCCCCTGACCTGAGCTGGAAGGGGCCATTCGTCACAGAATGTGCTGCCTACTCTCTCATCCTCAATTCCCACTCGCACCACAGGTCCTCGGGGTGGGGATCGGGCGGGGCCATCAGACACCGCACTTCGACGCGCTCGTCTATCTCTCTGGCGAAGTTGGTGAACTCCCCCAGGTGCATGGACTTGCAGGAAAACGCTCCTCGCCCACTCTTGACCCGTGCTGCCTGAGGCGGACAGTAGGGGACACGTATCCGGGCCACGCCGTCGTGCTCCTCCATCTCCCAACCCACAATGGTGGCCCACGGGAAGTACGAGAGCGCCTCCAGCACCCCAACCACGCCTTCCTCTTCCAGGGGGAACCTCTCCTTGATCTCTCTGGCTGCCACCGAGCCCATTCTCGTCCAGATGTCCTGGTTGAGACTGACTGCTGCCTCCGTGCCGAAGGCGTCCTCCACGGCCAGGAACCAGTAGGCATCGACGAGACGATACTGCCTGAGGAGGAAGTCGACGTACTCGCGGCAGTCAGAATCGTTCATTTCCGAGAACTTCATCTACACCTCCGAAAAGCGCTCCCCGATCCCTGATGATCGGGGGATCAGGTGACTCAACTGCCCTCTTCCGAGGGTGTCGTCTGTTCGGGTCGCGGGCCCAGGTTGTCGTCGCCGACGCCGCTCTCCCATGTCTGCTGCTGATCCGGGGCGGCGGACTCGGCTTCCGTGGGGCGGACTGTCCTGGTCAAGCGGACCACGACCACAACCATAGACAAGGTGAGCAGGACAAGCAAGGCCAGCGAGCCCAGGAGAATAAGCCCCGCGACGCCCTGCGCCAGCATGTTATCCGGTGTGCTGACCGCCAGCAAGGAGGGTACGGCCACGCCCACCGCCGCTGCGTTCCAGAGGGCATGGATACCTGTGCTGCGCGCATAGGCTGTCAGGAGACGCCACGGACGCCTGGACGCGAGGGCATCGTGCCACCCTAGGCCCATGATGCCGCTGGCGACGCAGTGCATCAGGCTGGCTCCCCAGCGTATGAGCATGACCGCCCCCCAACCCTCCAGGGCGATGGATCCGTTGAAGAGACTCTCAGCGAGGGCGAAACCGGCACCGCAGGCCACTCCCCACACCCAGGCCTCTGCCCGTCCTCGTAGACGGTAGCCCAGCAACAGCACCCCCAGCGCTTTCAGAAACTCCTCTATCAGTGGGGCAAGGACCACGAACACCAGAACGATCACGGTCAGGACAGCGGGGGAGAGGACGAGTTGGGCCAGGTTTTCCGGGTTCTCCACCCAGGCCGGATCTTGTAGATCTGCGGACAACTGCATCAACCGCTCGACACCGCCTGGTGTGAAGACGACGATGAAGGACACGGCCAAGACGAGAGCCAGGATGACCATCAATTCCGCGATGAGAGCTGTCATCGTGGCCAGCAGGGCGCCGTGGGATACTTCCAGGCTGGCCGAGCGCCAGGAAACAGTCCTGGTAGACCTGGCCACGAAGGCCAGAATAGCCAGGGCAGGGCAAACGGCGGCCAGGATGTGGAATGGAGGAAAGAGGAGCGCGGTGACGCTTGACCCTCCGCCGAGAAAGATCAGGCCCTGGCCCACTATCAGACAGAATACGAAGAGCAGCCCCAGTAACCGGGCCGGCGGAGGGCGGAACTCGCGCGAGGGCCGTCCTCTTAGCGAGGCTCGCGCCTGGTAGGCGAGCGCGAAGCCCAACGTCAAAGTCATGGCACCCAGTGACGCGATAGTCAGACTGGTCGCCAGAAGGTCCGGGCCCTGATAAGTCAGGGACACGAGGACGTAGAGCAGCAGACACACCGCACCGAGTGCAATGAGAGTCAAGCCACATGCTAGCATCAACAGCTTGAGCAACCTGAATCTCTGTCCCATGGAAGCTACCCTCTGTTCTGTGTGTCCCTGCCGCTTCGAAGTGGTTGGACCTTTGTTCCCTTTCTTCTCAACCGCGATCGCATGCCCGGCGGAATCTGCAACCCGTACATCGAGCCAGTTCTCTTGTCATCGGGAAGTCCCGGACCAGGGCCACGTTCCTCTCACGGTCGTGGAGGCGCGCCTGCATTCTCCGTATGCTGTCTTCCACGTACTTGCGCGCCTCCTCCAGGACCCACTCCTGAAGCGGATAGACGTGATCCTCGCCCGCGCCCAGATTCTCCTCCACGCCGAGTAACTCTTGCGTCCTCGCCCCGTATATACGCACAGCGTAGAGGCCATAGATCGCCAACTGGAGACGGACCTCCCCGCCCGGTGAGGGGGTGCCGGTCTTCCAGTCCACGATAGTCAAACCACCGTCCGGTCCGCGGAGTATCAGGTCCGGGCTGACCCACACTTTGGACCCTGCCAGTGTGATACTCTGGAGCTTCTCACATTCGACGATGCTGGAAGGGCCCAACTGGAGCAGAGTCTGGTAGGTTCGTGTGCCGTACATCCTCTTCACGGCGCCTTCCGCGGCCACGTTGAGCTCTCCCAGCAGTTCGTCCTCGACAGGGACGTCGTAGTAGTGCTCCTGCAAGCCGCAGATGCGGTTCGGGCGGCGACGATACCGGCCGGTACGTGAATCCTCGAAGTCGCGGTGCATCCTCTCCCTGAGCACGGAGAGGGCCTGCTCCATAGGCAGCGGTCGTCCGCGGGCCAAGCCTTCCACTAGCTGCCGCGCCACGTCGTGCACTGCGGCCCCGCGCCAGGTGCCAAGGTTCTGGAGGTTCTTTATTACGTATAGTTCCCTGACGTCTGCGGGCGCGTCGTGCCGCCAGCCGTTCCAGGAGCCGTAGTAGTGGTAGTAGTAGCTGCGTAGACAGAAGTTGAACAGGGAATCCCGCGATTTGGACCAGGAGAACTCGTTCGAGAATTCGCCCTGTTGTGTCATGAGCGTGAGTCCTCCACCGAGGACGCGATGTTGGCTCGACGCACCGATTCCTTACCGCGTCCGACTACAGCTCCAACCCCGGTTGGCTGACCATCTCCCCGGCGATCCACCGGGCAGCCGCCAGCGGCAGGTCCTGTATGGAACCCTGGCGGACCGTGCAGGTGGGTATGGCTTCCAGGAACGCCCCACCATAGGACCTGGTCAGCACACGCTTGTCCAGGAGCACCACGACTCCGCGGTCGGTCTTGCTCCTTATCAGGCGGCCGAAGCCCTGACGGAAGCGCAGGATGGCCTGGGGTACGGCGAACTGGTTGAAGGGGTCATCGAAGGTCTCGCTGCGCGCAGCGAAGATGGGATCGTCGGGAACTGGAAAAGGCAGCCTGGCGATGGCCAGACAACTGAGCGCCTCGCCGACGACGTCCACCCCCTCCCAGTAGCTCCGTGTGCCCAGGATCACGGTCTCGGGATTGGCCTTGAGGTTGCTGAGCAGGTTGTGGCGAGAGCCGTCGATGCCCTGGCCCAGCACCGCGATGCCCTCTTCCCCGAGCGGACGGCTGATGGCCCGGTAGGTGGACCGCAACTGGCTGTAGGAAGTGAACAGAACCATGGTCCGGCCTCTCGTGGCCTGGCCCAGCTCGGAGAGGACCTGCTCCACAGACCTTTGGTAATATGACTGTCCGGGCTCGGGCATATCAGTGGGTATGTAGAGCAACGTGGAACTCTCGAAGTCGAATGGAGAGCCGATGACCAGTTCGTCGGCGGCCCAGAGGTTGAGTCTTTCTCTGATGTAGCGGCAGTCCGATCCTGCGCTCAAAGTAGCGGAGGTGAGGATGAGGCACTCCTTGTCGTGGTAGAGCCGGTTCTCCAGCTCGCCGCCCACGTCCAGTGGCGCGGCACGAAGGGTGATGGTCTGATCCTGGGCTCCTATGGAAGCCCAGTAGATGCCCTCCGCGACCGGTTGTGCGATGATGGCCTCTGTCTGATCGACTACCTCTCTGACCTGGTGCAGTTTGCCGGACAGTTCGTGCACCAGATCGTCATACTCCTCGATTCGGGCGTCCTCGAGGCCTGTCAGGTTCTTGTAGAGATAGTCGAGGCGCTCCTCTAGGCCCCGGAGTCCCTCTGCGAGACTGTCCCAGGCAATCTCCACGTCGGACCACGACGGCTGCACCCTGAGGCCGTCGGTGAGACGGATCCGCTGGTCGTACTGGCTGCCGGCCCGTTGGTACTCGTCCAGAAACAGGGACAGGGCGGTGAAGAAGTTGTACACGCGCCTGCGTGCCTGGTCCACCTCCTGGTCGGCCTGCTCCAGGTACTCCTGTAGCTCTCTTTGGATACGCGCGGGCACGCCGCTACCTCGCAGACGGCCAGGCAGCTCGCGGAGTAGCCCAGAGGTCTTGTTCCCGGCCTTGTGGGAGAGCTCGCTCAGAAGGCCCAGCATCCTCGCTTGGCTGACCTCGAAGCTCAGTTGCCGGGTCGTCACATCTTCCAGATGATGGGCTTCGTCGATGATCAGATGCTGATATCTGGGCAGGATACGGTTCTCGCTGAGCACATTCGAGAGCAGGAGCGAGTGGTTGACGACGATGAGATGGGCCTCGTCCGCTCTCTGTCGAGCGCGGTAGAAGAAGCAGTTGCCGATGTGAGAACAGAGCTCCGGGTTGCAGGATTCATCTTCCGCTGAGAGTCTGGACCAGATGAGATTCTCATCGCCCTGGAGATTGAGTTCGGTCCTGTCTCCCGTGGTGGTGCCCGGGAGCCAGACCAGGATCTTGGCCAACACGCGGATCTCATCCACGGTGAGATCGTGCTTGCGGCGGAGCGCTGCCAACCGACGAGGGCACAGGTAGTTGGCGCGTCCCTTGAGCAGCGCCGCCTTCACCTCGAAGGACAGGAAACGCTGGAGGTCGGGAATGTCCTTGAGGAACAGCTGATCCTGAAGGTTGATGGTGTTGGTGGAGATGACCACGTGCCGAGCGTTGGTGGCTGCGAAGTGGGCTGCGGGAAGCAGATAGGCCAGGGATTTGCCCGTGCCCGTGCCCGCCTCGACCAGCAGGTACTGGCCCTCGTTGAAGGCCTCGCTCACCCGCAGCATCATCTCTACCTGCTGGGGCCGGTACTCGTAGCCTGGGAACTCCTGGGCGATGAGGCCTCCTTCCTCGAACGTGGCGGCCAGGGAGGCGACGTCCAGTGGCTGTGGCTCGAGGGAGGGCTCGAGAGGGGCCCTCTCGGCGATAGCGGCAAAGATAGGGCCCGACACGTCCTCGCCGAGCGCTCCCTTGGCCGCCAGTTGCTCGCGGATGGAGCCGGTGAAGGCGGTGCGTGCCTTCTGGCGCGCGAGATCGAGGAACACCCGCGCCAGTGGCCACTTGCTGCCCTGGACCAGGCCGTTGATCTCCTCGATGGTGTCGATGTCCAGCCTGGCCGCCCGCTGCAGGAGGGCGAGGAAGAGCTTGCGCGTGGTGTGCGCATCGGCGAGGGCGCGGTGTGCTCCGTCCGCCGGGATGCCAAGCTCCTCGGCCAGCCTGCTGAGACTGTAACGGGCAGCGTGGGGCACCATGATGCCGGCCAACTCGAAGGTATCGATCGATTCGTTGGCCAGGAGCAGTCCGCGCCGGCGCAGGAACCCGAGGTCGAAGCTGATGTTGTGGCCGATGATGGGGTAGTCCTCGAGGAACCTGGCCAGATGCTCCACCGAGCTGGACACAGATGGGGCCTCGTCTGTGTCCTCCTGGCGGATGCCGGTCAGCCGCTCGATGCGGTAGGGGATGGCGCGGTCGGGCCTGACCAGGGTGGAGAAGGTGTCCAGGACCTTCTCGTCTCGGAACTTGACCGCGCCGATCTCGATGATGGCGTCGTGGTCGGGGTCCAGGCCGGTGGTTTCCAGATCCAGAGAGACGTAGGTGCGAGCCATGGAGGGGATTATACTATAGAAGAAGAGCACACAAAAACGGTCATGCGTGCAGTCACGGTGCCAGCAACGCGGCAGGCTACCTGGGCAGCGTGCCCTCTCGGGCGAGTCTCAGACTTGCCCCTACGGTTACCATCGGCGTGTGGCCGAGCATCTGCATGCGGAGGTCAAGTGCCACGCAGCCA
>DAOUEW010000311.1:0-13322 GCA_034430275.1 Anaerolineae bacterium | reverse complement strand
GGCGCCCCGACACCAACCGGACTGAGCGACGGCTGGACAGCCGTTGACGACGTCGAGTACCTGCGCCGGATGTACAACAACGGTCTCAAGGACGTCTGTGACGCGGTCGGCGTGCACCCGAGCGGCTTCGACAACCCGCCGGACGCCGACTGGCGCACGTGGAAAGACTCCTCTGGTTTCAACGGACACCGGTCGTTCTTCTTCTACAACACCATCAAGTCCTACCACGACGTGATGGTGCAGAACGGAGACGGCAACAAGAGACTGTGGGCCACTGAGTTCGGGTGGGCCACCATCGAGAACATGTCTGCTGCGCCGAATCCGGGTTACGAGTACGCAGCCACGAACACCGAGGCCACACAGGCTGACTACCTGGTGAAGGCGATGCAGATCGCCAAGCAGAGCGGCTACATGGGAGTGATGTGCATCTGGAACCTCGACTTCTCCGTAGAGACTGGCGGCGGTTGGGAGGGCTCGAAGTTCAGCCTATTGAGGGCCGACGGGACCGTCAGACCAGCCTACACCGCGCTTGCCAAGATGGCCAAGTAGACACGAATCCATGATCACGTATGACTCGGAGCATGGGACCTCCCTGCCCATGCTCCATTTTTCTGTCGCGGGCCTGTTGGGATTGGGAAGATCTCCGCAGAGCTGCTGGGGAAAACCAGGATGCAAGGGAAAGACTACTCAGTGAAAACGACGCCAAAGGCAAGACGGAGTCTGAATTGGCTAGGCTGCGCAGGCGCGACCATAGGTGTGGCACTCGTCCTTGGTCTGGTCGCCGGCGTGGCGGTCTCCAGCATGCTGGGCCTGCTGCCTTGGCCAGGACAGCCCGAAGCGACGCCAACGCCTTCACCCACCGTGACCATCGAAGCGACACCCTCGCCGCAGGAGCCGACCGCGAGCCCACAGTCGTCACCGACTGTGCCCTCCGAGACAGAAGTCCCTGCTTCCGAGACCGCGGTGGCTCCTGCCGCCGCGTCGCCCACACCGCCATCGCCTGGAACCGGCTTCGACTACGGCATCCAGGTTCACCTGTTCCACCTGGACGCAGAGTACACCTGTCAACTAGTCAATAACATGCATTTCAGGTGGATCAAGCACCAGATAGAGTGGAAGGAGTTCGAACCGGCGAAGGGTCAGTACCTGTGGGAGTCCATCGACGGCATTGTGGACGCAGCTAACGACGCAGGCCTTAACACTCTGCTCAGTGTGGTGAAAGCGCCTGGCTGGGCCAGGGGTGGCCACACCGAGGAAGACGGTCCACCAGCGGACTACAATGACTATGGCGACTTCATGGGTGCCATGGCCGCACGTTACTGCGGAAGAGCCCAAGCCTACGAGATCTGGAACGAGCAGAACCTCAAACGCGAATGGAACACCGCGGGCTCCTTGAGTGCTGCGGAGTACGTGCAGCTCCTGCGTGTGGCATATAGCCGCATCAAGGCAGCCTGCCCCAGCGCTATTGTGGTGTCCGGCGGCCCTACGCCGGTGGGCTATACGAGCGACACAGCCATAGACGATTTCGACTATGTTCGGCAGATGTACCAGGCTGGACTGAGCAACTACTGTGACGCAGTTGGCGTGCATCCCAGCGGGTTCAACAACCCACCAGATTGGCTCTATCCGCCGGCGTACAGCGAGCCAGGCGATTCAGAATCCTTCCGAGGCAACCGGCAGTTCTATTTCCTGAACACCATTGAGGGATACCACGACATTATGGTCTCCTTTGGCGACGGCAACCGGAAGTTGTGGGCCACCGAGTTCGGCTGGGCGTCCATCAAGAACCTCACGGACAGGCCCAACGAAGGATACGAATACGCCGCGGACAACACCGAGTTGGAGCAGGCCGAGTACCTGGTCAAGGCCCTCCAGATAGCCCGAGAGAAGGGATACATGGGCGTGATGTTCGTGTGGAACCTCAATTTCGCGCCCGCACGAGGTGCTGCCGACGAGCGCGCCGCCTTCGGCATTCTGCGGGGGGACTGGTCCGAGAGGCTCGCCTACCAGACGCTGGCGGCGGCCAGGGCTGCGGGAGATCTGCCGTAGCTAGTCAGGCTATTGGATCCGCTGCCACTCGACCCGCTGACTGCAATCGGGCTGGTAGTCTATGTCCACTACGGGGCTCAGAGGGTTTCCAGCCCCGTCCACGATCACCAGGTGGAAGACGCCCGCGTCGGAGCCCATCGTGTACTCGTACTTGCCCGTTTCGGGTTGTCCTCTGGTCTGCTGCGGGGCCTCGAACCCGTAATCGTTGTATAGATACATCTGTGCCCCGGCCAGGCCGTTGCCGTCTGCGTCGTAGACCCAACCTCCAATCAGCCGCACAGTTGTGCAGTCCGGCTCATTCTGCACGACGCGGAACTGGTATCCACCCAGCGGCACCACTGGCGTCGCCTCGCCCGAGGTCTGAGTGGAGGTTGGCCTCACTCTCGGCGTCGGAGACTCTATCGGACTGGGTGTCGCCGGAGGCACGGGAGTAGCGGTCGGTACCACAGGCGTGGATAACTCGGGGTTGGGAGAAGGTGTGCCGGCGGGAGTATCGGTGGCCACCGGCGTCGATCCCGCTGGGCTGCTCACAGATGCCGCGGTAGGAGTCCAGCTTTCCACAGCAACGGCTTGAGACTGCCTGCCCCGCGTCAGAGCGGAGAAGGCTGCACAAGCACCAAGGCACATGAGGAGAAGAACGAACAAGAATGCCAGCGCGGAGCCCTTACTCTGCATAAAGCCATTATCCTTTTCGATGTCTAGGTAGTCGCAGCGAACACGTGCGGAGTCTGCCAACCAGCGATGTTATCATAACTGGTCAGGCCCTGCAAAGCCAACCATGTGCGACGCTTGCGTCCTGGGTGGCAAGGTGCTATAATAGGCCCTATCCACAGGGGCGAGTAGCTCAGTTGGTAAGAGCGCGCGGTTCACATCCGCGAGGTCGTAGGTTCGAGTCCTATCTCGCCCACTAGTCTCGCCAGCGTTCCTGCTGTGGGTGCTCTAGTCATGCCCAACAAACCAGACATCTCGACCGAGTGGCGCATCAGCCACCTGCGCTGGGCTATGCTGGTCGCCACGTTGATCATCAGTGTCCAAGACCCTTCACAGAGACCTCAGCTCCCAGCCATCTTTGCTATCCTGCTGGCCGGTGGACTGTACAACCTCGCTCTGGTCCTTTTGCTCTACTTCAAGCGCCCGTTTGCCCATTTCCGTGAGGTCACGCTGGGCCTGGATACACTGCTGTTCGTGATCGTCACCTACCTCTCAGGGCAGCCATCGTATTTCCTTTTCACATTGTTCCCCGTGGTTGTCGCCGCACTCCGGTTCGGCATCGAAGTAAGCCTGCTAGTGGCTAGCCTGGTCACGTCCTCGTATGGCGGGTTCGTTTTCTTCTTCCAGCCATGGCTGGCAGGCGGGCAGAGCCTCATCCCCACTCTGGTCACCATTCTGGCCCTGTTCATCGCAGCCATTGCCATAAGTCTCCTGAGACCCAAAGACCACAAGGTTCTCGAAAGCACCGAGGGTGAACAGGAGGCGCCCCCAACCGCTGCGTATCGCGAACGGTTTCGCGCCATATATGAAATGACCGGCGAGCTCATCGCTACGCTCAACTACCAACTGGTCCTGGAGAAGATGCTTGACGTCAGCGTGGCCGGCTACCAAGAAAGCGAGCAAAGGAGCCTTCAGCGACCCGCAAGCATGGTGCTTCTCTTCGATGACGAGCAGGATAACCTCTACGTCGCTGCGTCTCGTAATCTCAGCAAGACCGATGAACTCAAGCGAGTGAAAGGATCGTCCGGCCTGATACGCCACGTCCTGTCCAGGGGCGAGCCGGCGCGAATCAGCCGCCCTGATGCTGATCGTGAGTTGTCCACCTACCGTGCTCTACGCCGTTGCCGTTCCTTGCTGTGTGTTCCTCTGAGAGCAGGCCTTGAACTCTACGGAGTGGCGCTCTTCGGCAGTCCCGAGCGCAATGCCTACGGCGACGCTTATATGGAGCTCGTCACAGCGTTCTGCAACCAGGCCAGTATCGCCCTTCAGAATGCGGAACTCTATCAGACCCTTAAGGAGGAGAGGAAGCGGGTTCTCTTTAGTGACGAGGAGCTACGAAAGCAACTGGCACGTGAACTCCATGATGGCCCTACCCAGACCATATCCTCTATAGCCATGCGACTGGACTTCATCCGAACCCTCCTCGAACCCGATCCTCTTCGGGCAAGACAAGAACTCGACAAGCTGGAGAGGCTGGCTGGACAGGCCGTCACCGAAGTACGCACGATGCTCTTCAGCATGCGCCCTATGATCCTTGAGACCCAAGGTCTGGCCGCCGCTTTGGAGCAGTATGTCGAACGCATCCAGCAGACCGATGACATCGATGTGCACGTGGACGCCGCACGGCTGAAGTCGCGACCTGTGCCGCTCGTCGAGGGCGCCACCTTCTTCATTCTGGAGGAGGCCGTGAACAACGCCAAGAAACACGCCGATCCCCAAAACATCTGGGTGAGACTCGAAAGCAGCAACGGCGAGTTGTTCGCCCAGGTCAGAGACGATGGTCAAGGTTTCGATGTCGCCGAGGTAGAACGTTCATACGAAGAGCGGAGCAGCCTCGGCTTGGTCAACATGCGCGAGCGCGCCAGGCTGATACACGGCGTCTTGACCATCGAGTCCAAGCCCATGGAAGGAACGACTGTCACTCTCACCGCCCCCATGAGCGGTGAAGAGGAAACCCCTTAGTGTCCTGGCCCCTGCGCGACCTACCACATACCCCAGCGGTGGCTTATGTCAACTCTTGAACTCCTGGATTCTATCCTCGACTACAAGCTCGAGTTGGTGATCTGGGTGCTGGTGTCCATCCTGGTCTATGGCATCGCAGTCAACCTATGGTACCACCTCCGACGATCTCCATCGAGCCGCGTGAGCCGGCGCCTGAGAACGTTCGAAAGCTGGCCATATGGCCTGTGGCTGTTCCAGGTCCTCCGTCTCGTCTACTACCTGGGCGTCCCCTACCTGGCCCTGACCCGTGGTGTATCCAACCCGACGCTGATGGGCGTGTGGGCCCCGGATTGGTTCGAAGAGCGGTGGTTCGGCGAACTGGCCTCGGGTCTGGCGCTCGGCCTTGGGGCATGCCTGCTCCTTTTCTGGGGGTGGCGCCACTACCTGCTTGCCACGAAGGAGACCGATGGCCAGCTCGCAGGTGAACCATACTTCTTCCAGCGCAGCCTTCTGGCAGCACCTTGGGGTTGGGGCCTGATCGTCCTCGAAGTCCTGTACCTGGAGATGCACTGGGCGTTCTACCGGAGCGCTACCATCCGCGTCGCAGGGGAGTATTATGGGGTGTTCCTAGGCTTCCTGCTAGTGCTGACAGAATGGTGCCTGAATCCGGTAATCCGCAACGACATAGGCGTCGCCACGCGGGGTGGAGAGGCGTTGACCACCGCGACCATAGCCTTCAGCGTCAGTGTGATCTACTACTTCACAGCCAATCTATGGCTATGCCTGGTAGTTCACCTCGCCATGCAGTTCGGTCTGTTGTCTCTCCTGAACTTGTCGAGTGATCTACCCTATCACGAAGGAGAGAGCAATTAGCACCACAAGAAGCGTGCCCGCCAGAACGGCGATCCGCTTGAGGTCATCGTACACGTAAGAGTACTGCGCTGCAAAGCCTTGGGCCGAAGTTGCCTCCGTTTGAGCGTTCAAGGCCTTCGCTGACCCCTGTGTTGGTGACGGGGTGGTCACCGAGCGTTCAGCCTTCCTGTCCACCCGTTTCCTTCGTGCTCGACGCGATTTCTTGGCCATCCTGTTTCTTCCTTGACTCTACTGATTGGCGAGTTCGGCGATGAGTACTAACCGATGACTGTCTATCATATATGGGTGGCACGTGATGAGCGTGAGCGTAGCATCGGGGGTCGCTTCCAGAAGACTCACCTCGGTTGGCTCGACGATCATCTTGGCCACTACCAAGTAATGATAGGGTGTCTCTCCCGTGTACACGACCACCTCGTCGCCTACGTTAACGTCCTCCAGCCGCCTGAATATCTCACCGTACACGTCGTTGTGCCCGGAGATCACCATGTTCCCTCTTTCACCGGGGTTCGCCGAGCCGATACTGTGCCCCGCCCCCATCTTGAGCTCTTCCCAACCGTCTCCCTCCACCACCGGCGCGTCGACATCGATGGTGGAAATCACGATCCTCGAGGCCTGTCGAGGTCCAGGCGTGGGAATGGGAATCGAGGCCCCAGGCTCCACCAGATGGCGCATTTGATCGGGCACGGTGCCCTCGGCCCCCGGCGGCACGCTACCTCCGGGCAACACCGCAGCGGTTGTGGCAGCGGGCATAGCCTCGGGCTCGGCGTCCAAGGCCTCAGCGACCTCCCTGTTCAAGACCTGAAGCTCCGACAGTGAACTGTAGACCACGAAGATGAGTCCCGCCAGGGCAGCCAGTTCGAGGAGCAAGAGCAACCGATCGCGCAACCTGGGGAAACCCTTGAGCCACAAGCCTCTTCCCAGCCTTCCCAGGACAGATGCCGCTTTGCCCATCACACTGGTCTGCGGGACGATCTCCACGGCCTTGAAAGAGGCGCTCTCGTCCAGTGCGTCGCTCTCACTCTGGACTGGGCGCGGACCGGAGACCTGGGCAGAGCCGCCGCCGGACCACCGGCGCGAACCTGCGTATCGCCCACGTGGTGAGGAGTGCTCCGTGACCGCATCGGAGGCTTCGAGGTGGGAACTCACCCCCGGTCCTTCGCCCGAAGAGACACGCCGAAACCGCTCTAGCGCGCGGGCACGCCGCTTCGCCTCGAGGATTTCCTCAAGCTCCTCTATGGTCAAGTCATCCATGGAAGACTCGTCGCTCATGGCACGATGTCTCGCTCCCGTACGCCTTCAGCCGTCGACAAGGACAGGCCACAGGGAGGGTCTCGGTACCTTATGTAAATTGTATACGGTGTTGGCCAATAGTCAAGCACCCCTTCGCTCTCGGATCATAGCGCTGTCCTGGTCACCCGTCACCGTGAGATACGACGAGTAGCAGACGACGACCGTGCCGACACCAGTTCCTTCAAGGTGGTAAGGTCCTCTACACGCAGGAGCCAGACCATCACGCCATAAGTCAGCATGCTCACGACGGCCCCGCCCGCCACGACCAGAAGCTCGCTCCACACCGATGACAGAGCCGCCAACCGAGTCAGTCCCGGCATTCCCCCCGACACAACGGCACCGACCACCAGAGAGGCGACTACGACCTTCAGGGCAGTCTTCCCCAGACCCTGCTGGCGGAGGGCATCGAAGCTGCGGTGGGCGAGACACAGCATCACCAGCGCGTGGCTGGTCAACTGGATCGAATTGGCCAGAACCAGCCCGAGCATTCCCAGCGGCACGATCAGCAGCAAAGCCGCGACGACGTAGACCATCACGCCCAGGATGCCCACCAACACAGGTGTCCTCGTGTCCTTCCTGGAGTAGAACGCGAAGATCAACAGCTGATCCAGGGCGGCAAAGGGTAGTCCTAAGAGGTACACGCGAAGCGCCTGGGAAGTGCGGATCGTGTCATACGGCTGAAAGGCACCATGCTCGAATACCAGGGCGATGATAGGCGTAGCCAAGACGAAGAGCCCAACACTCGCCGGAACGATCAGCAGCAGCACGATACGCAACCCCATGCCCAGAGTCCGCCGAAACCGCACGAACTCGGCGCCCGAGGCCAGCCGGGACAGTGACGGCAGGATCGCCGTGGATATGGCCACAGCCACCAGGCCCAAGGGGAACTGGATGAGCGTGGTAGCATTCTGCATCCAGGCGATGCTCTGATCGCCCGTTCGCGAGGCCAGGTTCCGGTCGATGGCGATACCCAACTGGCTTACGATGAGGCCCAAAGCCACCGGGAGATACAGCTTGCCCATACGTCTCAGGCCCGGGTGAGTGAGATCCACCCGGAAGGAAAGCCGCAACTCACGGAGGCCTGGCAACTGGATGGCAACCTGGAGGATCGAGCCCAGCAGCACCCCCAGAGACAAGCTCGCCACCCCGAACCTGTCCCCCAGGAACAGCGCCCCGAGTATGATGCCCAGGTTGAAGACACTGGCACCAAAGGCCGGATAGATGAAGCGCTTGTCCGCGTACAGAAGGCCGGTTGCCGCCCCTGACAACCCCAGGAACAGGACGGAGGGCACAGCCAGGCGGGTGAGGATTGTCGTCTGTGCCAGGAGCTGGACGTCGAATCCGCCACCGAGCATCCAGGACACGGTAGGGGCGGCCCACTCCAGAAGCAGCACGATCACCGAGAAGGCGATGGCCACCAGCGAAAACAGGGCGGCGGCCAGGCGCCATAGCTCTTCTCGCTTCGATGGAGCTGTGTAGTCTGTGAAGACGGGCACCAAAGCGGCACTGATCATGCCCCCGATCAGCAGATCGTAGACCATCGTGGGCACGATGGATGCGACGCGGAACGCACTGACCATACCTGTCGCACCGAAGAGATGCGAGATCACTGTCTCTCGAACGAGACCCAGCACCCGGCTGCTTACGTTTCCCAGCGCCACGATCACGGCAGCCCGGGCGATCTGCTGCCCCTCGCCCTCCTGCGACAGCGCCTGGTCTTGCGGCTCACCTCCAGGCACCAATCCCTGGCTCACCAATCTTCTCCCGAGTGGCGAGCCACGATGGTGGATATGAGATCGCTGGTCGAGCGATCGGCGATGAGTGAGGTAAGGTGGACCCGCCCACCGTAGCTGGTCACTACCCTGGCCTCGGGCAGTTCCTCCTGCCGATAGTTGCCTCCCTTCACGTACGTGTCTGGCTTCAGCACACTGACCAGCCTCTCTGCCGTCCTCTCGCTGAAGAAGACTACGTAGTCGACGCATCGCAGCGCCGCCAGCACCTCTGCCCGGTCCTCCTGGCCCACGTAAGGACGTCCTGGTCCCTTGACCAGCCTTGTGGACTCGTCATCGTTGAGACCCACGAACAGCAAGTCTCCTTGCTCTCTGGCCTCCTTCAGATATCGAATATGTCCCACATGCAGAAGATCGAAGCACCCATTGGTGAATACGACGCTCTTGCCTTCAGATGCTGCCAGCTCCCGCAGTGAGCGAGCCTTCTCCAGCGATACGATTTTCCCACTCATCCTCAACGTCCTCCCACCTAGACGACGCTATTCTACAAGAGTCGTGGCCTCGCGTCAAGCCCAGAAGTAGCTGCGCTATTGTTTGCTGTGATATAATGCGTGCGTGAGCAACGACTATCATGACAGGAATGCACCTGCGCCAAAGATCGCCTTCGCCATGTTGGGGGTGGTTCTGGCCCTCATCTGTCTGATCGCTGCGCTCGTCTTCGTGTCGTGGCCCGAGGGGACGCTGGCCGCCATTCTTCAGCCCACGCACACGCCCAGTCCCACGCCGACCGCTATGCCCACCTCTACGAGCACTCCCCCCCCCGTGCCTACGGCCACCCACTCGCCTAGCCCCACGCCGACGGTGGGTGAACCCCAGGCACACCAATGGCTCGAACGCCCATTCAACGAGGAGGAGTACAACGAGCCCACACGCTACTACCCTTATGGCTCCACAGGGGGCGGCAAGTACCGTATCCATCGGGGCGCGGACTTCCCCGGCGTTTTCGGTACACCGATCTTCGCCGCGGCTAGAGGATGCGTGATCCTAGCAGGCGAAGACGCTCGAGTAATCTATGGGGAGAGGCTTGGCTTCTATGGCCAGGTGGTGGTCATCCAGCTCCAGGAGCAGTGCCGGGGCCAGAAGGTGTACGTGCTCTACGGCCACCTCTCCCAGGTGTACGTTCACTTCCTGCAAGAGGTCGAACCAGGCGAGCTGATAGGAGAAGTCGGCATGAGCGGCGTCGCTATCGGACCGCATCTCCATCTGGAAGTACGTTTGGGCCGCAATAGCTATCAGGACACCAGGAATCCGGAGCTGTGGCTGCGTTCTCTCCCAGGGAAGGGCACCTTGCTGGGTCGCTTGGTCGATGTCAACGGACAGCCGATACCCGCGCATCCTCTCACAGTGTACCGCTTGGAAGGTGGAGAGCGCAGATGGCAGGATATCACGACCTACCCGGCAACCGACGTAAACGCCGATGATGAATGGAAAGAGAACTTCGTATTGGGCGACCTTCCCACAGGGGACTACGTGGTCAAGACCTACGTGAACGGTCACCTGTACACTGAGGAGTTTGCCGTCCGCGAAGGCGAGACCACTTATATCATCATCGAGGTTGCGTAGACAGAGCCAGGCCTGGTCATCTATGACCACGTAGGGCAATTCGGGGTGGTTTACCCACCCACCACCTCACGTTCGCTGAGCGGCAAGAGGAATGATCGTGAACTGCCCCCACTGCGGCGCAGAAACTGCGCCCCAAGCCAAGTTCTGCTCTAAGTGCGGCACCAGCCTCGGTGTGGTGACGCCACCGGAGCCCACCACACGGGAGACCCACGATGCTGTCTCCGGGGGCAGCCGTGACGACAGTGCGGCGACCAGCGATACCACGAGTCCACCGCGAAGCGATGCCCAGCCACCGGGCGTATCGGACTCGGAGGAGCGCATCGCGTGCTGGCGGTGTGGCACGGACAACCCCAGCGACAGGAGGTTCTGTCGCCAGTGTGGGGCCAGGCTCATAGACCTTGCCCTCCAGCTCTCCGAGATCGAGGAGCAACTGGCCTCCACACGGGATGCTCTCTCCCAAATGCCTGCTCGGGTCAGCGAGCCAGAACAGGACACGTTGAACAGCCTTAAACTGAGTCTCCAGCAGGCGAGGGAGGCGCATCAAGCGGGCGACATGGTCACGGCCGGCGAGCTGCTGGCCCAGGTCGAGCGCGAAAACACCACGTTGGCGGCTCGGGTGGGCAGACTCGAGGAACTCGCCAAGGTGGCTCGGCTGGCACAACAAGCCCAGGAAGCGATGGCTGGTGTCATTGAAGACGCCAGATCCTCCCTGGATAGCCTCACTCTCGTGCCCGCGTCGGCTGTCGAGAAGGCCCTCCGACGCCTGGAGATCAGGCTGGCGTCCGGCACCAGAGCCCTCGAAAGAAACCAGTTCAAGCAAGCGTACGCGGTGCTTGCGGGCCCCAAGGCCGAGAATGAGGCCAGAGCTGTCGCGGACAGACTGACCGCAGCCAAGAGTCGACAGCACGACCTGGAGATCGAGCTCCAGCAGCTGGAGGACCGCCTGACGGACCTTCGGGCCAAGCACGATGACGTCAGGCAGCAGCTCCTGAGCGAAGGAGTCGAATCCACCACAGTCGAGCGTAAGCTAGCTCGTATCGGCAGCGCCCTGACCCAGATCCGAGGTGTGCTGGACAAGGGCAACGCGTCGCGGGCTCGCCGGCTTGCTGAGTCAGTGGAAGCAGACCTGGAAACTCTGGACCAGCATCGCCTGGCCAAGGCCAGGGAGCAAGAAACCAGGCAAGCCCACGAGACCCGTCTAGCTCAGGATAGCGCCGACTTGGGGCAGGGGATCGGCACGCTTCGAGAGGATCTTGAGCAGTTGTCCCACTTGGACATCACACGCCAGTTGAGGGTACTGGCTGAACTGGAGCGAAGACTCGCGCAAGCCGAGTCTACTGAGCCCCGCAAAGCAGAGACTCTGTTGAATGCCATCCGTCGCGATCTGCAAGGACTGCGGCAGCTGATTCCCGGACTACACAGTCAGGATGATCAGATAGGTGAGTTGCGAGATCGCGTGGCTGCCCTCCACCACGAATACGAGCACCTGCACGAGGAAGTGGCAGAGTTCGAGGGTCCGGAGTGGGCCACCGAGCGGCAGTCCATAGAGACCAACCTGACTCGACTGGCAGGCGTTCTCGAGAAGAGCCGATTCGAGAACGCACGCGCCATGGAGAGTGTGCTGAGCAGTGTGGGAGACCCCACTAGGCTCGCACAGAGCATATCAGCCAGGATTGAGACGGAGCAGGAGGTGTCTGAGCGTCTGGCCCGTATGCAGACCAAGGCGAAGGCACTCGCGCAGGACCTGAAGGATGCGCAACGAGAGGGCTTGGGACTTCGCGAAGAAAGGGAACAACTGGCGCAGTTGACCGCCCTCCTGGGCCGGGCCGAAGAGCTGAGTCTCCAGGGCAGGAGGCAAGAGGCCTCGACGGCGCTGGACACGATCGACGAAGAGCAACTGGATCAACTGAAGAACAAGATCGAAGACAGGCTGTCCAGCGCCAAACTACTCCAGAGGAAGACGACTCTCTCCGTGGCCAGGATGCCCGAGACTGGCGGAGTCACCAGCTACAACGTCATCCTCAACGTCTCTGGTGCAGGCCTGCACGACGCGTCCTCCATACAGGGCAGTATCAAGATCGCACACAGCGATCGGGTGGATCTGAGGCAAGCCATCGACGATCTAACGACGGTGATCAACGTGCTGTTCGGAGCGCAGTCCACCCTGCGTGGCAAGATGCCCGATCTGCCAGAGCACGAGGCCCTGGACTCCCTCTCTGAGCTGGGAGACTTGATGTACAGGCTGTTCTTGCCCACGGCCATCCAGAAACACCTCAGGGGCGAGGAGACACCCGTCCTCATAGCATCCAACGATCTTGAGCTGCCGTGGGAGCTGATGTACGTGGACGACGACTTCCTTTGCCTGCGAGTCCCCATCGGACGGATGCCCATGTTGCGGGATTTCCCGCGTCGCAACGACTACACTCGCGAAGACAAGCTGCGCTTCCTGCTCATCGGCAACCCCACTGGGGACCTGCCGGCAACGGAGGAGGAAGTAAAGTCGATCGCCCGTCGCCTGAGGAAGCAGCAGGCCGAAGTGGAGACGTGGCTCGGCGACGAGGTGACCGGGCTCAAACTCCACCGGGCCTTGGCCTCGGGCCGCTACGACGTCATCCACTATTCCGGCCACGCGTACTTCAACCTCCAGAACCCTGACGAGAGCGGGCTACTCCTCGCCGGTCAGAATGTGTTCATCGCCCAGACTATCCAGCGTACGCTGAGAGGAAGACCTCTCATCCTTCTCAACGCCTGCGAGTCGGGGCGGGAGATGATGCGGGATGGTGAGGTGAGCTACACCGCCTCCGAGACCGAAGGCCTGGCCTCATCCTTCATACGTGGCGGGGCCTTGGGCATTCTGGGCACCTTGTGGCCCATCTTCGATGAGGGCGCAGCCGAGTTTGCGGCCACCTTCTACGATGGTCTCCTCTCAGGGAAGGCCCTGGGCGAGGCTGTGCGCCTGGCTAGACTACAACTGAGGAAAAGCCACCCCCACGATGTGACCTGGGCCTCCTTTGTACTCTATGGGGACCCCACCCTCACCGTCCTGGAGTGACGGCGACGTCAGACACCGTTGGCGCCGCTCCTTTCCACACAACCGTGACCGCC
>DAOUEW010000310.1:0-2274 GCA_034430275.1 Anaerolineae bacterium | reverse complement strand
GTTGGCTGTCCGCTCACTTCGTGATGCTGAGAGGCATGCCCGAAGGCATGGCTTGGATGCTCTTGGCGCTGGCAGCGACCTGGAGTTGTGATAGCTTTGCCTATCTGATCGGCAGGGTGTGGGGAAAACGTAGCTTCTTCGCCAGCGTGAGCCCGCACAAGACGTGGGAAGGTGCTCTGGCAGGCTGGGTGGGAGCGACAGTCGTGGTGCTGGCTGGGGGGCTTGTGCTAGGCTTGTCTGTTCCTCAGGGGCTGGCGCTCGGGGTAGCTGCGTCGCTAGCCGCCATCTGTGGTGACTTGGTGGAGTCGATGATCAAACGGCAGATGGGGGTCAAGGACTCAGGGGGATTGGTGCCCGGACACGGTGGGATACTGGACCGCGTGGATAGTCTGCTCTTCGCGGTGGTCATCGTGTATTACTATGTCACGCTCGTATTGGGCACGTAGCGTATCATTACTCTCCGCGGTGGGAGGCGAAAGACACGCCGGCGCGGATGATAACCAGGGAGGTCTGGCGCAGGAGGCATGGAGCGGCTGATGGGCGGAGTCACTCTGACTGGCGTCCTTTCGCTGGGCAATCTCATACTCTCGGCCACCAACGTCATCCTGGCCTTCTCGCTGCTGGTATATATCCTGAGCCACAACGTGCGCAGTGCCGTGGCTCGAGCGTTCTGCGCCTTGCTGGCGTTCGTGACCATCGTCCACGCGGCCGACGTCGTGCTCATCAACCTTGATGAGCCCACGACCAGGTTCATGTGGCTCAAGTTCCAGTGGCTGGGAATCGCGTTCATACCAGCCGCGTATCTGCACTTCTCAGATGCGCTACTGAGGATCACGAACTCCTTCTCTCGCTTCCGTCGCTACTTGGTGGCCGGCACCTACCTGCTCGGCGCGGCCATGGTCTTTCTCACCGTCTTCACGACGCTGCTGGTCAGAGACGGTGTGGATACCTCGTGGGCTGTGTACTTCCAGGCCGGACCGCTGTTCTGGATCTTCTCTGTCTACTTCTTCCTGGTCACGGCCACGGGTGTGCTGAACATCGAGCGGGCGAGGCGGCGGACGGTCACTTCGACGTCGAGTCGGCGGATGACTTACCTGGCGGTCTCCTTCGCCGCCCCGGCTCTTGGTGTCTTCCCCTATATGCTGCTGGCAAGTCTGCCCAACCACTTTGCCCCCAACCTGCTGTTGTTCATGACCCTGGTGGGCAATCTGGGCATCGCGCTGATGACCGTGGTGCTGGCCTATAGCGTCGCCTTCTACGGGGCATTGACGCCGGATAGAGTGGTCAAGCGGAGCCTGGTCAACTACCTGTTGCGCGGCCCTTTCGTGGGCATCTGCTTGCTGGCCTTGATGCTGGTCGTTCCCAGGGTGGAGAGCATCCTTGGCTTGCCTCGTGACACCGTGCTCGTCTTCTCGGTGGTGGTGGGAATGGTCTTGCTGCAGGTGCTGATCAGCGCCCTGACGCCGTTCATTGACCTCTTGATCTATCGCCGCGATAGCGCCGAGATAACCTGGATTCGCGAGTTGGATACGCGGCTACTCACCACCACGGACCTTTCTCAGCTTCTGGAGAACATCCTGGCAGCGTTCTGCGACTTGGTGCGAGCCGGCAGCGGCTTCGTGGTCACCAAGCGGGCCGGTATACCCCAGGCCCAGGCTGTGTGCGGTTCTCGAGGGGAAGTGATGCGGTTCGTGCGCGAGCACGATCTGGAGGATCTGGCTCGGGTCATGGCGGAGGGTGACGGAGAACAGCAGTCCGAGCGGGTGGATGAGATGTTCAGCGAACGGGCTGGATACTGGCTGCTCCCACTCCGCAGTCGCTCACGCGAGGAGATACTGGGCATACTCGGCGTTAGGGCACCTCTGCATGATGAGGAACTCACAGAGAGGGAGAACGAGATCGCCCGCACTTTGGTGGATCAGGCATCGCTGGCTCTGGAGGACTGGCAGTTGCAGCGAGGCATCTTCACGCTACTGTGGGAGCTCACACCGGAGATCGAGTCCATACAGCGCTGGCAAAGCCATCCGCGCTACGTGGGGTCTCCCATGCTGGATCCCATCGAACACAGCCCTGTGCATGCGCCCGATTTCCCCAAAGTCGTGAAAGAGGCTCTGGGCCACTACTGGGGAGGGCCGGGCTTGACCGAGAGCCCGTTACTTAGAATGAAGATCGTGAGGAAGTATGCACAGGAGAGCGGACAGGTTCCGACGAAGGCGCTGCGCTCCGTGCTCTACAGGGCGATCGAGGCCCTCAAGCCCCCAGAAGGGCAAAGGA
>DAOUEW010000309.1:0-5471 GCA_034430275.1 Anaerolineae bacterium | reverse complement strand
TCAGTCGTTCGGCGACCTGATCATAGATGTGGATGCAACACAAGCGTCCGGTCCGTCCAATGACAACAATGCCTATGGGGTCATGTGCCGCGTGCAGCCCGACGGGATCGACGGCTACATGCTGCGCATCAGCGGTGATGGTTTCTGCTCGATTCACAAGGTTATGGACGGGAACGCCGAGGCGCTGGTGGACTGGACAACATCGGAGGCGATTCGGCAGGGGAACGCCAGCAACTACCTACGTGTGGTGTGCGACGGAGCCGATCTTGCGCTTTTTGTGAACGGGGAGCTCGTGGCCGAAGCCAGCGACACCACCTACGTGGAAGGAGACATTGGCTTGACGGCCACCACGTTCGAGGAGGAGTCGACGGAGGTGGTCTTCGACAACGTGGTGGTTGCACGTCCTTGAGGGTTGCCCTAGCTGACGTGGGTTCCGGAGCGTCGGGGCCCAGCACACAAGGCGGGCGGTTTCGAGGGATCCCTCGCCTATGGCTGACTTGTGCCAGGCCAGTTCGCGCGACGCGAGCGGAGCATCGCTCTCATTGGCAGAGCGCCGGAGTTTGACCCGCATCCCGTAGCACCAGACGGAGCACTGTGTGCACCTTGTATTCTGACCGGAGGGGCTAGGCGTGAATCGAGTCCTCGTCTCGTTTTCCCCAGCGCACGAGGTGCTGGCGTGAGCTTGCAGATCGGTATAGTCGGCTTGCCCAACGTGGGCAAGTCGACTTTGTTCAACGCCCTGACACGAGCCGGAGCGGAGGTCGCTTCCTATCCCTTCACCACTATAGACCCCAACGTGGGGGTGGTTGCCGTGCCGGATGCGCGCTTGGACAGGGTCGCGGCCCTGGTGCAACCGGACAAGGTGACCCCCACCACCATCACGTTCGTCGATATCGCGGGCCTGGTGAAGGGGGCCAGCCTGGGTGAGGGTTTGGGCAACCAGTTCCTGGGCCATATCCGGAACGTGGACGCGGTGGCTATGGTGGTGCGCTGCTTCCGCGCGCCGGACATCCCCCACACCACCGAGGATCTGGACCCCCGCTCGGATATCGAGATCATCAATCTGGAGCTGGCGCTGGCTGACCTGGCCACAGTGGAGAAGCGCCTGGAGAAGGTCAGGGCGGCGAGCAAGGGCGGGCCCAAGGAGTACCAAGCCGAGCTCAAGCTGCTGCAACGTCTCCAGGGAACGCTGAGCGAGGGCGGCAGGGCTGAGCAGGCGCCGAGGGAGGGCGAGGAAGCGAGCATCGTGATGGGCTACGGTCTTCTCACCAGCAAGCCCCAGCTCTACGTGGCCAATGTGGACGAGGAGGCCCTGTCAGGCGGCGACGGCCTGATCCAGGCTGTGTTGGATGCCGGAGAGGCAGCCGGAGTAGAGGTGGTGAGGATCTGCGCACAGTTGGAGGCCGACCTGGCTGAGTGGCCTATCGATGAGGCCCGGGCCTATCGGGCCGAATTGGGCCTCCGCGAATCCGGACTCGAGCAGGTCATCTCCGCCGGCTACCGGCTATTGAACCTGGTCACCTTCTTCACGGCGACCGGAGGCCGGGAGCTTCGTGCCTGGACCGTGGTCGAAGGCTCATCAGCTTGGGAGGCGGCGGGGAAGATCCATACTGATATGCAGAAAGGCTTCATTCGCGCGGAGGTCGTGCATTGCGACGTCTTGCTGGACGCTGGTTCCTTTGCCGATGCCAGGGAGAGGGGCCTGCTCCGGCTGGAGGGTCGCGACTACAGGATACAGGACGGCGACGTCGTGCACTTCCGGTTCAACGTGTGACCTGACCTCAGCCTGGCGCCGACTCCAGAGCGGTAGAGCTGGCCGGGCGACCTGCTGGCGATACATCGCAGACGATGCTACAATGCGGCTCTCAAACCGCTGACCCGGTTGTCAATAACCAATGAAGGGAGAAGCGTTGATGTCGAGTGTTCGAAAGATCTTGGTGGTAGTCCTGTTTCTGCTCGTAGGGGGAGCGCTGGCCTGCGTGGGTGGGCCGCAGAAACCGTCGGTGGAGATTCTCTCTCCACCCAGCGGGTCTCAGGTGGCCTTGGGGGAAGAGGTGGAGGTCGAATACCGGGCCACCGATGCTGACGCGGTCATTCGGGTCGATCTGGAGGTGGGTGGTCAGGTGGTCAATTCACAGAACAGTCCGGTGGCGGAGGGCCAGCCTACGATGACGGGCGTGCTGCGCTGGGTTGCGCAGGACCCAGGCGACCACACGCTCATCGTATACGCCTACAGCCGCGACAGAGTGGCCAGTGATCCGGTGGGCGTGACCATCACCGTTGGAGAAGGTGAACCTGTGCCTGGATCGACAGTAACCATCAGCCTGCTCCTCCCCGGAGGCACTCGTACACCGAGCGGGACAGAGACTGTTCTTCCGACTGTAGCGGATTCCCCGTCAGCGACCACGCCCAGCCCCACTCGCCCGGCGGCTACATCTACTTCGCCTCCTCCCACGCCAACGCAGCGTCAGGCGGCACCGGCGCCCCCTACTGCTACTCCCACGCAGCCGCCCTCTCCCACAGCCACGAAGCCTCCGCCGTCACCTACGCCGACGACTCAGCTAGCCAATCTGTGGGTTGAGAACTACACGTCGGTGGACATTTGTGAGGTGTACTTCTCACCGCCCTCCGAGTCGTGGGGGTCGAATCGATTGCTGCAAGGAAACAGGATCTACGCTGGGCAGAGCGCTCTGTGGACCATTCCGCCCGGCAACTATGACCTCAAGGCGCTGGATTGTGGCCTGAACGAACTGAGCCTGGTGCGGAACCAGCCCATCCACGGGAACTGGACCTGGGAGATCTACACGCAGCTTCCGCCGCCTCCGCCACCCCAATCCGTCAACCTGGTGGTCTACAATTACTGCACCGAGGACATTGGCCGTCTGTACATATACGAGCTTTCGCAACCAGACAAGGGACCAAACGACATCGCGTTCCCAATACCCATTGGTGGCAGTGAGATCTTCACTCTGGACCCCGGGTGGTGGGGAATCACTGCACAAAACGCGCAAGGGACCCACCTCGATAACATGGAGCCGAGGGAGTGGTATGCTGGGGACTCTCCGATGTGGAACGCCTGCGCTCAGGGCTAGGGAGAGCGTTCGGTTCACAGATCCACGGTTGCCGGCGCCGGGCGATCGATGATCTTCTAGGCTGCGAATCCGGAGCGCCTCGGGAATGGGGACTGAGAATCGACGGGGGAGGTGAGCAGGATGTCGGCGCCTGGCAGACGGATGGATGTACAGCTATCGGATGAGGAGTATGCGCTCCTGAAGGTGCTGGCGCAGAGACGCGGCTCTTCGGTGAGCGAACTGATACGCGAGGCGATCAGACAGGTCTACATGAGCGAAGTGGACCGTGATCTGGCTGCGTTCGAGGCCCGGCGCCTGGACGAGACCTCTCTTCTCCTGGACGGGGAGGGAGGGCCGATTGGCATCCGCCGACGAGAGCTACTTGCAGAGGAAGACAGCTTTGCTTCCGACTAGAGTGAGCTGGTGCCGAGAGATGGTTCCGTGAAAAGGTCTCGAGGAGGACTAAGATGAGAGTACTGCTCGTGCAACCGCCCCAGAGCCGGAACGTGGTGGGATTCACCAAGTTCGGCTGTCCGGAACCCTTGGCTCTCGAGATCCTGGCGGCCAGCCTGCCTGAGCACGATGTGAAGATCCTGGACATGCGCATCGACCCTGAGTTGGAAGACTCACTTCGAGGCTTCGGGCCAGACGTGGTCGGCGTCACAGGATACACACCCGATGTACCGCAGATGCTGGCCGTCTGCCAGCAGATCAAGGAGCTGGACGCCAGGATTGTCACCGTGGTGGGGGGATACCACGCTACGCTTTGCCCGGAGGATTTCGAAACGCCGGCGGTGGATGTCGTCGTGGTGGGGGAAGGCGAGAGGACGCTGGCGGAACTGGTCGTAGCCCTGGAGAACCGAAGGGACCTCGACGATGTGGCCGGACTCGTGTTCCGCCGAAGTGACGAGCAGATCTCCACACCATCCAGACCACTGTTGACGGACCTCGATGAGAGCCCGCCGCCAGCGAGGCACCTCACCGAGGAGTATCGCGACAAGTACTTCTTCCAGTTCTGGTCATCGCCTGCTCCCCTGGAGACGGCGCGCGGTTGCCCGCACCGGTGCAAGTTCTGCTCTGTGTGGGTCTTCCATCGGCGCCGTTGCCGATTCAAGTCGCCTGAGAGGGTGGTACAGGAGCTGGAAAGTGTGGGAGGAGAAACCACCTACTTCGTGGACGACAACTTCCTCCAGGACCACCAGAGGGCTGCCAGGATATGTGATTTGGTGAAAGAGGCGGGGCTGAAGCTGAGGTATTGGATGCAGGCCCGCAGCGATAGCATCGTGCGGCGACCTGAACTCATCGAGTGTTGGGCAAGGATCGGGCTGTCGACGGTCCTCGTCGGGTTCGAGAAGTTCAGAGAGGAGGAGCTCACCGACCTCCGAAAGCGTACTTCCGTCAAGATGAACGAGGAGGCAGCGCGCATCCTGAGGGCGAATGGGGTGGACATCTGGGGCGCCTTCATCGTGGACCCCGGCTGGGGCAGGGCCGACTTCGACGATCTGATCGACTACGTACGTCGTCTCAAGATCAGCTTTCCGCAGTTCAGCGTGTTGACCCCGTTGCCGGGTACAGAGTTCTTCCGCGAGAAGCTGAGCGAACTGACCACGCGGAACTACGAACTCTTCGACTTCCTGCACAGCGTTTTACCTACCGAGCTGCCTGCCAGACAGTTCTATGGCGAGATGGCGCGCCTCTATGCGAGCACAACCATGAGCTTCTCGGACCTGAAGCAGCGCATCCGGTCTGGAAGCATCCAGGTGTCGGGGCTTCGTCGTATCAAGAATCTGCTGTCTGAAGTGAGCAACCCGGAGGCGTACCTGAGGGGGCTGGAGGGGTCTCCGGAGGGCCCGTAAGAGAGGTCGTTGGGGGCTCCAAACGCGAGTTGACATTGGCGACCCATTATATTATACTATGTAGTCGACCATGCTGTCAGTCGGTCTGACTGATGTGCGTGGCCTGTAGGCCGACGTAGCTCAACAGGCAGAGCAGCGGTTTTGTAAACCGCCGGTTGCGGGTTCGAGTCCCACCGTCGGCTCCACTCCCTGAGAGGGAGACGCGGGCAGGTACCCAAGCGGCCAAAGGGGACTGACTGTAAATCAGTTGGCTCAGCCTTCGGAGGTTCGAATCCTTCCCTGCCCACCTATGGCCGTATGCCCACGTAGCTCAGCCGGTAGAGCACGTTCTTGGTAAGAACGCGGTCATGGGTTCGAGTCCCATCGTGGGCTTAATGACTTCGTAAGTTACACGGAGGAAGGACAATGTCGAAGGAGAAGTTTGTAAGGGACAAGCCGCACGTGAATGTGGGGACGATCGGGCACGTAGATCATGGGAAGACCACATTGACGGCAGCGATGACGAAGGTTTTGAGTTTGAAGGGATTAGCGGACTATCGGGCGT
>DAOUEW010000308.1:0-2011 GCA_034430275.1 Anaerolineae bacterium | reverse complement strand
GTCGCTCCCGCTCAGGTAGCGGGCCTTCCAAAGGCCATCCTCCTCCTGGTTGGCGATCAGCCACTTGAGGCCCTTCTCGATGTCCGGGTTCTCCCTGGAGAACCCCAGCCACCACAGCGAATCGAGGGCCGAGAGGATGTCCGTCCACCAGAAGGGGTATCTAATCTTCTCCCAGAAGCTGGCCGCCTTGCGATCCGGATACGGGTCCGGCTTGAAGAACCTAGACTTGAAAAGCTCCCCGGCAGCCCTGGCTTCTGGTCTGTGGCGGTACCCCTCGTGGGCCGCAAAGGCCCGCAGTACGATCCCCGTGCATCAGTGGGAGAAGGGCCTAGAGCGATTCGGCTGGATGGGTTCCTCTACCCAGAATGCTTCCTTGATCGTGGACGTTCCCCTGGGCACGCCGGTGCGCATGGGCACCGCCCAGCCGCCGTCGTCCTGGCGCATGGACAGCAGCCACGCGAACACCTTGTCTATGCGTGGGTCCTCTCCGTACCCGGCCTTGATGAGGAGCTCCGTGATTGCGGCGGTGTAGTTGGGCGTGTACTGGTCTAGGTAGATGCCCCGCAGGTCGCCTTCCTCGGTCTGGAAGGTGAAGAGGAACTCCGCGGCCCTCTCCAGCGCGGGGTGGTCCCTGGTCAACCCGTACTTGCCCACCAGGTCCATCAGCACCTTGAAGGTCTGTAGCTGGTTGTAGTCCTCTCGGGAGCGGAGCTCGGGCTTCCCGCCGGGGTACTTCCACGAACCGTCCTCTCGCTGTTTGCGCAGGACCTTGACCACCTGCGGGACGGTCCACGGGGCATCGACGGGACCCACGTCCTCTTCCAGGAGGTCGCGGCGCACGAAGTACAGGAGCGCATCGTTCTCCGACGCCAGCAGCGCCGGCAGAGGATCGACGTGCAGTTGTCCGCGCCACTCGTCCATGGTGAGGCAGCCTCCGTTCACGTTCCATTGTAGCCCGGATCACTCCGCGGAACAACGGCGCCACGGACTATCGCACCGCAGAGGACACAGACGGCGCAGAGAACTCAAAGAGTGGCCCTGCCAAGGATTGAAAGCGTAGTTCGTTCCGGCCGCACCGTCGCACGCTCCTTCGATACGACCTTCGGTCTACTCAAGATGCGTGCGACGGCCGCATGCGGATCGGCCGCGACCATTCGAGAGCCTGCCGTCTATCCCTCGCCAATCCGAAGCCAGGCTACTCGTCGAACCTGAACACCGGCTCCGGATAGAAGCGGACGCGCTTCCCTTTGATCCTGCTCTTGATCAGGTTGTCGAGCCAGAGGTTCTTCTGCTCGAGGGGGATGTCGGACTCCAACATCACCAGGTCCACGTTGAGCCCCAGCGCTCTGCCAGAGATGGTGTGCCGCGTGACTCCCATAGGCAGCTTCGCTCCATTGAGGGCCGTCCTCACAATCTCGCCACTGGTGTAGCGAGGAAAGACCACTACGGCCGAGAGATCGGGGTGCTCCTCGAGAAGCACTTCCAGGTTGTCGCCCATCACCCGGTATACCTGCGCTCGCCTGACGTAGAGGCCCACCAGCTCGTTCACCAGGCTAGCGCGCTCCTCGGGGCTGGAGCCGCCCGCCACCGAGACCACACCACGGTCGCGAAACATCAGATAGCAGAGAATACTCCTCCTCGACAAGGCGATGCGGGCCAGCAGCAGGTCTGTGTATTGGACCTCCAGCCCTCGGTGACTCTTAAACACAGTCATCAACTCCCTCCCATGCATGCCGACGATGACGTGGCACCAGGAGTGGAGGTCAATGCCGGGCCCCTCGTAGTCCACTATCTGCACCAGCACGTCCCGTACGCCCAGCTTCCTCAGCGCGGCCACTCTCGTGGCCCCGTCCAACACCACGTGCTGTGAGCCCGCCCTGGCCACCACCGGCGGGTTCTTCAGCACACCATCGCTCTGCAAATGCCTGACGAGCCTCTCCACGCGGCTCGGATCCACCTCTTCCTGACCGATGAGGTCCTTCGAGTGAACGATGCGCAGCACGACGTCGGC
>DAOUEW010000307.1:0-30255 GCA_034430275.1 Anaerolineae bacterium | reverse complement strand
CGTGCATACCAGGCTAGGCCTTGCGCCATGTTCCCGGCGCTCGCTGTCCACACACCATTCTCCAGCAGCTTCCTGTCCGTTACCTTCAAGATGTTGCCCGCCCCACGCAGTTTGAAGGAGCCAATGGGCTGGAGGTTCTCTAGCTTGAGGTAGATCTCCGCCGGGGCATCATCCACGTTCAATCGCACGAGGGGGCTGTCACTTCCCACGCCGCCGATTCGCTCACGAGCCGCGCGGATTTCGTCCAGAGGTATCGGCTTCAGTTCCTTCATCATGGAAAATCCTCTCAACCTGTCTAACGACGGCATTCTAAGCAGCGGACCCACCGCAGCACGACCGCTCTGCTCGGCTCTTCGTCGCCAGTCGACCTCTCAACCTCGGATCAAGGACCCCCAGGAGACCATGATAGACGAGGCGAGTACGCATAACGGTGCAATCAGATCGTCGCTACTCAGGGGTTCCAAAGGTTACACACAGGGACTGCTGATCACTTGGTGCAGTGTCAACTGATGCATCGTCGAGGCCCCCACTCAACGCGGGCTCAGACAGGTCGATCGGACAAGGCGAGCTACGCATCCCAATCCTCGCAAGGTGTATCAATGACGAGAAACGCTTACCTTCCCCACTGATAGGTCAAGTGACCCTCACATTATAACATCTACTCCACGATTCGTCAGACCCCCTGCCGGATTGTGACGTCGTGGATCTTGGTAGAATGGCACTGACAACCCAGATAAGAGGCCATACCCGGAACAACTGTGTATTCGGGGGCTGTCCGTGCCCAGCCAGATCTACCGATCGAGGCACAGCAGCTTCTCATCGGGAAGTCTAGACTGGCCACTCCGGCGAATGCAATCGCTCCCACCGTCAGCCCCGCTTGTTGCCACCACCGGACCATGATATACTCGCCGCAGTATTGGCGCACCAACAGAGCATGACAGTACACGGTCGCCATGCTCTCGCTGTCCTGCCTGCTCCCGATTCCGGTTGGCGGGGTCTCGAAGGTGCAACCCTCACCTGTTGCCGAACCTAGGCGGTGCCACCTGGGACGAGGACAATGCCCACGAAGGGAATAACTGTCCGAGCGGAGCTCTGCACAGGCTGCCGCGCCTGTCAAGTGGCCTGCGTCGCCCATCACGAAGGCCTCTTCGGCGTCTCAACGGCGCGCATCCGCGTCTCCAAAGATGAGCCGCACGGCGTAGATACCCCTCAGACGTGCCGTTTATGCGGACGGGCGCCCTGTGTGGCCGCCTGCCCTACTCAAGCCCTCTACACGGACACTAATACCTCGGCCGTTTTGCTGAGGAGTGAAGACTGCATAGCCTGCTCGGCGTGCGTCGAGGCCTGCCCCTTCGACATGGTGCTCGTCCACCCAGAGACCCATCTGCCTCTCATCTGCGACCTGTGCCACGGTGAGCCTCAATGCGTGAGGCGCTGCCCCACCGGGGCTATCACCTACGGTGGCCAGGCGCAGGATTGTGGGAGGCACCCGGCCATGGAACTGGTCGTACCGGGACGCCACGAACGAGAAAAACTTTCCTGATCGCCAGGAGGCACGATGGTACCTTTCCCCTTCCCAGGAGAGACTCGGTGAACAGCTACGGCGGCTCCGTGCTGCGAGTTTGTCTGACCGATGGCACCTTCCACCGCCACCCGACCGAGGAGCACCTGGCCAGGTCTTTCCTCGGCGCCCGAGGACTCAACGTGAAACGTCTCTGGGACGAGCTTCGGCCCCACACAGATGGGCTTTCCCCGGACAACATCCTCGTCTTTGGCGTCGGCCCCCTCGTGGGCACGCTCTTTCCGGGGGGAGCGCGCTTCAACGTCTCGGCCATGTCCCCGCAAACGGGCATCCTGGGTGACTCCAACGCCGGCGGCTTCTTCGGCCCGGAGCTCAAGTTCGCCGGATACGATCAACTGATCGTCGAAGGGAGGGCCGAGTCTCCCGTGTACCTGTGGATAAGGGACGGTGCCATTGAGCTTCGGGACGCGCGGGGCCTGTGGGGTCGCGACGTGTGGGACACCACCCTGGCCATCCAGCAGGAGCTGGGCGACCCTGACGTTCAGGTCGCCTGCATTGGGCAGGCAGCCGAGAACGGCGTGCGCTTCTCCGGGATCTTCGCCAACCTCAACCGGGCCGCGGGACGCACAGGCATGGGCACAGTGATGGCGGCCAAGAATCTCCAAGCGGTGGCCGTACGCGGCACCAGGCTCGTGCCCGTCGCCGATATGGCCCGCTTCAGGGAGATCATCGAGTCCCTCGACGACGCCATCTACGGACACCCGGAGTACGAAGTACGTGTCCGCCTGGGCACCACCAAGCTGCTCCAGGGACTCAACGAGATCGGAGCATTGCCCACTCGCCACTTCCAGAAAGGCCGCTTCGAGCACGCGGAAGCAGTCAGCGGGGAAGCTATCGAGCGACTGTACAAGGTGAAGAGCAAGGCCTGCTTCGCGTGCACCATCCCTTGCAGCCGCTTCCTGGTAGTGGATGATCCCCGCTTTCCCGACCTTCGCCTGGAAGGACCGGAGTACGAGCCTCTGGCTGGGTTCACCGCTCGCGTTGGCAACAGCGACCTACCCCTAGCCCTGAAGTGTGTAGATCTTGCCAACCGCTACGGGATGGACGCCATCAGCCTCACCGAGGTCATCTCCTGGGCTATGGAGTGTTATCAGCGGGGTATTCTCTCGTCCGAGGAGGCCGATGGACTGTGCCTGGAGTGGGGCAATGCAGAGACCATTCTGACCCTGATCCACAAGGTGGCCCACAGGGAAGGCTTCGGTGACCTCCTCGCCGACGGCGTGAGAAAGGCCGCTCAGCGCCTGGGCAGAGGCTCGGAGACCATCGCCATGCATGGCAAGGGCCTGGAGGTCTTCCAGGCCGATCCGCGAGCCATCAAGGCCTACGGCTTGGGCAACGCCGTGGCCAGCCGTGGCGCCGACCACCTGCGCTCAGAGCCCTGGTTCGAGCTCTCCAACGACCCCGAAGAAGGCGTTCGCCGCTTCGGCGTGCCCGAGACCGCATTCCGCCTGGAGACTCGCGGCAAAGGCCGCCTGGTCAAGCACTTCGAAGAGATGGCCGCCATCGCTGATGCCACTGGCGTATGTAAGAACACCTATAACAACATGGAAGTGCTGTCCTGGGACGACACGGCGGAACTGCTCCAGGCCGCCACCGGATGGGACATCTCCGGGGAGGAGGTGCAGCGTGTCGGGGAACGTATCGTGAACCTTGAGCGGCAATTCATCGCCCGTGAAGGCATCAGCCGCGAGGATGACACGCTGCCACAGCGCTTCCTGAAGCAGCCACTGCCGGAGGGAAGTGGGCCCAGCACAGGCTCTGTCCTGGAGCTGGAGATTATGCTCGACGAGTATTATCGAGAGCGGGGCTGGGATCCACGGACCGGGCTGCCCACACCAGGGAAGCTGGAGGAGCTCGGTCTCGCTACCGGTGACCAGAACACAGGAGCGCCCAATGTATGAGTTGAAAGTCTCAGTCGCCAAGGTTCTCGGCCAGTGTACCGCAGACCCGCCGATGGCGCCGGGCCAGCACTTCACAGTCAAGAACGGAGACATCCGCATCCCGGCAGGAAGCTTCGTATGTGCCTGGGCCCTGCACAGCCTCCTGCCTATGATCACGCCCAAAGAACGAGAGATCCTTGAGTCAGAGTCTGAAGACTGGATGTGGCGTGTCCATCACGCCCAGTGTCCCGATCCGGATGGACGCGTGGTCTTCGAGATAGAGCGCTTGCGCGATCCACGGCAGACACTCGCTCCTCCCGCTGAGACACCAGCACCTGAGCGCGTGGAGAGCATGGAGGGCGATCTGTGGAACCTGCGCGTCGAGGTGCACGAGGTCGGAGGAACCTGTACCTCGGGCATGAAACCAGGGGACTACTGTCTTCTCCGCAGCGGCCGCCTCTACATACCCGCAGGTCGCCACTTCTGCCTCTATGCACTGCAAGCCGCCTTCCCATTCCTGGCGGCGAAGCAGCGACCTCTACCGGACGACGACTGGCTGAACCGCACTAACTGGATTCTGTGTCCCGACCCGGCGGGCAACGTGATCCTGAGGATCGAGCGAGTGGGTGACTGACAAGTGGTGGGCCAGTGTCCGTGAGCCCTCCGGTTCCGCAATTCCCAGTCACAGGGATCGCTAGCTCCTCTTGACAGCGCCAGCCTGGCTACTACACCCGTAGCTCCGCTTGACTCCCGGCTAGGAATCTGTTACAATGGGTTTGCCGGGGACCGCTGAGGCGGCCTCGAGTCTTGTGCACTAACATCCATGCTCGCAGTCGCTTGGATCCTGGGGACCGAGACGGCACCTGAGCCTAGAAGCTTGTCAGTGCTTCGTCCTGTTGTACAGCTCTGCCTCTCTGGGTGGCCCCGAGAGGCTTTTTTTGTGACCGCCCAGGCCCTGGGCACAAGGGGCATTCATGATCACAATCGAACACCTTCACCACACGTATGACCTGGACCGGCCACGCCCTGTGCCCGCCCTACGAGACGTTTGCTTACACATAGATAAGGGCGAGTACGTGGTCATCATCGGCAGGAACGGCTCCGGCAAGTCCACCCTCGCCAAGCACCTCAACGCTCTGCTCCTCCCCACCCAGGGCGATGTCTGGATCGAAGGAAAGAACACCAAGGACCCCCAGCACCTGGCGACGCTGCGACACACGGTGGGCATGGTCTTCCAGGTACCAGACAACCAGCTCGTGGCCACGGTGGTGGAGGAAGACGTGGCGTTCGGTCCGGAGAACATGGGCGTACCACGCGGGGAGATCGAGGAGCGAGTGAACGAGGCCCTGGATGGCGTAGACATGATCGCCCACCGGCACAGACCTCCCCACATGCTCTCAGCGGGCCAGAAGCAGCGGGTAGGCATCGCTGGTGTCATGGCCATGCGACCCAGTTGTCTGGTCCTCGATGAGGCTACGGCCATGCTCGATCCTCAGGGCCGGCGAGACGTCTTGGACACCGTACGACGGCTCTCTCGCCAGGGCGTGACCATCGTGGCCATTACCCACTTCATGTGCGAGGCCGTGGAAGGCACCCGGGTCGTGGTCATGGACGAGGGAAGCATCGCCATGGACGGCCCGCCCCGGGAGGTTTTCGGCCAACCTACCAGGCTACTAGAACTGGGACTCGACGTCCCCCCGGTCACCCAATTGGCCCAGCGACTGCACCAGCGACAACCGGCTCTCCCCAACCCGTTGCTTACGGTGCAAGAGCTCGTCGATGAACTCTGTGGCTTACCCAGACCTGCGGAGCTGCGGACATGAAACCCACACTGCGGGTGGAAGACCTGCACCACACCTACCTCGCAGGGACTCCTTTCGAGGCCGTCTCCCTGCAAGGCGTGGACATGGAGGTGGCTGAAGGCGAGATCGTCTCCATCATCGGTCCCACCGGCTCCGGCAAATCCACGCTCATCCAACATTTCAACGCGCTGATCAGGCCGCAGGCGGGCAGGGTCATCGTGCTCGGGCAGGACCTCGGTGACGCGGATCTGGACGTCAAGTGGCTGCGTCGCCACGTGGGCATGATCTTCCAGAGTCCGGAGCAGCAGTTGTTCGAGCAGTACGTCGGCGACGACATCGCCTTTGGTCCCCGCAATTTCGGGCTGGACCGGCAGGAGGTCCGCCGCCGCGTCCAGAAGGCTATGCACACCGTCGGCCTGGATTTTGCGGGCTTCAAGGATCGCCTCACCTTCACACTGAGCGGTGGTGAGATGCGCAAAGTGGCCATGGCCGGGGTCCTGGCCCTGGAGCCCAGCATCCTGGTTCTCGATGAGCCAACCTGCGGGCTCGATCCTGTTACTTCCAACGACCTTCTTTGCAGGATCCTGGAGCTACGGAACAACCACGGGACGACCATCGTACTCGTGTCTCACGACATGGAGAGCGTCGTGCGCGTCTCGGACAGGATCTACGTCATCGTCGACGGACGAACCGTCCTGGAAGGTACTCCCCGCGAGGTCTTTCCAGAGGCGGAGCTCCTGCGCTCCCACGGCCTGGAGGCACCCCAGATCACCCAGGTGATGTGTGGACTCCGGAACCAGGGCCTGGATGTGCCCGTCGATCTCCTGTCGGTGCGCGAGGCAGAGGAGGAGATATGCCGCTGCTTCGGCTTTGCAGAGACCCAGGTAGAGTGACACGATGAGCGAGTTCAGCGCCTTCCGCCACATCACCATCGGCCAGTATCTGCCCGTCGGCTCCTTTGTGCACGGTCTCGACCCCAGAGCGAAGATCGTGATGTTCACCCTCCTCGTGGCCACGGTAGCCTTCGCCAACTCATACACGGCCAGCGTGCTGCTGCTGCTGGCTCTGCTGGGCATAGTCTACCTGGCTCACACCCCCCTGCGCTACGCCCTGCAAGGGCTACGGCCGGCACTGCCCTGGATCACTTTCTTCGCCGTGCTGCAACTCCTTTTCTACCGGGATCAGTATGGGTCTGAGGTTTGCTCCGTCATCTGGCGGGGCGGCTTCGTCACCGTCACCACGTGTAGCCTCAGGCAGATCGGTCTCATGGCCTTGCGCCTCCTGGAGTTTATGATCCTGATCAGCCTCTTCACGCTCACCAGCACTACTACGCAGCTCACCCATGGCCTGGAGCGGCTTCTCCATCCCCTGGAGCGGTTCAGTTTTCCAGCTCACGAGTTGTCGCTGGTCTTTGCCATCGCGCTCCGCTTCGCTCCTACGCTGGCGGGAGAACTGGAGAGGATCATGAAGGCCCAGGCATCGCGCGGAGCCGACTTCGGAGAGCAGGGGAGGCTGCGTTTCATTCAGCGGACCCGGAACATGCTCCCCCTCATGGTGCCCCTCTTCCTCAGTGCCTTGCGCCGGGCCGAGGACCTGACCCTGGCTATGGAGGCCCGGGGCTACACGGGCGGTAGAGGACGGACGAGCTTCATTCAATTGAGACCCGTGCCGAGCGACTATCTGGCCCTGGCCCTGGTGACCATCTTCTGCGCGGCGGTCGCCCTGTACAACTTCAGGGCCATTGACGGATTGGTGGCCACAGCGGTCGGAGGCTATATCAAGGACGTGGCCTCCCTGATCGTACGTTGAAGACCATGACGTTTTCGAGGAAGGAGAGATTCATGGAGAACAGAGGGACGCGCACCGTGGTGCGCAAGATCGTCATCGCTGGGGTGCTGGGTGCCATCATTGCCTTGCTGGGGTATCTGGGCACTGCTGGCCCAGGGTACATACCGGTACCTACTCCAGCCCAGCACGCCACTACGCTGCACGTGCCGGTCATCATCGGCGCCATCTTGGAGGGCCCTATTGTGGGCCTGGTGCTGGGGCTGCTCTTCGGGCTCTCTAGCTGGTTCCAGGCCGGTCTGCTGGGCGTGGTCATGTTCCAGGACCCCCTGGTGGCCATTCTGCCACGCCTCTTCATCGGTCTCACTGCCTGGGCCGCGTACGCCGGTTTCAGGAAGACGGGCAAGTACGCCGCAATGGCGCTGGCCGGGTGCCTGTTGGTTTTGTGCGGGGCCTTCGTCTACTGGGTGCTCGCCGTGAACGTATTGCTGGCGGTGGTCTTCGCCATCGTGCTCCTGGCCCTGGTGGCCGGCTTCGTCTTTCTGGCGCTGCGCGAGAACAGAGAGCTCCAGGCACTGATCCTGTCGGGAGCGGTGGGGACCCTGACCAACACCATCCTGGTCCTGACGATGCTGGTTCTCAGAGGCTATCTGCCAGCCGAAGCGGCACTCGTGGCCGGACTGACCAACGGCATTCCTGAGACTATCGTGGCCTGCATCATCGTCGTCGCCGTCGTGGGAGCCTGGAAGGGGATAGAGACCCGAAGAGCAGGGTCGACCGTCTGATCGAGCAGCCCGGCGCTATGGGCCCAGGGCGAGCCTAAGGACCAGGAATCCTAGCAGGGGCAACGCCACTATTCCCGCCAACTCCAGCCAGATTCTGAGCTGGTGGCCGGGGAACTCAGTGTCCTTGCCCAGTGCCCCCCACATGGGGGCGCAGAAGAAGCCTACCGAGGCTATCACGTAAGCGGCTACCTTGGCGTAGTAGTCAGGGGTGATGCTGCCTGCACGGCGGGGCAACTCTATAGCCTCGATGCTCAAGCGCAGCCCCAGGAGGGCCACGAAGAAAGCCCAGCTCAAGCCATAGGTGGAAGCCGCCCTCAGGCCCGTTTCCGTGGTCTGGCTAGGCAGTAGCCGCCTCCACTCCAGGGTGGCTACGAACTGCCTCCAGGCCATCATGCTCAACACGTAGAAGGCGAAGGCCAGACTTGCCTCCCGCCCCAGGATGGTCAGCCAGTTCTGGTTCATCCACCAGGAGCCGTAGTTGGCTACCATCTTGGGGCTGTCGAAGAGCACGATGCCTATCCCCAGTGCGATGGACAGCCACAGCCACACCCTGTGGCGGTAACCTCCTATGCCGTCGACGAGCCTCTGGCGCACGTGCATGGCCTCGTACACCCGGGCGATAGCCTGAGGCTGCCAGACATAGAAGGCGCAGGCGGCGGGGAACACCAACAGCAAGAGCAACTGGGCGTGCCAGTCCTCCAGGCTGCCCAGGTGTCCATCTTGACTCCGCAGGCAGCCGCAAGTGGCGGGTATGACTAGCAGGAAGACAACGCCCCAGACCAGAGCAACCGACGCCATGACGTATGGTCCAATCCCAAGTCTGTCCAGAAGCAGCCTGGCCAGGGGATCCACAGAGTAGATGGCCCTCTCCGTGACCCGCTCCTGTCCTCTTCTATCAGCAGCGTTCATGCGCACCACCCCCACTGGCTGGCCATTGCTTCCGAGCGTACCACTAGCGCCCTCGTATCAGAGGCAGCCATGACCACGTATTAGAGCACAACTGTTTCGTGAGATCAAGCGCTCGCCGGGAGGGTCGGGCAAGTAGCATGCAGGGGCGGGTCTGAGACCCGCCCTTACGACGGTGTCTGGCCAATCGGGTTCAGGACGGAACAACTGATACCTTTGAAGCCTCTTTCAGTCTGATCAATGCTGCCAGCGGATGCAGTGATTGCGCCGCTCCACTCGTCGTGGCCGGACCCAAGATGGTGAGACCCTGTCGATCACCACAGCTCGATCCAGGCGTTGCCGCGCCCGTGGCGCTACTGTATACTAGTTGCCGGAGATCTCTGGAGATGGCTACCGAGCAGACGTACGACGTGATCGTGGTCGGAGCGGGCCATGCGGGCTGCGAAGCCGCTCTGGCGGCAGCACGCATGGGCTGCCGTACGCTGCTCCTCACCATCAGCCTCGACCACGTCGCCGAGATGCCCTGCAACCCCAGCGTCGGAGGACCAGCCAAAGGACACCTCACCCGCGAGATCGGAGCCCTGGGGGGAGAGCAAGCTCGTAACATCGACCGCACCTTCATCCAGATCCGCCTCCTCAATCAAAGCAAAGGCCCGGCGGTTCACGCCCTGCGAGCCCAGGCGGATAGGCGTCTCTACTCCTCGACCATGAGAAGCACGCTGGAGGCCACACCACTTCTCGATCTTCGGCAGGCAGCCGTGGAGAGACTGCTGGTCGTTGACGATAGGGTCTGCGGTGTACAAACGAGCGATGGGCAGTCTTTTCGGGCCAAGGCCGTTGTCCTGACCACGGGGACCTTCCTCAATGCTCGACTCACGAGGGGTGCACGCTCATGGCCAGGGGGCCGTGACGGAGAACCGCCAGCCCTGGGCCTCTCCGCATCTATGGCAGAGGCTGGCCTCGAGCTGGACCGGCTCAAGACAGACACCCCGCCTCGCGTGGATGCTCGCACCCTGGACTTCTCCAGGACCCGGGTCCAGACGGGCAGCGAAGAGCCGCTCTTCTTCAGCTTCACCTACCCCGACGAGGGTTTCGAGGCCCCCAGACCAGTCATCATCCATGAGGAACCGAATTCCATCTATCCCTGCCCTTCCCTGGATGGCTGGCGCCGTCAGTTACCATGCTACCTGGTGCACACCAACAGCAAGACCCACGAGATCATCCTGGCCAACCTGTTTCGTGCACCTCTCTACGACGGAACCATCCGGGCAGGCGGTCCCCGCTACTGCCCCAGTATCGAGATCAAGGTGCCCAGCTTCCCCGACAAGGACTCCCACCAGTTGTTCCTGGAACCCGAAGGCTGGCACACGAACCAGGTATACGTCCAGGGAGCCTATACCAGCCTGCCTGAGGACGTCCAGCTTGCCATGCTGCGGACGGTCCCGGCCCTACGAAACGTGGAGGTTCTCCGCTACGGATACGCTGTGGAGTACGACTACGTGCCTCCCTCCCAGCTCAAGGCTTCACTGGAAACCAAAGTGGTGGAAGGCCTGTTCCACGCTGGCCAGATCAACGGCACGTCTGGCTACGAGGAAGCGGCCGCGCAGGGCATCGTGGCCGGCATCAACGCCGCACGCAAGGTTCGCGGCGGCCCCCCTATCGTCTTGCGCCGTGACCAGGCCTACATCGGCGTGCTCATCGATGATCTGGTCACCAAGGATATCCACGAGCCTTATCGTATGATGACCTCGCGCGCCGAATACCGTCTTCTGCTGCGGCAGGACAACGCCGATCTGCGTCTGTCGCCCCTGGGCTACGAGATAGGTTTAGTGGACGCCAAGCGCTTCCAGGCCGTGCAGAAGAAGAGAAAGGCCATCGAAGAGGAGCTAAGCCGGCTGAGCGACACCTGGCTGCGTCCCACTCCAGAGACCAACCAGCAGCTCAGTGGCTGGGGCCTTGAGCCTCTTCACGACGGCGTCAACGCCCTGCAATTCCTGCGCCGCCCTGAGACAGCCTACGCTATGCTCGAGACCCTCTTCCCCAACCCAGAGGGGCTGACGCCCGACGCCGCGCGCCAGGTGACCATCGAGGCCAAGTACGCAGGTTACATCGAGACCCAGCGTAAGCAGGTCCGACGTGTGAGTCGCCTCGAGGAACGACGTATCCCCGACTCCTTCAATTATCAGACCATCGTGGGCATACGCAAGGAAGCACAGGAGAAGCTCGATCGTATTCGGCCCGCCACCGTGGGCCAGGCCTCCCGCATCAGCGGCGTCAACCCTGCAGACATCTCCGTCCTCCTCGTCTATCTGGAACGGTGCAGAGACAGCTAGCGGTATCCCCGCGATTGCCCGGTTCTCCATCTCTAACTGACGTGCACAGGCCACGACTCCGTCTTCGGGGCAGGCACTCCATCGACCCTACGGCCTATGTGGCTGTCGAGCACTCTCATCCGAGACAAGAAGAAGGGGTGGAGACACGTGTCTCCACCCTGACCGTTCGAAGCGCTCACCCGCGGCCCCAGACGGGCGCCAGTGAGTCTACGTCGAAGCTGCCTTCTTGGGCTTGTAGATGCGCACCCAGGCCAGGAGCCACATGGCACCGAGGCCGAAGATGGTGACCAGCAGGCTGACGAACGCACCGAGGAAAGGAATGCTCCTCACCAGCACGAAGATCACCAGACCGATCAGTAGCGGTATCAGGCCCATGGCCTTGTCCACCCACGTGGAAGCGAAACGCTTCAAGATCAGCCACCCTATGAGATAGCCGAAGACGACCTTGGTGACGTAGACGGAGATGATCCAGAACCCTACGACCAAGATGGCCTCCAATACCATGACCACGCCGGTGATGATGCCGACCAACCCACCCAGGGTCAAGATGCCCAGGATGATGTCGAGCACGATCATCACGAAGAACAACAGGGGCACGAGGACGAGGAACGCCACCAGTACCGCCACGCCCCAGCCCAGGCTGTGCGCTGGTTTCTCCTTCCAGTGCCGAGCCGCTTCCTTGAGCCAGGCCGGTACGAGCCACAGAAGGAGCGCCCCGACGGCCAACAGGGTCAAGAAGTTGCGCAGCGTGCCCACGATCCAGCCGATGAACCAGGTCACGATCGCCGCAATCGTCAACGCGCCAGTGGGGACCTCTGGCACCTGGATCTCAGCGGCTTCCGCCTCCTCCGGCACCGGGGTCTGGTAGACGACAACACCGCCCATGGCCTCGTCCGGGATATCTGCCGTCACGGGGCTGGTGTAGGTCAAGTCGCCATCTATCTGAGCATCCTCCATCACGGCCAGCCCTGGCGCGATGATACGCTCGGGCATGTATGGGCTCCACATGCGCATGAAGAAGCTGTACTGCTCGAACTCGGGATCTGGCTTCTCCACCTGGGCCTCCACGTCGCCGGCGATGTGGCCCGAGATCTCCAGCCCAGCGACCGCGACCTTGGCGTTTCCACCGATCTCCCCGCCAAACAGTGCCTGATACCCGGCCACGAATACGTCGCTGGCTATCACGCTGCCTGATCCCGCGCCGAACCCGAATCCAGCGGCAAAGAGGTCGTCGCCAATCTGTCCACCGGGACCGAGTATCAGGTCGCTGCCGGCGAAACGTACGTCATCCGTCACCGTGCCATTGATGTGCACGCTTCCTCCAGCAGCCCAGAGGTCGCCGTCGACAAGGCCATTCACGACTATGTCGCCGCCCGTAGCGATCAGATCGCCGTGGACTGTGCCGTTGACGGTTATGGAACCCGCGAAGAGATACAGATCATCGTCAACGTCCTCGTCGATGACGATCACGTCCTTGGTCCTGATGTCGGCTGCCAGCACAGGCGCCGTCAGCATCAGTGAGGCCAGCAACAGTGTGCTCAGCACGATCAGTATCTTGCCTAAACGGTCTTTCCTCATCTTTATCCCTCCTTCTCCGGCTCTCGTTGTACTCTGCGTATGGTGATGCCAATGTAAATCGACCAGGCTCACATACCACTATAAAGCGCGGCGGAATAGTGATCGGGTGCAGCGCCTTGACAACGTACCTCGTGTCGGCATGTCCGCTGCTAGGTATGAGAATACGCGTGAGGGCAAGTGCGTGTCAAGGCGCGATCACTTGGGGCGACCGCCTTACCCACGCATATTCCGAAACCCTGACTAGGCGCTGGCCACGAGAACCACCTTACCCGCGTATCCGCCGCGCTCGAGCAACTCGTGAGCACGAGCGGCCTCCGCCAACGGGAAACGCCCCGCCACGACCGGCTTGATCTTGCCCTCTGCCAGCCAATCGAGGGATTTCGCCAGCGTTTCGCGGTACCAGGCGTTGTCCTTGCCAAGATCCGCGGTCAAAGGCGCCCGCTTGCCGTCGGGAATGAGCGCCAGCAGGGTCCGCATCAGCACGGTTAGCGGAATAACCCGCAGCCCCTCGTTCTTCGTCGCAGCCACACCGAACCACACCAACCGCCCGCCTTTGCGCAGAACCCGGTACGAACGCCAGAGTTGCCGTGCGCCGCCGATGGGGTCGAACACGACGTCCACCCCATCGCCGGTAAAATCACGGATACGCTCGACGAAGTCCTCGGTACGGTAGTCGATCGGCGTGGCTCCCAGCGCGGACACGAGTTTGTGATTGTACTTAGACGCCGTGCCGTACATCTCCAGCCCTGCCAGCTTGCCAAGCTCGAGCAGAGCGGTTCCTACGCCTCCCGCCGCACCGTGGACGAGGACACGCTCGCCGCTCTGGACCTTGGCGGTTCGGTGCATGGCCATGTGGGCAGTGAGGTAGTTCACTACCAAGCAGACGGCTTCGGCAGGATCCACACCCGGGGGGACGGGCACCAACTCGCTGGCGGGCAGGCAGATGAACTCCGTGTAGCCGCCACCGACGCCAAGACAGAAGGTCGCGCCGGCAACCGTCTGCCCCTCCTCGAGCGTCGACACCTCCTCACCCAGCTTGTCGACCACGCCGACGACGTCCTCGCCCAGGGTGAACGGCACGCGCGGACTCCCGGGGAATGAACCCGAGCCTCGGAACATGAGATCGTAGGCGGAGATTCCGGCGGCCAGGACCTTCACCCGAACTTCGCCAGCCTGGGGTTCGGGAAGATCCTCTTCCACCAACTGTAACACGTCCGGCCCGCCATGCCGTGTCACGACGACGCGATGATTTCTCATGCCAACACCTTCCTGTCTTTGGCTCTAGGCCTGTCGATACCCTGGAGTTCCAGGACATCATCAGGTGACCCGTAGTTGTGATAGGTGACCGCTTTCATCTGGGCCGTCCCCTTTGCGTGGAAGATCGCGAGGTCTCAACGGTACGGATTGTCATTTGCCTGTATGCTCCACAGTTATGACTACGTGTCCCTTCTTATGCCCTGTTTCGACATACCTGTGAGCCTCCGCGATCTGCTCCAACGGATAGCGCCTGTCAATGACCGATTTCATCTTCCCCGCCTCGACGAGCTCTCTCAGGAAGATCAAATCCTCTGTCTTTAGGTATGCCGACCCGAATCTCACTTTCTTGCCGCTTGTCATTGAAGTCCATCGCCCTCGAACCATCTGTGACGGCCCAGGGTTAGCTATGAGGTAGTGTCCGTTTTGCCTCAACGATCTTATACTACCTGAAAACGAACTCCTGCTCACCACGTCAAGAACGAAATCATAGGTCTCACCGCTCTTGATGAAGTCTTCTTGAGTGTAATCAATGACCTGGTCTGCATCAATCGAGCGCAGCATGTCCAGTTTACCCGTGCTGTCCACGGCCGTCACTTCAGCCCCAAAGCACTTGGCGAGCTGTACCGCAAAAGTGCCTATCGTTCCACCCGCACCGTTGATCAGAACCTCTTGCCCGCTCTCTATGTTCGCTTTCCGGAGAAAGTGCATTGCTTCAAGTCCCCCGGCAGGAACGGCGGCGGCTCCCTCACAGGTCATGTTGACCGACTTTGTTGCCAGCACGCCTTCTTCGGTCTTCTCAGGCAGACATATATACTCAGCATAAGCACCCATACGAAAACCGGGAGTTCCAAAGACCTGGCCACCTCTTTCGAACAGCCTCACATCTTTGCCTACTGATTCAATCTCCCCGGCCAACTCCATCCCTAGTATGGTTACTCTCTTTGGCCTCTTGAGACCCACATAGAGTCGCATGGGGAGCGCGTACCAGATGGGCGATGTGAGACCTCGCTGTTCGCAGTCGCCCGCCGTTACTGTTGTCGCATAGATCCTTGTCAGTACTTCATTGTCCTTGGGAGTTGGCGTCCCTACCTCTTTGAGCTTAAGGACATCTGGCGGCCCGTATTCTGTCCATACAATCGCTCTCATGAGTCTCCACCAAGACGGCGCGACGCATTGGCGGGGTGCAGCGCTTTGTCAGGTCTCGTTGGCATGTGCCACAGTTATGACTATCTTGCCTAGGTGGGGTTCCTCTTTGAGATACCGGAGAGCTTCAGGGACCTCACTCAACGGATAGCGTCTATCTATCACCGGCAGTACTTTCCCGGCTTCGAAAAGCTCTGCCAAGAAAGCCAAATCCTCCTTGTTGTTTGGCTTCCACATCACGATACCCATCTTTTTGTTCCCGGTCCTTGAGATCAATGGTCCCAGGATCAAAGCTTGGAAGATTGCCGCCGTGGAGCCTCCGACAAAGACACAGATCCCATCGGCATTCAGAGCACGCCTGTAGGCGAAGACCGAACGATGTGCCACAACATCAAGAATCAGGTCATAACGCTGCCCGCTCGTGGTGAAATCCTCTTTCGTGTAATCGATGACATGGTCTGCACCAATCGAGCGCAGTATGGCCAGTTTCGCCGTGCTGTCCACGCCAGTCACTTCAGCCCCAAAGTACTTGGCGATCTGCACGGCAAACGTGCCCACACCACCACCCGCACCATTGATCAGAACCTGTTGCCCTGGCTGAATCTGTCTCTTGCCGCGAAGATACTGCAACGCGAGGACTGCCGCTTGAGGATAGGCCGCTGCTTCCTCGAACGTCATGCCGACCGGTTTCAGCCTCAATGCGTCTTCAGGAACACATACATACTCAGCAAAAGCTCCCCAACCGTACTCGGACAAATCAGCCCATATCTCATCACCTGGCTGAAACTGCTTTGCGTTTCTGCCAACCGCTTCAACCCGCCCAGCTATGTCAGTTCCGAGTATCTTGTACCTTGGCCTTAGAGGCGCCACCATGCGGACAATGAAATCACCTCTCAGGGTCTCCAGGTCAGCCGCATTTATGGATGTCGCATGGACTCTTACCAGTGCTTCATTGTCCTTTGAAGTCGGTTCGGCTATCTCTTTGAGCTGGAGAACATCCGGTGGTCCGTATTCTGTGCATACAATTGCGTTCATATGATTCCCCGCGCTGACACTCGTGCCGTAGCAGCCGCTCCACAGTGCCTCTGCCACACTCTATCATTCCTCGCCCCTCTCAACAAGGCCCCTCGCGACTGCGGGACGGGCGGGCCACGGTAGGGCAGATGGACACTTCACGGCCGTTGCGAGTCGATGATTTCTGATGTACCCAAGGCAAAGCTGTCCTCCCACACACCGGCCTCTGACCAGAAGGGCAGGATCTCCCGCTCCCCGTCTGCTCTCACGGCCTGCAAGATCAAGGCCAGTGTGTAGGTTCCCGACGAGATGCCTTCCGGGACCTTGAGACCGCGGACCTCACGCACAAGCTCCTCTCGCCCCCAGAGGGTGCTCGCGTACGCTCCACCGAGGCCTCGCTGCTCCTGGGCCACCACTCGCCCCTCTGTGTCTCTCAACTCCAACAGAGAAGTGATGACCGGCAATGGCGTATCCCAGGCGCGCCAGAGGAGTATGACGCGCAGCTCTCCGCCCGGTTCCACATCCGGTGCTGACGACTCATACCCAGTCAGTTGCAGTGCGTTCCCAAAGTTGGCCCAGGGCTCATAGGGCATCCGCGGAGTGGGCAGCGGCACAAGTGGCCTCAATACGGTGACCGTACCCATCAACACGCTGCCACCTGCGGCCTCAACGCCCCGAAGAGGCGAGGACTCTTGCCACTCCAGCACGAGGTTGCGCTCCAGGGGTGCGGTGCCCGGCAGAACCTCCAAGAGCACGTCTTGGGCAACTGCCGCTCCTGGCTTCCACCCGGACGTCGCGGGCGAAACTCTGGCCTCCACCTCGGCAATGGGCAAACCGTCGTCCGGGGCCAGACTCAAACGGAAGTCGAGACTCGTATCCCACCCATGGTCCGTATGCCAGAGCAGGGTCAAGGGCAGCTCTTCCCCTGAGCGGACCATGGACGGACCCTCGTAGCCCACTAGCTCGATCCCCAGGCCTGTGTCCATGGCCACGGAGTGAGACACCAAAGCAGCATCGTATTCTGGCTCGGGTGCGGTTTGATAACACTGCACCCGCATGTAGCTCTCGCCAGCGAACTCCTCTTCCCCGATCAAGCATCCATGCTCGTGCAGCCAGCCTCGGATGAAGCCCTCCGGATCGGTCACCGTGTCGTAGATGCGATAGACCCACACACGCGGGTGCTCGGCGAAGACCCGCTCCAGCGCCTGGGCCGTCTCCTCCTCGCTGGTGGCGTAGAAGTCCGAGTTAGGATCGCCCCAACCCAGACCCTCGTCGCCTCCGATGGTCCCGGTCTGCAACAGCACCACGCCCTGCTCTGTCTCCCCGCCGGGCTGATAGTCGACCAGACGACCGCGCCAGGCGATCTCGCCCTCGAAGTAGTACAGAAACGGTGGATAGGCGTACCCGGCATCGATCAGAACCGCGTCGCCGGGAGCGACCCTCTCCTCCAGATAGCTCACCGCCGCCCGGTGATCATCAGCCGCATAGAGAGGCGAGGAATGGAACAAAAAGATAGAATAGCCGCAGGCCAAGGCCATGATACCTGTAGCCACTGGAAGGGCCACCCGCCACCTGCGTGCCAGCCAACTCATCCCCAGTGCCAGCAGTATGTAGAAAGGGGGCGAGTAGGTGAACACGTATCTGACGTGAAACAACGGTGTGCGCAGAGACAGAAGGTAGATGGCAAGTACGGGCACGAACGTATAGCCGCAGAGCAGCAACCGGGTGGGCCAGTCCCTGCTGCGTCGCGCGTACCCAGCCACGCCGAGGAGGTAGATCGCAAACATGAAGGACAGGACTGGCCAGATCAGGAGACTCTCCGGCTCCACCGACTGTCCCAGGCAGAGGGCCGCCCAGGACTCCGTGATCACGTCGCCCAGGCCAGTGAAGCCCCGCCAGGGAGGCACCGGAGCGTTCAGGGCCTGGCGCACCGCTGTGGGCAGCCAGGGCAAGTAGAGTATCAGGATCAGAACCTGGGCTGCCACCCAGGAGGTCAGCCGGATAGGCCCCGTTGCACGTGAGTGCCTGTCCGCCAGCCACCAAACGAAGACGAAGAGGTTCTCGAAGAGCAAGAGGAAGACGAAGTAGTAGAGAGTGTAGAGTCCCGCTGCTCCAGCAAGGACGTAGCCGATCCAGAAGCGCCACATCGGGCGCTTTCCTCCACCCTCGTGCTCTCCAGCTACCGATCCTTCCGCACGCCTGGGCAGACCAGCGAGGCGCATCAGGCAATACAGCGTTACCAGGCCCAGGAAGGCGCCCAGGGTGTACATGCGCACTTCCTGGGAGTACCATAGGTTAAAGGGAGAAACGGCGATGAGGCAGGCTGTCAGCAAGCCCACCCTGCTGTCGTAGGCTTTGCAGGCCAGCCGGTAGGAAGGCGCGACAAGAAGGAGACCGAAGAACGCGGAGAAGAAGGCCGCCGAGAACTCGCTGCTCCCCGCAACCAGGACCCAGAAATGCAGCAGGTAGTAGTAGAGAGGAGGATGGATGTCTCTGGCGGTATGGAGCGTCAGCGCAGCGAGGTCCTTCGTCGCCAGATGGATACTCACCGCCTCGTCGTACCACAGACTCTGGTACCCCAGGTGGTAGAGTCGCAGCCCAAAGGCCAGAAGGAGAACAAGGACGAGTGCCCCCCTCACTCGCGCTGGAGGGATCCACGCGGCCAGCCTTGTCGCGGCCTTTGCCCAGCCCGTCCCTCGCATTTGTCTCCAATCCCCCTGCCCCGGAGTACCGCCCCACCGTTTGGCAATCGTAACATAGTGGATTCCTCCCAGCAACCTGCCGCTTTCGACCTCCGCGCCAGGTGTGGTATAATCACCAGCCACCGCATCATTTTGTGCAAAGGGACCGGAGCAAACATTGACACAGCCCCTGCTCGTCGCTTTGGCGCTCGTTCTCTTCATTGTCGTGCTGCTCGCCTGGCTCTATCGGGGCCTGCTGGTCAGTGTTGCGGTGCGACTGCTCGCCTCGCGCCTGCCAAACCCCGCTAAACGTCGCGGGCTGATCATCAGCCTGGGGGATCACGGTGGGTCCTGGATCCGGATCGGTCTCCAGGCCAATCTGAGAAAGACCCTGTCCCAGGTCCTGGATCGCCCCGTGGAAGCAGTCGCCTACTCCCGCTTTGGGGGCTTCAACCTCAGCCGTTTGTACTCTGACTTCGTCTGTCCAGACTCCCCCTACTATCAAGCCTGGCTGGGCGCATACGTGGTGTTCGACGACGAGAACCATCGCGCCTTCGGTTTCGACGATTTGGGTGATTTCGTGCCCGACGAGGTGCTGGCCGTCCTGGAAGCGGATCAGCGCCTCGTGTATCGCAGCTCTGGCTGTCCGCGTAGGTTCCCAGACGGCAATCTGGTCAGGCTGAGAGGAGAGCTCACGGGGGAGAAGGCAGAGCACGCTGGGCTGTCCTGGTGGTGTATTTCGGGCGAAGCAGATACGTGGTCGACCTTCTGCCGGGGTGGCAGTCCAGAGGCAAATCGCCTGCGCAGCAAGGTCTACGGCGTGGTTCCCGCGTCAGCCCACTATGAGGTAGACGACTACCATCCGCTGTGCTATCGCGGCGAGTTCTGGATGCGATACTCCCCGGAGCACAACGGCACCTGTGGCAAGTTCTTCATCTACCCCCTCTACGTCGATCGCCTCGGCAGAGAGGTCAGAAAGGGAGAGCAGATCGTACCCGAATGTCGAGAACTGCTGAAGAACGTCACATTCGCTCAGAGCTAGCAAACGGAGGCTCCCAGAAGGGCCTCATCCACGTCTATACGGGGCACGGAAAGGGCAAGACCACCGCCGCCCTGGGCCAGGCCATGCGTGCCGCCGGTCAGGGTTTGAAGGTCTACATCATACAGTTCATGAAAGGCTGGCCCTACTACGGCGAACTGGAGACGGTGGACAAGCCAGCGAACGTGACCATCAGGCAGTTCGGTCGCCCAGACTACGTGAACAAGAGGCACCCCGACCCTGTGGACATCCGCATGGCTCAAGAGGGGCTGGAGCACAGCCGCGAGATCATCATGGGCGGTGAGTACGACCTCGTGATCCTGGACGAGATCAACGTGGCCCTGGAGTGGAAGCTGATCCCTCTAGAGGACGTGCTCTCTCTGCTCGACGAGAAGCCAGAGCACGTCGAGCTCATTCTAACCGGCCGATACGCCCATCCCGAGATCATCGCGCGAGCCGACCTGGTGACGGAGATGAGGGAGATCAAGCACCCGTACCAGAAGGGCCTCATCAGCCGACGAGGCATAGACTACTGAGGGGGAACTAGATGTTCGACAAGAGCAAGCTGGAGGACATCCGCAGGAGCTACGAACGCTGGGAGGAAACGACCCTTCAACAGCACCTGGCCAAACATCCCGAACGAAACGACAACTTCGTCACCGTCTCGGGAAAGGAGATCCAGCGCCTGTACACACCACTGGACGTCGCCGATGCCGACTATGGGCGAGACCTCGGCATGCCCGGCGAATACCCCTTCACCCGAGGAGTGCACCCTACCATGTACCGGGGGCGCCCATGGACGATGCGTATGTTCGCCGGGTACGGAACCGCCGAGGAGACCAATGCCCGTTTCAAGTATCTCCGGGAACACGGAGAGACAGGGCTTTCCGTGGCTTTCGACTATCCCACGCTATACGGATACGATTCCGATGACCCGGAAGCCATCGGTGAGTTCGGCAAGTGCGGAGTCGCCATCTCCTCGATGAAGGACATGCAGATCCTCTTCGACGGTATTCCCATGGGCGACATCACCACGTCCATGACCATCAACGGCCCTGCAGCCGTGGTCTGGGCGATGTACATCGCCGCTGCGGAGGAACAAGGCTACGCTCCGGAACAACTGGGTGGCACGATTCAGAATGACATCTTGAAGGAATACATCGCCCAGAAATCGTGGATCTTCCCGCCGGAGCCTTCCATGCGGCTCATCGTGGACACCTTCGAGTACGGTTCGAAGCACCTGCCACGCTGGAACACCATCTCCATCAGTGGCTATCACATCAGAGAGGCGGGCGCCACAGCCCTGCAAGAACTGGCGTTCACCCTGGCCGACGGACTGGCCTACGTGCAGGCCGCCATAGAACGCGGCCTGGACGTGGATGAATTCGCACCGCGCCTATCCTTCTTCTTCAACGCCCACAACGACTTCTTCGAGGAGATCGCCAAGTACCGAGCCGCGCGGAGGATCTGGGCCCGCGAGATGCGCGATCGATTCCAGGCCAGGAACCCACGCTCCTGGTGGCTACGGTTCCACACGCAGACCGCCGGTGTCTCTCTCACCGCCCAGCAACCCGAGAACAACGTGGCGCGAGTGGCCATTCAGGCCTTGGCCGCGGTCCTGGGAGGCACGCAATCCTTACACACCAACTCCATGGACGAGGCGCTGGCCTTACCCAGTGCCTTGGCGGCCCGCATCGCCCTGCGCACCCAGCAGATCATCCATCACGAGAGCGGCGTGGCCAACGCCGTGGACCCGCTGGGCGGCAGTTTCCTGGTGGAAAGCCTCACCAACGAGATGGAGGAGGAGACTTACCAGATCTTCGACAAGATCGAAGAGTTCGGTGGGGTCGTCCCGGCCATAGAGGCGGGCTACTTCCAGCAGGAGATCGCCCAGAGTGCATACCGGTACCAGCGAGAGATCGACACTCAGAAGCGCATCATCGTCGGAGTCAACGAGTACCGTCTGGACGAGCCATTGACCATACCGTTGCTCCGGATGGATCCCGAGGGCTGCAAGCGACAGGTCAGCCGTTTGAACCAGCTCAAGAGGGAACGCGACAACGACGAAGTGCACAGGCGGCTGGATGCGCTTCGCCAGGCGGCTGAAGGCACCGACAACCTGATGCCGTACATCCTCGACGCCGTGCGGGCCCATGCCACCCTTGGCGAGACGTGTGGTGTCCTGAGGGACGTGTTTGGGGAATATCGAGAGCCGGTGATCATCTGAGGGAGGGCATGGCCGACCTCGACCAGGGTATGGCCATTTCGCATAACGGAAGGAGTCAACCTTATGAACACGAAGAAGTTCACTATCTTACACTCCAACGACATGCACGGAGATTTCCTCGCCGAGGTCGGGGGTGCTGAAGGCAACCTGATAGGAGGGCTGGCTCTGCTCTCAGGTTACATCAGCAGAGTCCGACGGGAAGAGGAAAACGTCCTCTACGTCATCTCGGGGGACATGCTCCAGGGCTCGATTATCGACTCGGAGTACAGAGGCATATCTACCATCGAGATCATGAACTACCTGGCCCCGGACGTGGTCACCCTCGGCAACCACGAGGTCGACTATGGGTTGCCTCACCTGCTGTTCCTGGAGAAGATGGCCAACTTCCCCATCGTCAACGCCAACCTCTACATCAGAAAGTACAACAGGAGGCTGATGCGCCCCTACCTCGTCCTCAGCGTAGCCGGCTTCGATATCATGTTCATAGGCATCCTCACGGAAACGGTCATCCAGTCGTTGATGATGGACAGTCAGATTGGCACCTTTATCACCCTGGAGGAGGCAAACCGGGAGGTTGGCAGGATCTGCAACGCCTACAAAGATGAGGATATCGACCTGACGATTCTCCTTACTCACATCGGTTTCGACTCCGACAAGGAGCTTGCCGCCATGCTAGAACCGGAGTGGGGCGTGGACATGATCATCGGCGGCCACTCCCACACCATCCTGGAGCAGCCGGCCGTCGTCAACGACATCCTCATCGCCCAAGCGGGCACGGGCACCGATCAGATCGGCCGCTTCGACATCGTGGTGGACGACGACACCAACAGTATCGTAGAGTGGAAATGGCAGCTCATCCCCGTGGACAGCTCTCTGGCAGAGCCCGACGCGGAACTGACGGCATTCATCGACTCTTTCAAGGAAGAAGTGGACAGGAAATACAACACGATCGTCTCTCGGCTCGCACGAAAGCTCACTCATCCACGTCGAGAGGAGGAGACGGCTCTCGGCAACCTCTTCGCCGACATCTTCGCGCAGCGTGCCCAGGCGGACGTGATGTTCCTGGGCAGCGGGTCGATCAGGGGCACCGAACTGGGCCCCCTGGTCACACTGGGAAACCTGAGGAGCATCTTCGCCTTCGACGACACTCTGTTCAAGCTCGCCATCACCGGCGCCCAACTCAAGCGTATCTTCTCCCACATCATGCGGCTGGAGAACAGGGATGGTGAGGGCGAGTGCTACCAGGTCAACCAAGGTGTGAAGGCGGTCTACGTGGACGCTTCGAGCGAACTGGATTCCCTCGCCGTGGGCGGAGAGCCGGTGAACGAGAGCCAGCAGTACACGATCTGCTTGCAGGGGTATCATTACACGAACTCGGAGCCCAATCTCGGACTCACGAACGAAGAACTGACCACCATTCAGCCAGCTTCGATCGTCACCACGTCGGCCCGAGACGTCTTGGAGGAGTATCTGAGGAACAACCAGAACCTCAAGAGCGAGGTGGAGGGCAGACTGGTGTTCAGAGCCACGTCGTGACCCCGGCATAGGAGATTCGCTACGCCGGACTTGGCGTCCCTCCGTCGTAGGGGTGGCCTCACGATGTGCTTTTGCGCGGCCACAAGGGGCTACTCTCGAACCTCTGACGGGGCGCGCCGGAGAGAAGGCTCCTCGTGCCGAGGAGACGGCTCGAAGGCCAGATGGGCACACTCTCTAGTGAACAAGACCGCTAATCGGAGTCGAGCGTATGACCGCTGAAAACATCCAATCCTTGCTGGACCTGGATCCGACACTGATGCCCTGGGTCCTGGGCGGCGCAGTGCTGATCCTGAGCGTGGTAGTGTTTGTGATTGCCCGCTATTTCATCGCCCGGGGTTTGGTGTACCTCTCAATGCGCACCGAGAACAAGTACGATGATGTGATGGTGGATAAGTTGCGGCCGTTTCGATTCGCCTGGGTCGCGCCGCTGCTGGTGATCTACTACCTCGCGGGCCTGCTCCCCGAGAGCACCCACATCATTCGCCAAGTCGTGTTGCTGATCGTCCTTTGGCTCGTGGTGATCACCGTCAACTCCATTCTCAACGGACTGAACGCGATCTACGAGGCCAGCGACCGTTACCATGGTGTCTCCATCCAGAGCTACCTCGATCTGGCCAAGCTCCTCATCATCGCCGGTGCCCTCATCGTGACGGCCTCAGTCCTGACAGGCCAGTCGCCAGTGGTCCTGCTGAGCGGGCTGGGGGTGGTCATGGCCCTGCTGGTGCTGATGTTCCGTGACACTATGCTTTCGTTCGTGGCCAGCCTTCAGATCAGCTCCAATGACCTGGTGAGGGAGGGTGACTGGATCGAGATGCCATCGTTTGGGGCGGATGGTTCCGTTCTAAACATCTCCCTGCACACAGTGAAGGTCCAGAACTGGGATAAGACCATCACCGTGATCCCCACGTACAAGCTACTCGAGGATCCCTTCAGGAACTGGCGGGGTATGGAGGAGAGCGGTGGACGACGTATCAAGCGCGCCATCCACATCGACCTGAACACTGTCAGGTTCTGTGACCGAGAGATGCTCGAACGTTTCAAGGGCATCCCCCTGATCAAGGACTACGTCGAAGCCAAGCTGTCCGAGGTCAGCCAACCTGGTTCTGCACCCGAGGGTGTCGAGAGTCCATCCACCACGCCCCAGATCACCAACATGGAAGTGTTCCAGGCTTATGTCACCAACTACCTGAGCAGCCGTCCAGATCTACATCAAGAGGGGATGATCCTGCTGGTGCATCAGTTGGCCCCAGGCCCGACGGGCCTGCCGCTGGAGATCTACGTGTTCACCAAGACGGTGGAATGGGCCGCGTACGAGGCGATTCAGGCGGAGATCATTGACCATCTGGTAGGGACGCTGCCGCAATTCGACCTGCGCGTGTTCCAGGAGCCCACAGGGGCCGATTTCCGCGCTCTGGTCGAGCGTCAGCAGTAGACAGGCCATCGGTGCGCGATGTGCACCGGCAATCGAGACTCCAAGACACTGATGCGGGAGGTCGTACCATGAACGAGCCCTCATTGCTCGACCGAGTTCGATACGCCTTCGACAACCTTATGTCGAGGGGCACCGTCGCCATGATTGGCTGGCTGGCCCTGGTTACCCTGCTACTGACGTTCTTCGCGTCTGTCGTCGTGTGGGTCGCCAGACTATCCCCCGAAGCGAGCTTCGTTGAGCAGTTCTGGTCGTACTTGATGCTGAGTCTGGACACGGACACCTGGACGGGCGAGAGTTGGTCTTTCCGGCTGGCTGCCGTATTCGTCGCCTTCAGCGGGATCTTCGTGACCAGCATTCTCGTCGGCTTGTTGGCCACGGGCATCGCCAACAGGATCGAAGATCTACGCAAAGGGCGATCGAGAGTCATCGAGAGGGGCCACACCGTCATCCTCGGCTGGTCAGAGAAGGTGTTTCCCATCATCTCTGAACTGCTGGTGGCGAACGAGAACCAACCAAAGCCCTGTATCGTCATTCTCGGCGACAAGAGCAAAGTGGAAATGGAAGAGGAGATCCACGACAAAGTGGGAGACACGGGCCGCACGCGGATCGTCTGCCGGCGCGGAGACCCGATGGAGATGGGCCATCTGGATGTTGTCAGCCTCCACACAGCCAAATCGATCATCGTCCTGGCGCCCGAGACGGACGATCCGGATTCGAGCGTGATCAAGACCATGTTGGCGATCACCAATAACCCCAATCGCAGATCCGATCCTTATCATATCGTCGCTGACATCCGCGACCCGAAGAATCTCCAAGCAGCGCGAATAGTCGGGCGCGACGAAGCGGAACTGGTGTTGACGGGCCATCTGATAGGGCGAATAACGGCACAAACCTGCCGGCAATCCGGCCTCTCAGTGGTCTACACCGAACTGATGAACTTTGCAGGTGACGAGATCTACTTCAAGGTCGAGCCTGGCCTCGTAGGAAAGACCTTTGGCGAGGCCTTGTTGGCGTACGAAGACTCGGCCCCGATGGGACTCTGTCTTGGCGGAGGCGAACCCAAGCTCAACCCACCAATGGACACCGTCATCCGAGACGGAGATCAGATCATCGCCATTTCCGAGGACGATGACACAGTTCAACTCTCAGGGTTGGCAGACCTGGCAATCCAGGAACAGGCCATCCAAACCATCGAACCCGTGGAAGCCGTCCCTGAGCACGTGCTCATGCTGGGCTGGAATTCTCGCGCACCGTTCATCATCAACGAACTTGATCAGTACGTAGCTCCTGGCTCCTCGGTCACCGTGGTGGCCGATTCTGTGGATGTCGAAGCCAAGATCGCGGAGCATTGTGGCGCAGCACGGAATCAAACGGTCGGCTTCCAGCGGGGGGACATCACCGACCGGCGCACGTTGGACGGATTGCCCTTCGAGACCTGTGATCATTTGATCCTTCTGTCATACTCCGACGTGCTCGATGTCCAGCAGGCCGACGCACGCACGCTGATCACCCTGCTGCATCTGCGCGACATCGCCGATCACAACGGATACTCGTTCTCCATCGTCTCCGAGATGCTGGACATTCGTAACCGAGATCTGGCTCAGGTCACACGGGCCGACGATTATGTGGTCAGCGACCGGCTCGTCAGCCTGGTCGTATCACAGATCTCCGAGAACAAGCAGCTCGGAGCAGTCTTCGCCGATCTCTTCGACCCGGAGGGATCGGAGATCTATCTCAAGCCCGCCGCGAGCTATGTCAAACCAGGCATGCCGCTCAACTTCTATACAGTCGTGGACTCGGCGCGGCGTGGCGGCGAGACTGCGCTGGGATACCGGATCCAGGCCCACGCGTATGACGCGGCAAAGGCGTATGGCGTGATCCTGAACCCCGACAAATCCGTCCCCGTTACCTTCGCGGAACAGGATGAGATCATCGTCCTGTCGGAGGAGTGACCCGGGCGCAGGTCTGCGCTGGTACCGTACAGCGAAGTAGATCGCGGTCTCGGTCAGAGCGTGGCCGTCGGTGACAGGAGCTGGCCACTGCGGCAGGCCACAAGTGGGGCAACGAGCCCGGCCCTTGAGAGGGCCACCTGACGCGGAGAGGCGGGCCAGGAACGTCCCTCGGCCGAGGTTCTCGTGGGGCCAGCGCGTGTGCGAGCCTCGCAGGCTTTCTGCGTACCGCGCCCTCTTCAGCCTCGCGCGCTCAGGAAGTCCAGCACCAGCTTGTTGAACTCCTCTGGTCGCTCCACCTGAGGTGTGTGCCCACAGCGCTCCATGATCCTCACCTCCGCGTGGGGTATCAGCCTCTCTGCCACGTAGGCGTGGGCAACGGGTACGGCAACGTCGCGATCGCCCCAGACGATGAGCGTAGGCACGGTAACGCTGCCAAGCCCTGTATGGAGGTCACGGAACATCTCCTCGCGTTGGCCGTGCAGGTCAATACCCATCTGTGCCGCCCTCAAGGTGTTCTCCCGCACCCCGGGCATTCTTAGCATGGCCGCGGCACCTTCGACCCACTCCCCGCCTATGGAGCTGGGGTCGCAAAACACCCACCTCCTCAGCGCGGGAAAGGCCCTCTGGTAAACGCGAAAGACCAGGTCACCCACCACAGCGACCGACCACGTGCGCAAGAAGGGGTTCAGTTCCCTGCCGAAACCGGCGCTGCCCACCAGAATGAGGCCATCCGTACGTTCGGGGAACTGCACTGCGAACTGGGCACAGAGTACTCCACCCATGGAATTGCCGGCCAGGGTAGCTCGCTCCACGCCCACGGCATCCATGAACGCCTTGAGAGACCAGGCCGCGTACTCCAGCGAGAAGTCCCCCACCTCCTTGTCCGAGAGCCCAAACCCCGGCAAGTCGAGGGCATAGACACGATGCTCTTCTGCCAGAGGACCCACGTTGCACTGCCAGAACTCAGCGGAGCACGCCAGGCCGTGCACCAGGAGCAGGACCGGTCCGTCGCCCTCCATCCAGTAGCGGACCTTGCCACCGTCTACCTCAACGTAGCGGTCCTCATACCTGGGAAGTACCATGGCTACCGTCGTTTCCCTGCAAGAATCGAAGAGGACAACAGCTAAATGAGAAACCGCCTCCGGCGCAGGAAGTGGCCATCTCCCTCCCGACCCATGAACTCACCGTTCAACATGATCGTCTTGCCCCTGGAGAGAGTCCTCACCGGATAACCTCGCACGGTAACGTCTTCATACGGGCTGTAGTCCACGTTCGTGTGCAGATTCTCCCGCCGCAGGGTCACCTGCTTGTCAGGATCGAAGATCACCAGGTCGGCATCGGCCCCCACCGCGACGGTACCTTTCTGAGGGGCCAGGCCCAGAAGACGGGCCGGACTGGCAGACACGAGCTCCACGAAGCGGTTGATGGAGAAGCGCCCCTGGTTCACACCGAAGTGGTAGATCAAGGGCACGCGAGTCTCGATGCCAGGCATACCGCCCGGGATCAACGAGAAGTTCTCGCGTCCCAGGTCTTTCTGCCCCACGAAATTGAACGGGCAGTGATCCGTAGATACGACCTGGAGGTCATCCCTGACCAGCGCGCGCCACAATGCCTCCTGGTCGGCCTCTTCCCTCAGAGGCGGACACACCACGTACTTGGCTCCCTCCAGGCCCGGTCTCTCGTACTCCTGCCTGGAGAAGAACAGATAGGACGTACACGTCTCGGCGAAGGCCAACCACCCCCTGCGGCGAGCCTCCTTGACCCTCTCGAGTGACTGGGCACAGGTCACATGGACGACGTAGATCGGAGCATTGGCCATCGCGGCCAAGGACAACGCCCTGCCCGTGGCCTCCGCCTCCGCCTCCGGAGGGCGACTCAGGGCATGCCACACGGGAGAGGTCTTCCCCTCGGAGAGATACTTGTTGGTCAGGTAGTCCACCACCGGGCCGTTCTCCGCGTGCACCAACACCAGAGCACCAAGCTCACGCGTCTTGAGGAGCACCCTGAAGAAACTGCGGTCATCGATCATATACCGCCCCGGGTAGGCCAGGTAGAGCTTGAAGCTGGTGATGCCCGCGTCCACCAGCTCGGCCATCTCCTCCTCGAGCACCTCCTCGGTGGCATCAGTGATGCTCACGTGCAAGCCAAAGTCGATGACAGCTCTACCTTCAGCTCGCTCGAGGCGCGCCTCCAAGGCCTCATGCAGTGAGTGTCCACGCTCCTGGTCAGCGAAGTCTATGATGGTGGTCGTGCCGCCACAGGCCGCGGCGATGGTGCCGGTGACGAAGTCGTCGCTGGATACCGCTCCTCCGACAGACAACTCCAGATGCGTGTGGACATCCACCCCACCGGGGAACACGTAGTGCCCATCAGCATCTATGACCTCGTCGCCCTCCAGGCCCTTGCCGACGGCGCGGATCTTGCCGCCCTCAATACCCAGGTCAGCCTGGTAGGAGTCACTGGCGGTTACGACGGTTCCATTCCTGATCACCGTGTCCATCAGATCAACATCCTGCTGAGGTCAGTCACCAGTTGTCTGGATCTCCCCGGCTGGTCCTGCTCCAGGTTCTCGATCACCACAGCGACCGCCTCTCGCCTCGTAGGCACGAGGAAATCGTTGAACGAACGATAATTAGGCTCGTATCCGAAGTAGCTGAACAAGGTGCCCAACCTGAAGTTGACCTGCTCCTCCTCCGTCAGCTCCAGATACCGCTCCATGATGGAGAGCATGGTCGCCTTGTCCCCTGGTAGCTGGCCCCGCACGTCCATCAGGACGTTGGTGGAATGGTCGCTGGCGAAGTAGCTGGCCACTTCCAGACTGCCTACCAGCAACTGTTCCTCTCTCACCTTCTCCGCGTCGCCCGACTCCTCGAACTCGCCACTCACCAGCCTGTCGTACAGAGGCATGCCCTGCTTGATGGTCAAAGTCCTCACCCTGATGTAGTCAGGGTTGACCTGGTTCAGAACCTGCGCCGTCCCCAGAGCATGCAGACGCCACGTCTCCTCTCCCTTCAGCCTCAGTCTGCCGCCCAGGCCCAGGACCACGTACAAACAGAGCGAGATGCCAGACTCCACCACCTTCCTACCGCCCTCCACGACCAGGTCGGCGGTCACACCCTTCTGCATGTACTCCAGCAGCGGATCGTAGCCGGATTCCAGGCCGATGTGCAGCCTAGTCAGCCCAGCCTGGTGCAGTCGTCTCAGATCGTCCAGCGACTTCCTGGCCGCCGTCCTGGCCCGAGCGTAACTCGTCACCCTGCGCACACCAGGGAACTTCGCTTTAAGACGGGAGATGACCTCCACCAACTCGTCGGTCTTCATCA
>DAOUEW010000306.1:0-2615 GCA_034430275.1 Anaerolineae bacterium | reverse complement strand
GCGGGATTTTATTGTTTGATTGCAGGACCAGACCCTCCTCATATCGTACGGGAATCGACGGACGGGAAGGACATCGCCTCAGCATACCGAGACTACGGATACACTCTCAGCGAGATCGCTGAACACCTTGGTGTGCACTATTCCACCGCCAGTCGTAGGCTGGGACAGCACGAGACTGGGTCGTGAGAGCTGCGCGTATGTTGCATTGCAAGACCCAACCCCTGCTTCTCCCAACCCCTGCTTCTCCCAACCCCTGCTTCTCCAACCCCTGCTTCTCCAGGGGATGACGGTGGGAACCTGGCCATAGGGAGGACGAGACGTGGCGGTGCCTAGGACTCCGGACCATCCAAGAGCGGTTCAAGAATCCGAGTGAACTCCTCCCCATAGAGAGATTCATAGATGATTGTGACTCTGAGGCCATAGATGATGTCAGACAGTATCGAGATGCTCGTTGCATCGGCTGTGGGAGCAATGCCGAAGAGACACGCTGATTCGCCGGCTGGGAGAAAGGCCGGTATGCCCCTCATGTAGTGTATGTCAGGAAAACCCTCATACTTCTCGCGCACGAGATGCGCCAGCATCTCAAATGGTCGTCCACTTCCAAGAGTCGGTCCCGTCAGTTCATAAAACTCCTGTTGGGTGGGCGGCATCTGGACTGTCGCGTCGATCAGCTTTGCGGGGCCGAGCCCACAGCTCTCCATATACAGTCCCATCAGCGGGAAAGATGCTAGCGGCGAAAGAATTCTCGAGAATCCAATGACTGGCATAACTGACAAGCGGTCATGCTCTCGCTGTGTATGCCAGGCGGCAATCTGGAAGCCTACTGCGGCGACAGAGACCCCCATCGCAATGACCGCGAAAACGACGCCCTTGTGCTGCCACATGCAGCTAATGGGCTCCCGAATCCGCCTGGAAAGTCTACCAGCGATACTCATGTGTTATCCCCCCCTTCTGTCTAGTCCGCTCTTTCCTTCTCCTCCCTCTCCAGGTACTGCAAGATCGCCTGAACCACCAAGTAGTTCACCGACCGATCCCGCTTCTCACCTAGCTTGATGAGGCGCAGAACAGGTCGCTCCTCCATCTTCTTCTGAGGGATGTAGATCGAGAGCTTGTCGAGAATCGTCTTCCCTGCCATACCCCCTCCCTTCACGTCCTCTATTATGGGAGTTCATGAGGTTGATCCAAGCTGGAGGCCTGCCTTCGTTGTTCGGTCCGTTCTTGGAGCTAGTCCAAGCGACCACCTCCAGCAAGGGCGAATGAGGGGACAAGCACTGCTATTGCTGGTGCCGGGAGCCAGTACTTCGGGCTGCTGTGAGGTCTGATGGTGGTGTACTCCCGCCGCCAGTTCTCGAGCAGCACTCCTGTCTCCTCCAGGAAGGGGAGGCGAACGAGATCTAGTCCTGACCAAGCGATATGATCGGCGGAACTCCACTGAGCTGTACACTCAGAGGCACTTGGTCCTCTGGGATCTCGAAGACCACACACCCTGTCACCGACTCCTCAGGTAGAAGATTCACGAATCCTCCTGAACTGCCGCCAACGAATTCCTGAACCTCCTGAGGTGTTGACTCTCTGGGGGAGTACTCTTCCGCCCAGATCCCACCGATCGGTTGCCACATTGGATAGAAGTAGCCCCTTGATGTGTAGATCTCACCCTCATCCAAGTAGGGTGTGTATTCCGGTCTAATCCCCGCGTTCCTGAACTCAAGCGCCAGAATCACGAACTTCATCCCTGGGCGCGCAGTGAAGGTGTAGAAGCCTGAAACGTAGGGTCCGCGAACAGCTATCTCTGATTCCCTCCACCAAAGAAAGGTGAGCGATATCTGCTCCTTGATGCCGGGAATCGTATCACCCATACCAACTGTGGAATCAGGATTCGGATCGTCGACCAAGATGTCACACCCTGCCACGGCAATGACTAGAACTAGCAGAGACACGAGCAGAGAGGCTGTTCTACCGTTCATCTCCTATGCTGCCTCCTCCCACGAGCCACGGTCCAGACTCCACCAACGACCAGATTCCTGATGCTTGCCCTGTACCACGAAGTCATTCCGTTACCAGACTGCTCCAGAATGACCTTTTGTCAATCCCACACCTGCTCATCTCACGTCCTCTATTATAGGAGCGAGTTCAGTCGATCCAAACCCGGCGTGCTCCTTCAGCCTCCCCCCCAACTCTGCAATCAACCATCGCGGAACCGGCCGGAGTGGCATTCAGTGGAGCTGGAGAACAACGAAAAGCCCGTTCCCTTGCAAACTATGGCAGCCATCAAGACGATCATGCCATCAACCACGAGGGGATGATGGTCACGAGAAAGCCGAGGTCTTGCATTCCCACATTTGCAGCGGGTCCAATACCCCCCAACGTCATCCAAGGTAATCAGGGGACATAATACCTATTCCTCCAGTCGTCAAGGCCTCGGGATTCCAAGGACATCTCCGAAAGCGCACGCCGAAGTCCCTCATGGGCCCGGCCTTTCCGCGGCGGCCCTATCCCGGCAAACTAACAGCCCCGAGCTGCATCATGAGGCCCAGCTGGTCCATGACGTGCCAGTGCTCTACGCACTTACCGCCAGCGACGCGCATGATGTCGATCACGTCGCACTCGATTCTCTT
>DAOUEW010000305.1:0-4702 GCA_034430275.1 Anaerolineae bacterium | reverse complement strand
TGATGTCGGCTGTCTGCGTCTGGTGGTTGGGCCTGGCCCAGACCACCCCCGCCAGGGTGCTCAGCAAAACAGCGCCCATGACCACTACCATCCACGTCCTAGTTGCCTTTCCCATCGTTCTCTCCTTTCCTCTCTCCTGCGTGGATCGACGGCCAGCCGCCCGAGAATCCGGTCGAGGCTATACAGTGGGATCGCCTCGGCGCCGACCAGTCGAAGTATGGATGCAGTCCTTGGCGGCGTGCCGTCCGAGGTTCATGACTAGCGTCTCCGCGGCCCGCACGCCCACCGGGCCTTGGCGGTCTGAGGCACCCAGGCACCGCACTCTTGACACTGGCTCAGCCCGACCGGGTTGTGGTGACCGCACTCGTAGCAGATGAGGGTGGCGTTGATCTGCTTCGCCTGTTCCAGCCTCCATGCGAAGTCCTCGAACTCCAGCGGCATAGGGGAGAAATCTGGGAACCTCCTCGCCATCGGGTCGTCAGGAGGCAAGGTGTGCGAACTCGCATAGGAGATGACGGCGACGTATACCGGGAGGGCCAAGAGCAGGATGGAAGGCAGAGAGCAACAGCAGATGTTCACAGACACGGTATTCCAGAGTTCCCTTTGGGACGTCGGGAGCTCGCCCGCAGCATGGAGATCCAGGGTGAGCAGAAGGCCGGGCGTGATGCCTACGATCAGCGTCCAGCAGAGTAGGCCTGCAAAGCACAGGAGTTCTGCATAGCGGCTCCGCATCGCCCGCTCCGTGAGATTATCAGCCGCGTCTCGGATAGCGCCCCGGACAAACCAGAGTAGGCAGCCTAGCGCTTCATGGCCTAGCTCGTGCATTGTTCCCCGTCCTGGTGTGGGTAGCAAGCGAGCGTGTCAGGGTTGGGCCATTCGAGGGTAGGTCGTGTCTAGAGCTTGGGTATGCGGTGGAACGCCAGCATCACATTGTACCACCATGGCGATGCACTGGCAACAGCGGTTCTCGCCAAGAGCAGGTGCGTGCTTCAGGCGAGCAGACTGGCTCGGTCGGCCACTCCGTCGCAGGGTGACATACCAATCAGCCAGCTACCACAACCCAATCGAACGGTGGAGGCCGCGAAAGGGGGTTCTGTTAGACGGAGGTGTCCCGGGGCGCGGGTGGTCGGACGTCCGCGGGGGGATGACCCTGGGGTGAGTCGCCGCCTTTTCCCCACGGGTGACCGATCCCGGAGCTGGGAAGGCAGGAGCAAGCTACGAGGAAGGAGCACCAGAGGCTCCGCCTAGCCGCCTGCCTCCAGGCCGCTTTCGATGCGGCTGAAGACGTTGCCGATCGCCGGGCCGGCGATGAGTAGCACGAGGCAAGTGATACAAGGAATGACTACGACGATGACCAGAACAGCCAACCCGATAGCGAGCCAGACCTTGCCACGGCCTTCTTCCTGCAAGTACAGCATTGTCTCTTCCCTCCTTTAATTCCGGTCCACGAGACAACGGAGACCAGCATGACCTCGCCGTTGCGGTGGCAGACCGCGTACCGTATTGTAACACCATGCGCAGGGGTTGACAACGCGGCTCAGGATTCCTTTCAGAGGTTGACAAGAGTGAGCAAATCTGCTAGAATGTACAAAGAACCAATAGGATATGCCACATACAAGGAGGTGGGGGATGAGACCGAGGTGGTTATTGCTGGCGGTGAGCGTGATCTGTCTGCTGGCGGTGTTCCCCGCTGCTGCTCTGTCGCAGGCAGCTACGGTGAATGCAGGGTGCGGCACGGCCAGGATAGACGGTCGTGTGGGCCCGGTGGAGTGGGGGAACGCAGCGGTGCTCCCCCTCGTGGAGTACCAGGCAGAGGTCTCGGAAGGCCGGCCGCGGGTCGAAGAGGTGGGCCCATCCCAGGAGCAGTTGGGTACCGCCTACTTCATGAACGACGAGCAGTACCTGTACGTGGGTGCGGTACTTCCGGACGCCGATAACGTAGTGCCCGACGACCCGGCGTACTACGACCTGTGGATGGTGTTCGCCTTCGAGGACGAGCCCGCGGGGCAGCCTGCCGCCTGGCTGGACTGCGCCTGGGAGGCTCCTTCCTGCAACGCGCCCGAGGATGAGGGTTGGATCTTCGGCGAGGTAGCGGAGATGTCCGATTACTCGGTGCACGACGTGTGGTTCACTGAGTGGGCTGCTCCCCACGAGACCTGCTGGGACAGCGCCATGGCGTCCGGGCTCGCCTTTGACGCGGCTAATCGCGACGGGGGAGCGCACTTCGAAATGAGGATGGACTTGGAGAGCTCGCCCTTGAACAACCCTGATCCGAGCGCGGGCGATTGCTTCGGCTTCCGGTGGATGCTGGCCGAATTGTGGGGCCAGGAGGCCACCGGGTTCGTGGATTGGGTCGCTGCTGGTTGGCCCGCGGATCCTGTGGACGATCCAGACTACTCCGGAGAGTGCTCGGTTCTTTGTCTGAACCCTTGCGTGGTGGAGGAGGAGTTCGTTCCTGAGCCCGCGACGATGATCCTCTTGGGCGGCGGGCTTGCTGGTCTTGCGGGGTATGCGACTCTTCGACTGCGTTCAGGACGGGCCGCGAGTGGCAGGACGAGAGAGTAGGCGGCCGAGTGCTGCATGAGAATGGAGGGGCCATCTCAGAGCGAGATGGCCCTTCTTGCATACGGGTTGATACCTGTCAGGTAGTGGCCTATATTGGACGCGTGATCCGACGACGTAGCGAATGGAGCAAGGAGGTGCGGAAGTGAGACCACGATGGTTGTTGCTGGCGATAAGCGTAGTCTGTCTTTTGGCGCTGTTCCCCGCTGCTGCGATGTCGCAGGCAGCCACGGTGAATGCAGGGTGCGGCACGGCCAAGATCGATGGTCACGTGTATCAGAACGAGTGGGCTGGCGCAGGGAAGGTCGAGCTGTTCGGGTGGACGAAGCCAGCAGAGGTCGACATTCCGGTGGCGCTGCCCGATGTCGAAGCCTCCAACGGGGGACCTGCGCGAGGTCAGTTGTGGGTGATGAACGACTTCGACAAGCTCTACCTGGCGACGAGGATCAGTCTGGACGGTGCGACCCTGCACAACAACTGGTGGTTGGGTATGATGCATATCCTCTTCACAGACGAGCCCGATGCTCTGGATGGGCAATGGGCCGCCCCTGACTGCGACCCGCTCCCGGGCGAGGGATGGATCTGGACCTTCGAGGACCGCATGGTTCCCTACTCGGAGGACTGGTTCATGGGCGAGTCGCAGCTCGGCGTGTGCGATACAGAGCCATTGGTCGGTGTGCAGTGGGACGCGGAACCGGACACATCGTTGGTGTTCGAGTACGCCTTCGATCTGAACGCCTCGGAGCTGGACAATGTGGAGCCGGGCGATTGCTTCCGCCTAGGTCTTTGGGTGTACGCAGTAGGATGCGAACGGGGAACTGGCTGCTCCGATACCAGCGGTAACTGGGTGGCGGGAGACAGAATCTGGCCGGCCGGCTTCCAGTACATTCCTACCAGCCTTGGGGAGGTCTGTCTCGACCCATGTGTGGTCGAGGAGGAGTTCGTGCCCGAGGTGGGTAGCCTCATGCTCCTGGGAAGCGGCCTCGCTGGCCTGGCGGGATACGCGACACTGCGGTGGAGGACGAGAGAGTAGCTTGCCAGATGGCTAGCAGAGACCGAAGGGCCGTCCTGTGTGGGGATGGCCCTTCTTTCGTTTCCGGTGAGACGCAGGGCATCGCCTGGTCCCGCCGGTCCTCTGCGGGCCGTGCATAGCCCTAACTTCCCATTGACAGGCCGGTGGGGCGGAGGCTATACTGGGTGAAGGCCCCGCTAGAGGGACGAGCTCGCCAGGAGGGTCTGTCCCGCGTGGGAGCGGTGGTCACAAGGCGGGTCGGAGGAGCGGCGGATGGATTCGTACAGTAGCAGGGTGATCCTTCCTGCGGTCTTGGGCATCATCGGTGCTATCCTGAGCGGCTGCCTGGGCGGCGTGCTGGGCTACTCTCTGCCCTTCCACAGGGACTGGCTCAGACGGCGCCTGGTCAGACGCAGGCGGCGAGGAGAACGTGGGAGAACCGAACTGCTGCTCAAGGGGCGTTTGTATGCACGCCAGGGCGTGGGCATGGTGGAGCTACGCCCCGGAGCGAGTCTGAGAGCCGTCGATCTCACGGGGCGCAACCTGGAAGCTGTGGACCTGCGCGGCGCCAATCTGGAAGGTGCCAACCTGCAAGGGGCGATCCTGCAATGCTCCAATCTGACCAAGGCCAGGCTGTCGGGAAGTAACCTTTGGGGCGCGAACCTCTTGAGTTGCGACCTGCGGCGCTCTGATCTCCGCTATGCCATGATGAGAGGCGCTGATCTGGGCGGTGCCAACCTGCTGGGGGCAGACCTGCGAGGCGCTGACCTGGCGGGCGCGAATCTCAGAGGCGCCAACCTCGAGGGCGCGGATCTCTTGGGCGCGAGCCTGTGCCAGGCGGATCTGACCTGGGCGAAGATTGACCGCCGAACGGGGATGCCCGACGGGTGGATGGAAACCGTGGCCGGCAGGCCCGCGCGCAGTGCGGCAGCCTCCTCACACAAAGTGAGAGAGGTTTGGGGAGATGACCGCACCGCCAGACTGGATGGGCAGCCACCGCCACAGATGATCCAGTAACGAAGACCAGGTCGCAAACACTCAGGGCAGAATGACCTGCCGAGCAGCCTGATGGTCGGCCAACTCTGACCTCGACCGGGCGCGCATCATGAGCACCTGCACCACACTGGT
>DAOUEW010000304.1:0-9547 GCA_034430275.1 Anaerolineae bacterium | reverse complement strand
CAGTAAATGGCGGTCATACCTCCGGGGCCCTCAGCGGTTAGGTTGTACGTCGTCCATTCGGTAGGACATAGGTCCCTTGTCCCACTGGCGCTCACAGGCTCTCCATCAAGCTGTACTGTGGTAGCGCCTTGCACCTCCCATTTGAGCTCAACACACTCGTCCTCCAGCACCAGGACCTCATCGAGCTCCGGCTCCAACCCACCCAGCCAGATCGTGATCCGCGGGGGTCCGGTGGGCCCAGGCGGCACCGTCGGCTCCGGCGCCTCTGGCCACCTGCATTCGCTTTCGCCATCAGGGCAAATCTGTCCCTCCGGACAGGCCGTAAAAACCACCCCTTCCCCTGCGTCCGGGACAGGCGCTTCCACATAATACGGCGTTGTCTGCCCAGAACAGTCCTCGACCACTGGTTCCAGCCACTTGCCGGAGCCAGCGCACACCTCGAGAAATCGGGGGGTCTGAGGCCGTGGCGCCCGATCGTCGTCTACGTCAATCTGGAACCTCCACGTGGGTATCGTGAGCACACCCTGTTGACCATCAATGGTGACACACGGTGACAAACACGGTGATTCCGGTGATTCCTCTAACCGTGGCATTGTCTTCACCTCGACCGTAGGGGGATCGTCAAAGTCGCTCGCGACAATGCAATGCCAGACAAAAGGGCAACCACCAGCAGCAAGAGCGACGAGACATGCCGGAGTGCCGCCTCCGAGCGTGCCAGCCTCGATAAGACCACAGGTAGCGATGCCCACGCCGCAACCGGCAAGGCTGCCCACACCGGACGCCAAGAAGCGTCGGGTGCAATGGTCGAAATCGTCCCAGTGGCCACCTGTGCAACCCTGTTGTCGAGGAGCGCTCACGCCCAGTGCGCGTGAACCTCCTTGGAGCTCCGTGTCTCCGATCACGTTTCCGCCTGCGTCAAAGACTATCACCCCTTGCTCGGTTATCTCTGCCCGCCCCTCCCGATCGTACAGGACCACGGCTTCGTCTTCCAAGCGCGCCAGGAGGGAATTGCTGCGCTCGTCTCCCTTCAAACGAAAAACCGCTACAGTCTCACCCTCAGGCGAACTCAGGGGAAGAACTGCCAGCACCGACCCATCGCTCATTACAGCCTCGACCCCTGTTTCGGCCTCAGTGTATCCCTGCTCGGAGGCCAGGTCGTAGACCTCCGCGAACCGTTCGTCTCCCTCTACGGCCTGTAAGAACTCGTCTGGCGTGAGTTTCCTCTCAGATACGACCTCAACTGGTTCCGAGGCCTCAACCGCTTCCGAGGCAAAGACGTAGCCCACGCGATGGGTTTCAGCCTCTGCTACCCTCCACCCGCTCTCCGGGTCGTCGAAATCGTCCTCAAAGAGCGCAATGGAAGGCTCCGTCGCCGTAGAAACCCGCAGGTTGTCGAAGAAGACCCGCGTGGTAATGGGCGATTCGGCGAACACCTCGGCGCGGAGGCCGATCATGCCCTCGCTGATGGAACTGTCAGTGAAATCGGCCAGATGCTGGTCGTTAACGTAGATGCTGATCAAATCGGCCTCCGCAACTACTTTCAGGTTGTTGGTGGCGATGCCGGTACTGATGTGGGGGGAGGCGGTGGCAGGGATCAGGGTTTGCCACTCTCCGTCCAAGAACTTCTCCAGGGCGTAACGGCCGGTGTTTCGGATATTGAAGTAGTAGTAGCTAGGCTTGTCCTGATAACGCCAGACCAGGCCGCCTCGTACGGATTCGACGTCCGTTTCGAAGCGGACCTGGACCTCGGCGGCAAAGTCAGCGAAGATCTGCCCAGGATAGATCTCCCGCTGGCCCCTGTCGTTCTGTTCTATCAACTCGATGAAGTACTCGCCAGCCTCGTAATCGCGCCGTGGGGTCGCCAAGGAGGCCACGCCCGTGTCCAACAGCAGTGAGCCCACGACGAACACCGCGATGCAGATGCAGGCCAGGAGCACGAGGCCGCCTCCACCGACCAAGGTAAGCCACAGGCCACGCCTGGGAGTCTCTTTCGGGAGCGGGGCCGCAACGGCCTCCGTAGGCGCAGCGGCAACCGCGGTCCCGCAGGCGGGACAGAAGCGCTGCCCGGAAGCCAGTTCACTGCCGCAGTCGGCGCACATCTGGGGGCTCATGGTTCACCTCCATGTAGCATACTGTAACATATTCCTTGACTGGTGGCATCATCTGTGTTTTCTGCCCTTTGCCACGAAGTTACCATTCTTTCCCCACCGCCGTCCTTGTCTCCTCGCACGCCTGTGCCTTAGAATGATCTATTGCCTTGGAACGGCAACGCACGGTTGGGAGAGGTGTCGTTCTCCCAGACTATGAGTTCGTAGTCCTCGTCCCACTAACTGCTGGAGACGATGTCCAGATCTACGTCGTTATCCAGGTCACCCAGGGCTACCGACCTGACGTCGTCCGCACTGGCCCCCGCATCGTTGCCAGCGCCAAACGAGATGGTCCCGCAGCCGGCGGAAGCTGTCGCTTCGGCATACCGAGCCGGCCCACCAGCGATTAGCACTGGGTAGAGCACGGCGCAACAGATGATCACCCCAAGGACCGGTCGCAACCTGGCCACGAATCTACTGCGATCCATTTCACCAGCTCCCGGATCGGATGCTGGCGTGTTCAAGCTGGTTCGCAACTGGAGAGCACTGGGCAATCGAGCCAAGACCCCGCTGTCACCAACGGGGGATGCCCTGGATCCCTGCTGTTTGTGCTGGCTGTGCGCGGCGAGGGTTGGACCGGATATGTACTAGGTGATCGGGTAGTTCGGTTGGAACGAATCACTAGGACAAGCGAACGGCTCGGTGAAAGTGTGCACACGGCTTGTGAGCAGCCAGACTGCCTTGCGCACAGTATAGGGTCACTTGGTACTCGTGTCAAGGTCTTCCACGGGAGTCGCGGTCAGGCGTCGGGGACAGTACGTCGATCAGAACTCACTCGTGGATCAGCCGCGAGACATGCGTGCAGCTCACAAGACCCCTCCCCAGTTGACAACCCCCTCTCGCTTTGCCACCCTAACGACTCTTCTGCTACAATGCCTGTAGAATGGTCCTAGTCAGCGGTACTCAGCGGATCGCTCCCTATCCGCCTCCCCAGGTCGTTGAGTAACGCTCAGAAAGGAGAGAGAGACGAGAAGACTTAGCAGACCGTGGATGGCAGTGGTAGTAGCAGTGCTCCTGCTGGGCAGCGGGCTGATCGGGCTTGGCGAATACGGCAGTCTACGGTTTCGAAAGCCCTAGCTCAGCGAGCGGAAGGAACAGTGCCTGACTGAAGGTCCAGAAGCGCACCTCCACGAACGCCAGTCGGGTTCTTGGTTGTTGATGGTTCTCGAATCGCAGGAAGGCCACCGTGCGAGGCACGATGGCCTTTGCGCGTGTGGGCAGTAGTCCTCAGCCCGCCCACGACGTAGAGGCGAAGGTCGAGGTCACCCTGTTGCACCGCAGGGCCTTCCTGGTACTGATGGACCAAGAAGGCAGGGATGTGCCCGACGCAATCACGGAACGGCAAGAGCTGCGCCTCTGTCTGGACCCATAGGGCGGAACGCGTGTACAATAGTGGCGTCTGTGGTGGTGTTGCCGCGCAGGGGCCGTCGCCTGCTTGGTCGGTTCCGCCGATACCGCCACCGCGCACCACCTGGTGGAGTCGTGCCAGGATAGCCCACCGGCACCCACGCGACCGAACCGCCAATCCGCGGACTGATTCCACAAGCATTCCGAGACCGTGCTCGAAGGAGGAAGACCTGTGATCGCTAGAGCTTGGCATGGGATGGTGCCGGAAAACCAGGCTGAGGAGTACCTGGACTACGTGAAGAGAACAGGGGTGCCCGGCCTGGGATCGACAGCAGGCAACCTGGGGGTGATGATCTTCCGTCGCGTGGAGCAAGGTCAGGCCCACTTCTTGCTGATCTCCTTCTGGGAATCCTACGATGCCATCGCCAGATTCGCCGGTCCCGATATCGAACTGGCGCGCTACTATCCAGAAGATGAGAAGTACCTCATCGAACTGGAGCCTACGGTAACCCATTACGAGGTCGTCGTTGGCCAGGAGATCCTGGAGTAGCATAGACCGCCAATCCGTCGCCTCCACCTGGGTGCCAGCAATGGAACCCTCGTTGTGAGGACGCGACCGACTGCGGTGACTTGACACGCACTGCAAGAGACTGTACAACATAGTATCATCGGGCAGCCACGACGACCGCTGAAAGGAAAGGGCAGATGAACGGCCTTCTTGTCGTCCCCGCAGTACTTGTGGCTGCCAGCCTGATCACGTTTACCAGTCCCGTACCCCCTCTTCCGAGCCACGGAGTCTCTTTCACACGGACGCTTGACGACCCAACACCACCCGGCTGGGAACCCTCGCCACAAGTCCGTGTGCCGGACGGCTAAGCGTATCGGGTCCCGACCTGTCTTCAAGGAGAGAGGCGTACCATGAAGAGTAGCCGGCGTTCCGCGAAACGGGTACTAGTTGCTCTATCCTTGCTGTTCGTCTTCTTGTTGCTCGCTGCTTGTGGCATAGCCTTCCTCTATCAGCGCGGGGTGGACCAGGCCCGCCTGGAGTTCGCCGCGCCCGCAGTGTACGTAAGCCAGCCTCAGTCCGGCGGGTCGGCGCCGGCAGGAAGCCAGCTCCTGGTGTCGGCCGAGGCCTGGGGGCAGACGCCCATCACGCGCGCCGAGCTGTGGCTGAATGGCGAGTTGGTGGACAAGCAAGAGTCCGAGCCAGCGGAGGGAACGTCTCCCCTCTATGCCCACTTCAGTCTGGTCGTCTCCGAGGGACCGCAGCAGTTCTTCGTGCGAGCGGTCAACTCCCAGGGCATGATCGGCCAGAGCGTGCCGATCGGCGTCACGGGCGAGGCCGCTTCGAGTGAGAGCCTCGCAGCGGTCGTCGCAGACCCGGGCCAGACCCTCGAGGACATCGCTGCGGAGTATGAAGTCGAGCTAATCGCCTTGCGTGAACTGAACCCTGGTCTGGGCGACGAGCAGCCTGCTGAAGGCACCGAAGTGATCATCCCGTCCTCGCCACCAGGCCAAACGCCCTCCGTGGGCCCTACGATAGTCGCCACCCCAAGCCCACCAACATCCGTCGGCATCGTTCCTATCCCGCCGGGCGTCCCACCGCTGTTGCCGATCCAGCCGGGGGCGAACGTGACAGGCACCGTTCCGCTGCCGACCATCGTTCGATCTCTATTGCCAAAGCTGGCCATACCGGTCTTCATACCGCCAGCGGCGCCCACCGACTTGCAGGGGAGCGTGGAGAACTGTTTGGTGCGCCTGCGCTGGAACGACAACGCCACGGACGAGTTGCGATACGAGGTCTGGATGGCGCCTCTCACTGGCGCACCAGATCTCGTCGCTCAACTCACCCCGGCCAAGGGTGGGGCCGCGTGGGTCGAGTTCCCATCGCCGCGGACAGGTAGCCTGAGCTTCTGGGTGGAGGCGGTCAACCTGGTCGGCAAACAGCCCAGCAACATCGTCTGGCTGCAAGTCGACCCCCAATGCTCAATAGGTTCGCCCATTCGCCTGGAGGTGGAGGCGTTGGAGATGAACGTACGTGGAGCTTACGACAAGGTGTACTGCTACATATCGCTTGAGAATACGCCCGAGGAACGTCTTCCTCGAGATGACTCCGCTTTCATCCAGGTGCAGGAAGGCCGGGGGGACATCGCTTCCTGGGCAGCAGGAAGCAAGAAGTTTGTGGTCCCCGTCCCGGCGGACGGCACCCTGGAGATCACCGGAGAGTGCTGGGCTTGGTCCGGAAACGACCTCGACAAGCTGGGCTCCTTCAGCGATACCACAACGTCGAGCCAGTGGACCGGCACAAGGCGGCCCCTGGCAGGAGGGGGCTACGAGATCGGCTATACCGTGACATACGCTAGCGAGGCGGGCGGCACGGGCAAGGAAGTCACCTATGGATACGAAGACCCGACCCTGCCTGCGCCGTACAACCTGAGTATTGATGTGAGCGAGTACGGGATCGGCTTGATGACGGAATTCCTCCTCTGGTCCTGGTCCGGTGATCAGAAGACCATCACAGGCTTCGCCGTCTACCTGAACGGCGCTCCCTACCTTTCAGTGCCAGGTGCCGACAAGGTTGGCGTGGGGCTTCTCCAGCCCCTCACGTGCGGCGAGACCCTGCGCTGGCAGGTGGCGGCCGTGGCTGGTGAGACGAGATCTCCCTTGAGCGCGGTCTATGAGTACAAGACCGATCCGTGCCCCGCCTATGTGGAAGTGGAATTCGACAGGATTGAGGTCGACTGCGTGGACATCAACGCCTACTTCCCGGCTTGCCCCAGTTGCGAGACGGTCGAATGCTGGTTCATCGTCTATGCCAACAACCAGTCGGAGTCGCGGTTCAACAAGCAGTTCCCCATGAAGCTCTCGTGCGAGACCTGGAAGATCAACTTCGCCTGGTGGCCTGACCCCCCGAAGAACTCACTGCTGGTAGAGATTCCTCACTACAACACGTCTCTCCATTTCGGCTCCAGGTGGTTCTACATCAACCACTGGGGCGAACTGACGAAGTTCCAGCAGACCTCGAAGACCATCACCATGCCGCTAGACCAATGGAGAACCTACCAGGGAGAGCACCGTTTGTGCTACAACTTCGGCCCCGCCGGCGTCAAGTCGTGTCTGTACGTCAACGTGCGGGCGGTTAGTGCGCCCAGCCCTTAGGCAGGTCCACGACTCCTTTGCCCATTGGTGGATCGTCCGCCCGAAGCGCCGGGTACCGCGAATACGATTGTGGAGGGGGAGACAAAGCCAATCCCTTCGACTCATAGCTGGTGAGAAGCCCGGTCGCAGCCGTTGCGCCTACTCACGCTGGCCAGTACCTTCGAACGAAGGAGGGACCATATGAAGACGAGGATGGGAAAAACCCTGCTGTTGCCTGTGTTCCTGCTGGTGGTTCTTAGCGGGTGTAGTCTACTGCAGACGGGGGGGCCAACAGCGGCGCCCGAGACACCGACGGTGCCACCGCCACCAACGCCCACCGCAGCTCCTCCGCCGCCCCCCACTGCGACCGCCCCGCCTGTACCTACTGAGACGGTGCCTCCACCGACGGCCACGGCCACCGTCACCGCCGCCGCACCCACCGACACACCGGCGCCAACTCCCACCGTCACCCCAGCGCCTCTCGAGCCCACCGTGTTCGCAGACTGGGCCAACGGGGCAAACATGGACGTGTTCGTGCAGTACGGCAACGGTCCGGCGACCAATCTCACCAACCATCCGAGCGCGGACGCTTACCCCGACCTTTCTCCTGACGGCACGCGGATCGTCTTCGCCTCCAATCGGGAGGGGCCGACTCGCGTCTTCGTCATGAACGTCGATGGATCAGGCTTGACCAGGCTCACCGAAAGCCAGGCGGGAGACACCCGCCCCACGTGGTCCGTTGACGGCACACAGATCCTGTACGCGTCGCTCCTTCCCTACGGCGACTGGGAGGTCTACGTCATGAACGCCGACGGCTCAGAGAAGACCAACCTGAGCGACAATCCAGCCATCGATAGCTCGCAAGCCTGGTCGCCCGACGGGACGCTCATCGCCTTCGAGACTGATCGTGACGGTGACTTCGAGATCTACGTGATGAACGCCGACGGCTCGGGACAGACCAACCTCAGCAACAATCCAGCCGCGAATGACATCAGCCCCACCTGGTCGCCCGACGGCGCGCAGATCTACTTCAAGTCCGACCGCGGCGGCGAGAGGTTCGACTACCAACCCTACGTGATGAACGCAGACGGCTCCGACGTGACACCAGTGGAATAGACCGTACCAAGATAGCGGATCTCGTTTCTCGCGTCACAACTCATGGATCGAAGCGGTGCTGCGACGAGATAACAAGGCGGCTTCGTCCCTCATAGCTGGCGGTCTGCCGTGAGCATTGCTACAATGAAAAAGACGGCGCGCTAGTCGTCCCGGGGTCCTCACTGCGGTTGGTCTATCGTGGCAGGCGCGGCCGCAAGGACGAGGCCCATTGACCTCAAGGCCACTGTAGAGTCTCGCCGAGTTGTAGTCTGCCGAGTTCTCGAGGGAGGGGGTAGGTCGATGAGGCAAGCAAGCCGTGCGTGTCTGACCATCAGCATGGCGTCGTTGATGGTCCTCTTGGTCGTCTTCTCAGACGGGCCCGTGCACGGGGAAAGGGCTGGCGGTCGCGAGCTATCGATGAGCCAAGCCCCTGTCACCGAGTGGATCCGTATCACGAACAACTCCGTGGCGGAGACCGTGCCTGCTGTGGCCTATAACAATGTGCGCGACGAGTTCCTGGTTGTCTGGATGCAAGACACGGGCAGCGGCAACTATGGCATATATGGTCAGCGAGTCTCCAGCGCTGGGTCGCTGCTTGGCAGTGCCATCGCCATTGACACTGCCGGCTACAATGAGTGCCCGGACGTCGCCTACGACCCCTGGTCCGACCAGTACCTGGTCGTCTACGACTACCACTGGGCCAGCGACGATGCTGATATCTGGGGGCGGTTGGTGAAAGGAGATGGGACAGTGCCATACTCTGCCATGCCCATCGATCAATCCTCGGGTTTTCAACTGGCTGCCCATGTGGCCTACAACAGCCAGGATCACGAGTATCTCGTGGTCTACGCTAGCGAGACCGGAACGTCCACGTCGCAGTATACGGTCGCCGGCAGGCGGGTCGGCTCCAACGGGAGCGTTATCGGTCCGGGACCTACTCCCATCGCTGGCACTTACTCCACCTGGCCAGACTTGGCCTACAACGCAGCACTCAACCAGTACCTGGTCGCGTACCAACAACTGGAGAGCGGCGGAGGCGGCGGCTACGACATCCATGCACGAAGGATCTCCCACACCCTCGAGCTGATAGACAGCGAGTTCGGCGTATGTGTCCGTAGTGATGGCCAGTTGACTCCGGCCGTGGCGGCCGGCCCCAACGAATACCTGATCGCCTGGGAGGATACCAGATCAGGCACCGGGCTCTACGACACTTATGCCCGTCGTGTGCTCGGCAACGGGACTCCGGTCGGTCCCGCTGGAGGCTTCCTCCTGGGGGCGGCATCCGATGGCGTATACGATGCTTGGCCTGCTGTGGCCTATGGGCCGAACTACGCCTACCTGGTGGTCTGGACCTACATGGAAGGTTATGGGACTGTGGACTGGCACTGGGACACCTACGGGGCTTATGTGCTCCCGGCTACGGATCAGTTGGCAGGTAGCGCGTTCGGCATAGACACCACGACCGGGGACCAGAAATACGCCCAGGTGGCCTGTGCTTCCACTGGGGACTGCCTCACGGCCGAGTCCGACGGCTTCTTCGGTGACTATGGCGAAATCAGCGGATGGTTCACCAGGCTGAATCGAATCTGCTTGCCACTGGCGCTGATTGGCGGCCCGTAGTCTGCCTGGTCGCCCGATGGGAAGTGGCTGTGCTTCAAGTCTGGCCGCGTCGCCGATACCTTCGAAGACACACGCTACGCAATGCACCTCGGTGGCTGGGATGACAGGCCGGTGGAATAGGCGCTGACAGTCCGCCAGCTCTATAGAGCTGCCGTCAGAGACGAGGCCGGGGGTTTTGCACCTCTGTGGAGTCCCGTTGC
>DAOUEW010000303.1:0-2404 GCA_034430275.1 Anaerolineae bacterium | reverse complement strand
ACTTTAGAGGTTCCTCCAAGAAGACTACAAGGATTTGGCGCAGAGACCAAGGCAGGTTCTTCTGGCGCCACGAGCAACCCGTGTTGGCGAACCGCGATCTTGTGGCCAGTTTGTGGAAGTGGTATAGTAGCGTGTTCTTTCCCTGGAGGGAGTGACGTCTATGCAATTGCGTGTCAACCAGACGGCTATGATGCTTGTCGGAGCTGCCGTGGTGCTTTGTGGGGTGGTGGGTACCTGCCTGTTTGGGGGGTATGGCTATCTTCAACTGCGCCCCTTGCCCACACCCACGCTCTCCTTCTTGGACGGCGTCCGGGCCACGGCAACCGCCCAGGCCCTGGTGGCTGAGTCGCAACCCACGCCTACGAGTGTCCCTTCCCCAACTCCTGAGCCCGCGGTGGCGGAGACACCTCTGCCGACTCAGGAGCCGATGGCTACACCAGCGTTGGAGCCGACGCCGACGGAGGAGCCTCAGCCCACGGCCACGTCGGGGAGTTCGGCGCCCGCTCCGCCTCCAGCACCGACGAACACTCCGGTTCCCCAACCTACGGCCACGTGCAGGCCCTCTGGAACCACCAGCGTGATCCGCGGACCGTACCTCCAGTGGGTCCGGCCCCAGGCCATAACCATAGTTTGGGAGACTGTGGACCAGGTCAACAGCGTGGTTCAGTATGGATCGACATCGGCGTATGGGTCAACCGCGAGCGAGTGTAACTTCACGACCAACCACGAGGTGACCCTCACGGGCCTCAACCCCAACAGTGTGTACCACTATCGGGTGCGAAGCAATGCCCAGACCCTCAGCGATGATCGCACCTTCAAGACGGCTGCCGGCCCCGGACAGACCTCCTTCACCTTCGTGGTCTTCGGAGATACCAACAGCGGGATCGACCCGGCCAAGGACCACATGGATCGTTATATTCCGAGCGCAACCAAGGGTCACACGGCTGCCATGGTGTGGCTCAATGGCATACAGCCCGATTTCTATCTCCTGGTCGGTGATCTGGTGGCCCGAGGAGCGGAGATGTCTGCCTGGGACGAGTTCTTCACCTTCGAGGGCGACGTAATGAGCACCATACCCATGTTCCCCACCATGGGGGAAGGGGAGGGCAACCATTATAACTACTTCCGCCTGTTCAGTCTCCCCAACAACGAGCGGTGGTACTCCTTCGACTACGGCAACGCCCATTTCATCTCCTTGGAGATCGACGGCTATCAGGACATCAGTCCTGGCAGCGCGCAGTACCAGTGGCTGGAGAACGATCTCGCCAACACCGACAAGACCTGGAAGATCGCCTTCTTCCATTACCCTCCCTATAGCTACGGACCTGAGGGCAGCAAGCCAGAGGCCAGACCGGCGCATACTTTGTTCGCGCAGTACGGTGTGGACCTCGTCTTCAACGCCCACGATCGCAACTACCAACGATTCCTGGTCGACGGTGTTACCTACATCGTGACCGGAGGGGGAGGCGCGGCAACGGGAAATCTCTCCGGTGGAGCTGAGTTCCCGCCTGTGTACATGGAAGAGATGAAGCACGTGATGAGAGTCACCATATCCGGCAATACCTTGAGCTGCGTGGCCATCAGGACCGCTCCTGAGCCGATGGGAGAGGAGGTCGATCCCATCACCCTCACCGCGCAGTGAGCCAGCGAACTGCTGGGCAGGAATCGAAGGTGTAGCACGCGCTGGCTGCGCAGCCAGCGTCATTCCCCGCGATTGACGCCGTCTCTTGCCCAATGTTGGGTGTTTCGGTCGGCTCTGTCCCTTTTGGTCGAGAACCGAATGCCACGTGCGGCCCGTGTGGCGGGCAGAAACGCCCTCCAAATGCAATACCCGTTGACCGGCACAAGGCCAAGCCGCTGTTGCCCAGGGCGGGGTGTATGATATAATCTCGTTTGGCACGGTTTTGGAGGCTAGACAGAGAGCGTGGGGGCAGCAGTGACGGACGATCTTGTGGAACTATCGGTCGTCATTCCCGTCTACAACGAAGAGGACAGCATAGAGCCGCTCTACGCGGCGCTCAAAGCGGCGCTCGACGGCTTGGACACTAGCTACGAGATCGTCGTCGTGGACGATGGGAGCACCGACGGCAGCTTCGAGGCGCTGAAGAGGCTACATCTGGGCGACTCAAATCTCAAGGTGATTCGACTGCGACGCAATTTCGGGCAAGCCGCGGCCTTCGCGGCCGGCTTCGACGAGTCAGCCGGCCAGATCGTGGTCAGCATGGATGCCGATTTGCAGTTCGACCCCGCAGACATACGAAAGCTGCTGGACAAGATGGCCGAGGGGTACGACATCGTCAGCGGGTGGCGTGAGGACCGGAAGGAGCCTTTCCTGTCCCGGCGTTTGCCCTCCATCGTCGCCAACTGGCTGATCTCGCGCATGACCGGCGTCAAGTTGCATGAC
>DAOUEW010000302.1:0-1745 GCA_034430275.1 Anaerolineae bacterium | reverse complement strand
GCTCCAGGGTCCCGTCGCTGTTGCGGAGCCGACCTGTGACCAAGACCATGCCCCCAGGATCGCGTCCCCACACGGTCAGGTACTCCTGGTTGGCGCCGTTGGCCGCCACGTCCGGTGCCGTCTCGTCAGCCAGGGTGTTGGCGATCACGAACGGGCCGTCGACAACGCTGCCGTCGGCCTGGAGCAACTCGCCGTAGATGTCCCAATCGCCCGGGCTGTAAGCGTCATCGAAGTGCTGCCAGACCACCATGTAGTGGTTCTGCTCGTTGGTGGTCACGGCGGATGCCCTCTGGTCGCTGAGGTACGAGTTGACGGCGAATTCGCCAGGGGGAGTGGTCTTGGCACCGTATCGGTCCAGGAAAGCCGCATAGATGTCATAGTCGGTGGCGCCACCGTCGCGCCTCCAAACTACCATGTACCCATCCAGAGCCACGTTGTAGACGATGTCCACTTGCGCGGGCTCACCGACGTTGGACACGACGACGGTGGGGTCGGGCATGGATCCATCGGCCAAAACCCGCTTGCAGGCCACGGCGGTATAAAGGAGGGTTGCGGTGTCAAACGCGTTCCAGGCAACCAGATACTCGTTGCGATAGCCATTATAGGCCACGCGGGGCACCACCAGGCCGCGGTTGGCCAAGGAGAAGATCTTGAACTCGGCGTATTCGGGCTCGTTGAGATCGGCCCCGTTCCACTTGATGCGTCGGCCCCAGATCTCGAAGTTGTTGGTGGTGGGCTCGTACTGCCAGACCACCAGGTATTCATCGTTGGTGGCGTTGTACGCCACAGCCGCGTTGAGTCGATTGCCGGCACCATAAGATACGGCGAACCAGGGACCGACCAGTTGACCGCTATCGGACACGCGTTGAGCGTAGATGTCCTTATTGGCAGGCCACTCATTGTGCCACACCACGAGGTACTCGTGGTGCTGATAGTTGTAGGCTATGGCCGGACTGTGCCGATCGGCGTCGGTGGGCGGCGAGGGAGTGGAGATCTGAACCTCAGGCCCCACAGGGGACGTGGCCGAGGCCAGGGTTGGACCTAGGCTGCCCGTGGGGGCGCGCGCAGCCCTACTGGGGCTCGCTCCCCCTGCGAGGATGACCACACTGGCGAGGATAATTGGCAGCAACATACTCTTGACGAACATCTCCCTTCCCTTCTCAGATGAGCTGCGCAAGTCATGATGATGCGCGCGTCGGTCCGCCAGGTGGCCGAGTGGGGGGCACCGGGGCGTCCTTAGTCCCCACAACCATGCTCTGTCGTAGCGGCGCTCAGTGGCGCGCGGTCGGACGGGATGTAGGGCGGGTCTCAGACCCGCCCTTCCACAATCGCGATCTCCTCCTCGGTCAACCCATATAGCTCATACACCAGCGCGTCGATGTCACCCCGTAGGCGCCCTCCGCCCCGTCAGGAGTTCAAAGTCGTCTTCCGTCAGCTTGCTGGTCCCCTGCACGAACCAAGCCCAGCCTTTGTTGAGATCCCGTCCTCTGAAGCCACTGAGTTCGGCACGGACGTCAGTTGTGAATTGAACCGGTTCGTCCTCAAACCACCGGACGTCGTCCAACGCCATGCCGTAGGGAATGTCGAGGTGAAGTTTGGGACTCTTGCCTGGATCTAGCGGGTATGCAGAAGAGGCCACCTTGCACTCGACAACGACCCCGATCCGCACCGCGTAGAAACAGAGCCTGTCGCCGGGCTTGAAGGACTTCCGATAGCCCGTGCGTTGGCCTAGGCCCCACATGCCC
>DAOUEW010000301.1:0-7144 GCA_034430275.1 Anaerolineae bacterium | reverse complement strand
GAGATGGTGATGCCTGGGGACAACGTGAACATCAAGGTGGAGTTGATCGTGCCGGTGGCCCTGGAGGACGGGTCGCAGTTCGCCATACGTGAGGGGGGGCGGACGGTTGGTGCTGGTGTGATCACTAAGATCCTGGAGTGAGCGACTTGCCATCTAGTTCGCACACTGAGCACACCAAAGGGCGCATCGCTCCAAGAGAGGGACACGAGGTAGAAGCAGTATAGATGGCTAGGGAAAAGATCAGAATCCGCTTGAAGGCATACGATCACAAAGTACTCGACCAATCGGCGCGCAGAATCGTGGAGGCGGCGGAGAGTACTGGGGCGATCATAGTGGGACCAGTGCCCTTGCCCACCAAGGTGGAGAAGTACACTGTGATCCGGTCGCCATTCATCGACAAGGATTCTCGCGAACAGTTCGAGATACGTACGCACAAGCGGCTGATAGACGTCGTCGAACCCGGCTCCAAGACAATCGATACGCTGATGCGCCTGAACCTGCCGGCTGGGGTGGACATAGAGATCAAGCTCTAGGTGCCGTAGTCCCAGTTTGTGGGTTGCCGCAGCCAGGCGGAGATGACTTTTTCACACATCTGCGGATAGTCCCACCCCGCAGGGAGAGTGGCGATGAAAGGAATCCTAGGCAAGAAAGTAGGGATGACCCAGGTCTTCGATGACACCGGGGAGGCGATTCCGGTGACCGTCATCGAGGCAGGGCCCTGCTACGTGACGCAGATCAAGACCGAAAAAAGGGACGGGTACGAGGCCATCCAGTTGGGCTTTGGAGAAGCAAGACGCCTGAACAAGCCCCAACGGGGCCATCTGCCGAAGGGGGTGCCGGACCTACGATACGCCAGAGAGGTCAGTGTGGACGACGTCTCGGCGTATGAGGTCGGGCAGAAGCTCGATGCCAGCGTGTTCGCCGTTGGTGACCTCGTAGACGTGACCGGCATCTCGAAAGGCAAGGGGTTCGCTGGAGCCATGAAGCGACATGGCTTTAGCGGAGGACCCATTACCCATGGACAGTCGGACCGGGCCAGGGCTCCTGGCTCTATAGGGTCCACGTCCACGCCTGGGAGGGTCTTCAAGGGTATGCGTATGGCCGGCCACATGGGCCACGAGCGTGTCACTGTTCAGAATCTGCAAGTCGTCCTAGTCGACCCGGAACGAAATCTGCTGGCGGTGAGGGGCGCCGTGCCCGGAGCCAGGGGCGGACTGGTGACGGTCAAGAGTGCGGTCAAGGGCTAGAAAGATGAAAGTTCCTCTTCGAGACGTGACCGGAAAGGTCATCGACGAAACCGAGCTCAGGGATGACATCTTCGACATCGAGCCGAACGAGGCTGTCATGCACCAGGCCCTGATTCGCCAGCTATCCAACGCCCGTCTCGCCACGGCCAGGACCAAGACCAGAGGAGAGGTGAGTGGTGGGGGCAGGAAGCCCTGGCGACAGAAGGGCACCGGACGAGCGCGACACGGGAGCATTCGCGAACCACAGTGGCGAGGGGGCGGCGTGGTCTTCGGACCCCAGGCGGGCAGGAACTATCGCAAGGCTATGCCCCGCAAAATGCGTCGCCTGGCTTTGCGATCGGCCCTCTCGGTCAAGGCTCGCGAAGGGCAGGTTGTGCTCGTGGACAAGCTGGAAATGGCCGCTCCCAAGACCAAGGAGATGCTGACTGTGTTGGACGGCCTGACGGGCACCTCGAGCGCCCTGATCTTGCTGCCGGAGAGGGATGACAACGTCGAGAAGTCGGTGAACAACCTTCCCCACGCCAAGACGTTGCGTGCGCAGTACCTGAACATGGTGGACATCTTTGGATATGATTATCTTGTCCTGCCTCTTGCGGCTGTGAAGGTGATCGAGGATGTTCTGGGACAGTAGAGGATAGGAGGGAGTACGGTGCATCCTTACGAGGTTCTCAGACGCCCCATCGTGACAGAGAAGACCACCCTGCAAGGAGACCAGGGCAGGTATACCTTTGAGGTTCACCCTCAAGCCAACAAGCATCAGGTGAAGGAAGCCGTGGAGAGGGCTTTCGACGTGGAAGTGACCGCTGTGAACATCATCACTGTGCCGGGAAAGAGGCGTCGCTACGGGCGTCACGTCAGCGCACCTCATCCCTGGAAAAAGGCTACGGTCAAGTTGGCCGAAGGGCAGTCGATAGGCTTCTTTGAGGGAGTATAGTCATGCCGATCAAGGTCTACAAGCCCACATCGCCCGGACGGCGAGGCATGAGCGTGACCACGTTCGACGACATAACGCGCACCGAGCCTGAGCGCTCACTTCTCAGGCCGCTGCGGAAGAAGGCCGGTCGCAACGCACAGGGGCGCATCACCGTTCGTCACCAAGGTGGGGGACACAAGCGCAGGTATCGGGTCATAGACTTCAAGCGAGACAAGTTCGGCGTTCCAGGCAGGGTGGATTCCATCGAGTATGATCCCAACCGCTCGGCTCGCATAGCTTTGCTAGTATACGCCGACGGTGAGAAGAGATACATCATCGCCCCGCTGGGGCTCAAGGTCGATGATGTCGTGGAGTCTGGTCCCGATGCGGACATTCGAGTGGGGAATGCACTGCCGATTACCAACATCCCGGTAGGCTCGTTGATCCACAATATCGAGCTGCGAAGGGGCAAGGGAGGGCAATTGGCGCGCTCCGCAGGGACATCTGCTCAATTGCTGGCCAAGGAAGGGCAGTACGCTCAGGTCCGGCTGCCGTCCGGCGAGATACGCCTGGTCAACGTTGACAATCTGGCTACCATAGGCCAGGTGGGAAACACAGACTGGGGCAACATCAACCTGGGCAAGGCAGGCAGGTCTCGATGGCTGGGCCGAAGGCCAGCCACTCGCGGATCAGCTATGTCGCCCCGTGACCATCCCCACGGTGGTGGTGAGGGTAGAGCGCCGATAGGCATGCCATCGCCCAAGAGCCCTTGGGGCAAGAAGACCCTTGGCAAGAAGACTCGCCGCCGTAAGGATACGGAGAAATGGATAGTCCGTCGTCGAGGAGCGAAGAGGAGATAGCGCATGACCAGATCACTGAAGAAGGGTCCCTACATAGATGCCAAGCTGCTCAAGAAGGTCAGGGGCATGAAGGAGACCGGCGACGAGCGCGTGATCAGGACCTGGGCGCGTGCATCCACCATCTCTCCTGAGATGATCGGCCTCACGATCGCCGTGCACGATGGACGTCGCCACGTGCCCATCTACATCACGGAGAACATGGTGGGCCACAAGCTGGGGGAGTTTGCGCCTACCCGCACTTTCAGGGGCCATGGCTATCGTGAGAAGGCAACACGTATCAGGAAGATGTAGGTGCCGACATGGGACTCGAGATCCGGGCTGTAGAGAAATACATACCTATGTCACCACATAAGGTGAGACTCGTGGTGGATCTGGTCCGAGAACGGCCGGTAGATGAAGCGCTGGCTTTGTTGAGGTTCCTGCCGCAAGCGGCCGCCAAGCCAGTTTCCAAGGCCATAGAATCCGCAGCGGCGAATGCGGAGGACGTCCACGGACTGTCCAAGTCGGACTTGTACATCTCTAGCATAGCCGCCGATGTCGGGCCAACCATGAAGAGATTCCGGGCTGGAGCTCGCGGGAGGGCCAAGCCCATCTTGAAGAGATCGTCGCACATCACCGTGGTTCTCAGCGAACTAGAGGAAGCATGAGCATAGGCGCGAGGAAGGAGAGGCTAGCTTGGGCAGAAAGGTACACCCTGTAGGGTTCAGGCTGGGGGTCAACAAGGACTGGAGGGCGAGGTGGTTCGCCGAGGGTGAGGAGTACGTCGATCTTCTGCGCGAAGATCTCGAGCTTCGAAAACTCATCCGTGGGGAGATGGCCCGCGCAGGCATCTCTAGAATCGACATTGAGCGTTTTCCTAAACAGGTATCTATCACCGTGCATACGGCCCGGCCGGGGATCGTAATCGGCCGCAAGGGAGCAAGCGTCAACCTCTTGCGTAGCCAGGTCGAAGAGGCGACTGGGAAGAAAGCACGTATTGAGGTGGTAGAGGTGCCGGAGCCCGAATCAGACGCCTATCTGATCGCGGAGAACATCAGCGCGCAGCTAGCGAGACGAATCTCTCACAAGCGAGCGATGAAACAGGCCGCAGCCAGGGCCATGCGACTCGGGATCGGCGGGATCAAGATCACCTGTAGTGGTCGTCTGTCCGGGGCCGAGATGGCCCGGCGTGACTGGACGATGGAGGGTCGCGTTCCCTTGCATACCTTGCGGGCCGATATCGACTACGCCCGCAGCGAAGCACTCACCACCTATGGGCGCATCGGCGTGAAAGTGTGGGTGTACAAGGGTGATGTCTTGCCAGAGAAGGAACCGGCCGAAGAGATGGGATTCGGCCAGGGATTCTAATCCTCGAGCTCAGGGGGTAACCGGTCATGTTGATGCCCAAACGGATGAAGTACCGGAAGGCTCACCGGGGGCGCATGAAGGGCAGGGCCGTTCGCGGCGCGCAGGTGAGTTTCGGTGACTATGGACTTCAGGCTCTCGAACCGTCGTGGATCACGAGCCGACAGATAGAGGCAGCACGTAGGGCCGTAGTGCGTTACGTGAGACGAGGCGGCAAACTGTGGATACGCGTCTTCCCACATAAACCCGTCACAGTGAAGCCGGCGGAGACCAGAATGGGTAGCGGCAAGGGAAACGTCGATCATTGGGTCGCCGTCGTCAAACCCGGCCGCGTGTTGTTCGAGATCGCAGGTGTCGAGGAGAGTGCGGCTCGAGAGGCCTTCCGTCTGGCTTCCCAGAAGTTGCCCATCAAGACCCAATTTGTATCCAGATATGAACTGTGACAGCGAGGAGCCGGCTTATGAAGGCGCTAGACCTCAGAAACATGACTTCAGACGAGTTGCGGCACGAGTTGGAGAACATGTACGAAGAACTCTTCAATCTCCGGTTTCAATTGAGCACTAATCAACTCACCAACCACAACCGTATCGGTCAGGTGAAAAGGGACATTGCCCGTGCCAGAGGCATCCTGAGAGAACGGGAGTTGCAGCAAGCCGAGGAGGAGTCACCATGAGCGGACAGCGCCGATCCATGGTCGGCACAGTAGTCAGCAACAAGATGGACAAGACGGTCGTGGTGACGGTCGAGCGATTGGGCAGACATCCTCTGTATAAGAAGGTGGTCAAGAGTCGGAAGAAGTTCAAGGCTCATGACGCCGACAACGCCTGCCAGATAGGCGATGTAGTGCGCATCTCCGAGAGCCGCCCTCTGAGCAAAGAGAAGCGCTGGGTGGTAGAAGAGATCGTGAGGGCGAGCCAGAGAGGGTAGAGGGATGATCCAGGCAGAGAGCCGTCTCCGGGTGGCCGACAACACCGGAGCGCGAGAAATCATGTGCATCAAAGTCCTGGGAGGATCGAAGCGCCGCTACGGACGTGTGGGAGATATCATTATCGCTACTGTGAAGCAGGCTATTCCTTCCGGATCCGTCAAGAAGGGTGATGTTGTAAGGGCTGTGATTGTGAGGACTGCCAAGGAGTACGGGCGATCCGACGGCTCCTACATCCGCTTCGATGAGAACGCAGCAGTTATCCTGGACGACTACCAGAACCCCAAGGGCACCCGCATTTTCGGTCCGGTGGGCCGAGAGTTGCGGGATCGGGGATACATGAAGATCGTCTCGCTATCCCCGGAGGTCCTCTGAAGCGGGCTGCCAGGTAACGAGGGTCGAAGAGATGAGAAGAATCAAGAAGGGCGACACTGTGGAGGTGATCCGAGGCGACTACCAGGGTATGAGAGGTAGTGTTCACAGGGTCCTGCCAGACAAGAACCAGGTGATCATATCGGGCATCAACATCGTGAAGAGGCACACCAAGCCTACAGGGCGGGTGCGGACTCAGGCTGGCATCATTGAGCGCGAGGCCCCCTTGCAGCTTTCGAATGTTGCGCTGATATGCCCTCATTGCAGCCAGCGCTCCAGAGTGGCTTACCAGATCCAGGCCACAGGGAACAAGGTTCGGGTCTGCAAGAAATGCAACGAGAACATAGACTAGCATAGGACCCCGGTTGGAGAAGCCATCATGTCCAGACTCAAGGAGAGCTACCTCAAGGAGATCGTGCCCGTTCTGATGGAGGACTTCGGGTACCGCAACGTGCTGGAGGTGCCACGACTGGTCAAGATCGTGGTCAACATCGGGCTGGGAGAGGCCCTTCAGGACGCCAAGGCTCTGGATGGGGCTACGCGGGATCTGAGCACCATCACCGGACAGCAGCCGATTATCACCAGAAGTCGCAAATCCATCGCTGGCTTCAAGCTCCGGGAGGGCATGGCCATCGGGGCGAAGGTCACCCTGCGAGGCAAGCGGATGTATCACTTCCTCGACAGGTTGGTGAACGTCACTCTGCCACGCCGGCGGGACTTCCGTGGTGTCTCTCGCGACGCCTTCGATGGCCGCGGCAACTACACCCTCGGTCTGGATGAACAACTGGCCTGGCCGGAGATAGACTACGATTCCATCGACAAGGTGCGGGGTATGGAGATCAGCCTGGTCACCACCGCTAAAACCGACGAGGAAGCGAGACGACTGCTAACACTGTTAGGAATGCCTTTCGAGAGGGTCTGATATGATGGGCAAGGTAACCGATCCCTCAGAAGTGTGCCCTTGGAGGTGAAGTGGCCAAGAAGTCAATGATTGCCAGGGAGAGACGCAGGAAATTCAGGACGCAGGTGCGGAATCGCTGCACTCTGTGCGGGCGCCCGCGGGCGTACATGCGGCGTTTCGGGCTATGTCGAATCTGTTTTCGAGAGTTGGCCCTGGAGGGCAAGATCCCTGGCGTCACCAAGTCCAGTTGGTAGATGAGAAAGGGCTGTTCCATCATGTACACTGATACCATCTCTGACCTGCTCACCCGTATCAGAAACGCTCTCATCGTCAAGCACGCACAGGTAATCGCACCTTCCTCGAAGATGAAGGTGTCCATTGCCGAGGTGTTGCGAGAGGAAGGGTATATCCAGGGCTTCGACGTAACCAAGGATCGCCCTCAGCCTATGCTCAGGATATGGCTGAAGTACACAGAGGATGGAGAACCCGCCATCACGGCCCTGAAGCGGGTGAGCAAACCTGGATGCCGGATCTATGCCGGCAAGCAGGAAGTGCCCAGGGTCAAGAGTGGCATGGGTGTGA
>DAOUEW010000300.1:0-9350 GCA_034430275.1 Anaerolineae bacterium | reverse complement strand
GCCTCCAGCGGTGATTCCGTTGTCACCGGAGAGGTGGACAGTACAACTGGACTGGCCTACTTTCTCGACTCGGCAGGGTGGCTCTACGTCTTTGATGGCGCTTCTCTGGAGATCGTGGCCAAGGAGCGGGTGCTGAAGCCTCGCGAGGAGGGCGGCACCTACGCGTTGGGCTTGGATACTGGGAGTGGGAGGATATATATCGCTGATGGACTCCGTGAAGAGACGCTCATTCTGGACAGGGAAACTCTGTCTCCGCTGGGCTCCATCGATGCTTACGGCAGGATCGAAGTAGACCCCGTCAACCATCGCGTCTACATCGCGCGGGTGGGTGTCTACGTGGCCGACGGGGAGACTGGAGACATCATCGACCAGATCGAGGAGACGATCCCTGAAGAGGGCATGGAGATCTATTCGGGCGTTCCCCGGGGGGTGGATGTCTATATCAACCCCAGCAACCGGCATCTGTACGTCATGATGGATAATAACACCCCTGGGACCAACTGGATGTGGTGGCTAGCCCTCTATGACGCTGATGACCACACTTTGCTCGCAGAGAAGATATCACCGTCCACTGACCGGAATGGTGTCCCGGCTTTCGACCTAGAGCGGGGTTTGGATTACCTGACCGGCTATCCGTCGATCCAGGGCGACCGGCAATTGGAGGCTCTGGACGGGGAGATGAGGGAGGTGGGTTGCCTCCGGGGTGTGTCGGGCAATGTCTTCTTCAGCCCCCGCCATGACCTCATCTACGTCAGTCCGGGAGGGCAGTGGGGGGAGCCTGGTTTGGACGTGATCGACGCCGAAACGATGTGCTATCTGGACACCTACCCTTTGGCGGTCAGCTTACACGACCCGCTGAACAGCCGCTTCTACCAGATGCGCTGGGGGCAGCCTACGGTCACGGTTCTTGATGAGCCCACCGTATCTCTCGCTCCCGGAGGCGCGACAAGATCGCTAAGGGGACCATTGCCGTATGCTCCGCAGAGCTTGGTTCTCTCCCCTGGTTTTTCCAGCGACGAAACCGTCTTTGCAGCCTCGGGCACCTCCCTCCTGGCCTCTTTGGATGGAGGGGAGAGCTGGGCAAAGATCACCCTCCCCTTCCTCAATCGCGGGTGGGTGCACGTTGTTGTATCGCCGACTTACGCCCAAGACAAGACGCTGTTTGTCGGTTTGGGCTCGGATTCTGCTGGCAGCGGTATCCTCCGCTCTGTGGATGGCGGCGATCGTTGGACCAGGGTGAACAGCGGTCTGACCGATCTAGCGATACAGGCTCTGTCTTTCTCGCCCGACTATGCTCACGACAAGACTGTTTTTGCCACTAGCTTCGTGGATGGCGCCTTCAAGTCCACCGATGGCGGAGAAACGTGGCGATCCCTCACCGCCGATTTCCTTCCCGAGGAACACGAGTATGACCGGGTAAGGCAGCTGGCCGTTTCACCTGCCTACCCGAGAGATGGACATCTCTGGTTCCTTACAAGTGCGTCGTTCTATGACCTGTCCACCCATCAACGTACCCACTCCACCCACCTGTATGTATCCAAAGATGGAGGTGAGACCTGGCAGCCGGCGGACCAGGGGTTGGAGGGGCTGAGCATACACAGTCTGATTCTCTCCCCGGACTATGGGGTCGACAAGGCGGCCTTGGTGATCGCGGATGGAGGGATCTACACCACCCGGAACGAAGGTCTAGACTGGCAGGCGATACGGTTGCCCATCCCCGAACTGCGGACAAAGGATGCGGCCCTGTCTCCAGGTTTCGCCACAGATTCCACTCTCTTTGTCGCCGGATATGATGAGGACTATGGTGACCGCCTCTATCGGTCCACGGATGGAGGCCAGACCTGGCTGGCGGTGGGAGAGGAGTTCTTGAGCGATTCGTTCTGGAGCCAGTCGTTCACGCCTCTAACGCTCTCACCTCTCTTCCCCACCGATGGACTGGTTTTCGCATCTATGGAGGAAGGCCTCTACCGCTCCACGAACGGCGGAGAGACGTGGGTACGGTTGAACATCCCGGGCGCCCGTTTCCTGGTCTTCTCCCCCGATTTCTCGAGCGACCAGACCATTCTTGCCAGCTTTGGTCAGGACCTGTACCGTTCGCAGGATGGCGGGGAGAGCTGGAGAGCCCTGCATGAGCAGGCCATGGCTCTGTCTACGCCCCTGGCCACCGGAGCACCATCGCCCGCCCCCATTTCGAGCCCGACCCCCGCGGGTTGTCCTAGCCTGGATCCCACCTTCCAGTCCATCGCCGACAGGGTGGAGAGCCTCCGCTCCGATTCCGCCGACCTCCCTGAAGTGGGATGCCCCACCCAGGCTGCGCAGACTAGCAGTGGTGCCTGGCAGATGTTCCTGCGGGAGGCGCCCGGCTCCGCCTTCTCCGGGTCCGAGGGTTACATGCTCTGGCGCGGCGACACCCGTACCATATATGTGATCCCCCCGGGGGACCCGGTGTCCGGCCTCACTGAAGTCATGCTCTATGAGGATAACTGGAGCGAGGAAATGCCTGAGATCCCGCCTTCCTGTGCCGGCCTCACCCCGCCGATGGGGCTCGAGATGCCTGTACGAGGCTTCGGCAAGGTGTGGTGCGACAATAGCCTCTACGATCTCATCGGCTTCGGTCTTGGCTCGGAGAAGGCGGTTGACCTCTTTGTTCAGGAAGCGGAGCGAGGTCTCTACATCAGCCTTCCCGAGGTTGGCGCCTTCGTCATTGATACCATCAACGGACGTGCCCTCTCAATGTAGGAGTATCATCACCAGGCAACCCGCTGAGTGGTTTCTCGTCAAGAGCACACGCAGCCTATTGCACGGTCCTGACAAGCAGCGGCGAACCCGACGGCCCGATGCCGATCAACCGTGTTCTAGACAGCTTTCCTAATGACTCGCACGGGCTGCGATTCTACGACCCCAGTATTCAGCACGAATGCGCTGCACTGGAGACGCCGCAGGATGCATGCAAGTCAATGCGGAGTTCGAAGGACTCACGAAAGAGGCTTGATGGCGCCGTGGCAATGCTCTCTGCCCAGCTCGCTCGGGCTGCGGATACTGCGCCGATGCGACGGCAAATCCCCAGACGACGTGCCCGGATGGTTCCGTTTGACCGAGGTGGTGAGGTAGTCCCAGTTGTGGTCGCTCAAGGTGTCCGCAAGAGGCGCGCAGATCAACTGCCGAGTACTGCCTGCGGCGACCACGCCCAGTGTCGCGACGGGAACCTGCCAGGGCCACAACCGGTGGGATGCCTCAATTGAAGAGGCGAGCGCGCTGTCGCGGCCCATACGCGCTCCAGTGACTGGCCGCATGCTACGGACCCAATGCTCACCTGATTCCAAGAGGCTGGTGGCAGGAGTGCCCGCCAACGCATGCTCAGCGGAGGTGGCTGGACACGGAGGTGCACAAGTCGGGGCGAGAGGATTTGAACCTCCGACCTCACGGACCCGAACCGTGCGCGCTAACCGAACTGCGCTACGCCCCGAACAAACCCATTATACTCCCACTGCTCAGCCTTTACAAGCCCCAGCAAATGGGCTATAATGCGCCTGGAACCGTGCCCCTATAGCTCAGTCAGGAAAGAGCAGCGGTTTCCTAAACCGTGTGTCGCAGGTTCGAATCCTGCTAGGGGTACCACCCTCAAGCAAAGGAGCCCGACCAACGTCGGGCTCTACTCTTTCTCGAAGATGGTTTGTCCGGCGTCCCCTGCGGCAGGTCTAGCCCAGCCTCAGGATAGCGCCTCTCGTGTACAGACTGATGGGGAAGGAGATCAGCTCTCCTTCTCTTCTTCCGTCTTGGTCTCGGCTTCCTTCTTCTCTTCTGATTCCAGACCCTGCGAAGCGGTGCGGAACTCCCTGATCCCCTTGCCCAGCGCCCCACCGATCTCCGGCAGCTTACCCACGCCGAAGATGATGATGATGATCACCAGGACGATCAGAAGCTCTGGCAAGCCTATGGAACCCAACCCAGGCATCGTGTCCTCCTTTGATAGCAGCTCTGTATCGTATTATATCACAAAACGCCTCTCAAGACAAAACCCGCCACACGCGGTCCCGCGGAATAAGCACGCACGTCCGTAGCTCCATGCTCCTATGAACCAACGCCACCCTGGTCCAGCGCAGAGTGGACCCTCGCCCCTCAGTCCTCGATGGACTCTCGAAGCACCTCCACAACATCGAAGGGGTCGCTGAAGATGACACTGGACGCATAGAGCTCCATGGCGGCCACGTCCACCGTCCTGTTGAAGGGATCCCCACGATCCACGATCCGCACTACGCAAGGGAATCCGCTCCAGTCCTCCTCCGTGGGTCCCAGGGGAGGCATAAGGATAGCCACGTTGAAGCTGCTCACGTGGAGACGTCTGACGTAGCAGTCCAGCACCCGATGGATAGAGTCCTTGAGTCCCTCGTCGAGACTCGGAGAGAGAAGCAGCACCTCCTTCTCCTTGACCGGCGCCAGATAGACGAGGATTCGCGTCCCGTTCATCTCCGAGGCCAGCCCCAGGACGTCATGCGCCTCGTGCAGGTCGTCGAAGTAGTTGTGGCCGGTGGCCTCCCTGTACGCCAGTGCTGCCCTGCGCAGGCCCTCCACCTTGGCGTAATGCTGCTCCCTGGCCAGTATCATCTGGGCGTGGCCGTGGACGATGGACGCGCCAGCTCTCCACAGGCAGTTCCACAGCCAGAAGGGGTACTTGGCCTCCTCATCGGTCTCGTGGGCCTTCTCCAGCCAGGCCATGCCGGTGTCGATATAGTCCGCGATCTGCTCCTTGGTGAAATCGAGGGGGTCGTGCTCGTCGAACACCACCACCCCGGCGAAGCCATCGAACTTGGCGATGTTGCTCGCGGTCACCGAGTACTTGCCCTGAATGCGTCCAAAGGTGTCCTCCGGCGTGCGCTCCAGAGGTTTGCAGAACGCGCCGCCCCGTTCCTGCTGGATGAGGGCCTCCAGTTCCACTGGCTTCTGCCGCACCACCGGGCGCTTGGCCCGCAACTCGTTGAACAGCGCGCCCTCCATGGTCACCAGGTTGGTCACCCGTACGACCCTCTGCTCGCGGGCCGCGTCCACCGAGCCGAAAGACTCCTCTATCCACTCTAGCATCGCCGCCGGGGGGTTCAGCCTCCCGACGGATGTGTCAACGTGGAAGATGCGCTCGAAGCGCTCCCTGTCAGCAGGTGGTAGCGCTGCCACCATCTCCAACAGCTCGGTGATGCCCCTCTGTGAATCCATACGCCCTCTTCTCCGCCCGTCTTGGCCCGCTTGCTGCCTGCCAGACACACCCCCTCGCACAAGGCACCGTCCTCATCTCGAGGACGGCGCCAGGAGTAAGTCTGCGTACACATGGCCCGGCCGTTACGCGTACAATCTACCCTACCCACCGCCCGAAGGCAAGAATGGTTTGTCCAGGTGCCGAAGCACGTTCACCTGGATGGATTGCGCTGCGGGGTCGCTCACATCCGTGTATGTCTAACGACCAGCAGAGCACATCTCACCACGTTCGTGCAGCCAGGTTCGGCGCATCTGTTTGAGCCGACCCCCCTTGGCGCAACGCTGAACCTCAGTACGGCCAGAGTGTCCTCAAACCGGGGGCAGAGGGTGGACTCGCAGACAGATAATGAAAGGAGGGCCAAGACCGTGCGGTCTCGACCCCCCTTCTCGAAAGGAGGAGGAAGATCTCTTCTAAACATATTATACTAGGGTGCCAGAGGTTGTTCAGTAAGCACGCCTACATTCGCCCCTGAGGGTGCAGCGGCGCTAGTCATGATCCTCGGTTTGGCGTATAATGGCAAATGACAATTTGTGGTGGACGAGACGGAATGCAAACCATCGGACTGCTCTATCACCCCAGGATCGACGAGTCGCTTCGATTGGCCCACGATCTGGATGACCTCTTGAAATCGAGGGGTCTGTCCACGTGGGTGGAGTCAGCCTGGCAGGACGACGAGGTCAGAAAACGTGTCCCCAATCTAGATCTGATCGTCACGCTGGGGGGCGACGGCACCATCCTGAGAGCTGCCAGAATGGCTGTGCTCGACGGCACACCCATCCTCAGCATCAACCTGGGCCGTTTTGGCTTCCTGGCTGAGGTCCAGCCCGACCAAGCGGCAGAGGTGCTGGACACAGTCCTGTCGGGCCAGTACTGGCTTGAGGAGCGGATCATGCTCCATGCCGAGCTTCACCGTCACGGCTCCATCAAGGAGTCGCGCGAAGCCCTCAACGACGTCGTCGTGGGGCACGGCACCATCTCGCGGGTGGTGCGGTTGGCCGCCTACGTCGATGACGTGCACCTGGCTGACTACGTGGCGGACGGGCTCATTGTGGCTACGCCCACAGGATCGACCGCCTACTCCCTGGCCGCCGGAGGGCCAATCCTTCACCCTCGTCTGGGTGACATCCTGCTCACACCCATCGCTCCTCACAGAGCCCTCGAGAGATCATTGGTCCTCCCTTCGGAGTCTGCCATCGAGATCCGTCTATCCACCGAGTATCCGGCCGTCCTCACCATCGATGGCCAGATCGAAACGGAGCTAGAGCACGGAGACAGGATACTGGTCACCTTGAGCCCCCACCGGTGCAGAATGGTCAGGACGCAGCCTACCAACTACTTCGGGCACAACCTGCTGGAGAGACTGAAGCAGTAGTCATGCCTGAGTCCATGTATTGCGTCAATCACCCCGACCGGGAGACCTTGCTACGTTGCGGCAAGTGCGGCCAGCCCATCTGCACAGAGTGTGCGGTGCGCCACCCTGTGGGGTTGCGCTGTCCACAATGTGCCAAACTGAAGAAGGTGCCCGTCTATGACGTGCCCGGCACCTACTACTTGCGAGCGTTGGTTGCTGGCACGGGGGTTTCTCTGCTCTGCGCGGTGGTTGCGGAGATCCTTCCGCTATTCGTGCCTGTGATGTTCCTGTCGTTCCTGCTAGCTATGGGGGCTGGAGCCATCATCGGCGAGGCTATCAGCCGGGCAGCGGACTGCAAGAGAGGTAGGGGTCTGCAAATAGTCGCCGCTGTGTCCGTTCTCGTAGGCTCCATTGGGGGCACACTGTGCGTGGCCGCCGTCATTTACGGCGGGGCAGCGCTGCTCGTGATGGCCAGCTCTCTGCTCAACCCCTTCTACTGGTTGTACCCGATCGTCGCCGCAGCGGTGGCTGTGACACGCCTGCGCTGAGCCGGCGGCTCCTGGGGGGACGCTTGCTCACCTATTTGACTGTCGGCAATTTTGCGATCATCGAACACCTGGAGCTCCGCCTCTCAGCGGGCTTCAATGCTCTTACCGGCGAAACGGGTGCTGGCAAGTCTATCATCATCGATGCCGTGAGCACCCTGCTCGGCGGCAGGGCCGAAACGGACTACATCCGAGCCGGCGCCGAGCAAGCCATCATCGAAGGCTTCTTCTCACCACCCGAGACCCTGTACCGGCAGCGTCTGCTTCCGCTGCTACAGGAGCACGGGTTGGACCAGGAGGACCAGGATGGTCTCATCCTGACCCGAGAGATCAACCGCAAAGGCCGCAACGTCTGCCGTGTGAACGGACGGCTGGTCACCCTCGGCATACTGCGAGACGTTGGCCAGAGACTGGTGGACATCCACAACCAGGGAGAGCACCTCTCGCTCCTCCGCGTGCACCAGCACGTCGACTTCCTGGACCGGTACGCCGGGTCGTGGGCCCTGCGCAGACAGGTAGCGGAGAGGGTGCACGCCCTTCAGGACGTCCGCACAGAGCTGAAGGCGCTGCAACAGGACGAGCGAGAACTGGCACGCCGTATCGACCTGCTCCAGTTCCAGGTAGAGGAGATCGAGGCGGCGAAGCTCCAGCCAGGCGAAGAAGCGGAGCTCACTGCTGAGCTCACCATTCTGAGCAACGCGGAGCGGCTGATCAGCCAAGCCGACTCGATCTACAAGACCCTCAGCGAGGGCGACGGGCTGGGGGACTCCGTCCTGGACCATCTCGGGGAAATCGCCGAAGGCCTGGCCGAGCTCGCCGAGCTGGACCCACGACTGAAGGAGCAGCAAGACAGCGTCGAAGGAATCAACGAGCAGTTGAACGAAATCGCGGCGGCGCTGCGCTCCTACGCCGAGGAGATAGAGTACGATCCCGGCCGGCTGGAGACGGTCGAGGAGCGCCTCGGTCTCTTGCACAACATGAAACGCAAGTATGGTGACTCTGTAGCAGAGATCCTCGCCTTCGCAGAGTCGGCATCATCGGAGCTCGACGGACTCTCTCACAGTGAAGAGCGCGTGGCAGAACTGAGCGCCCGCGAAACGGAGTTGCTCGCCGGGATCGGAGAACTGGCCGGCCAGCTCTCCGGGGTACGCCAACGTACTTCTCAAGCACTCGCCCAGGCCATGGAAGAGGAGCTGAAGGAACTGGGCATGGAAAAAGCCCGCTTCCAAGTATCCCTGACGCAGAGAGAACGCGACGGAGGGGTCGAGGTGAGTGGTATGCAGTACGCCTTCGATTCCACAGGGATCGACCAGGTAGAGTTCCTGATCTCGCCCAACGTAGGGGAGCCCCTCAAGCCCTTGGCCAAGATCGCCTCAGGGGGCGAGACAGCACGCCTGATGCTGGCTATGAAGACCGTTCTGTCCGCCGCGGACGAGGTACCGGTCCTCATCTTCGACGAGATAGACGCGGGCCTGGGAGGCCGTGCCGGCATCGTGGTGGGACGCAAGCTCTGGGGGCTGGCTAGAGATCACCAGGTTCTGTGTGTCACCCATCTACCCCAGATCGCCGCCTTCGGTGACACCCACTACCGGGTGGCCAAGGCGGTCCGATCCGGTCGCACCATCACCTCACTGGAGAGGCTAGAATCCGACACACGGACCGAGGAGCTCGCCGAGATGCTGGGGACGAAGACTGAGGCTACTCACCGCAGCGCTGAGGAGATGCAGGGCGAGGTCCAGAGGTGGAAAGCTGCAGTCGAAGGTACATCGTCGGGCCCATCACTGGCCACCACAGAACCAGAGGCGAGTGTATAGCAATCGGCGGGCGTCAACAGCGCCCGCCGACGCTTTCTGTCCTCCAAGGGCCGCAATACACTCCACAGTACGGATCGATCAGACCGCCCTGGTAGCGCAGAAGCAAGCACACGCCCCGGTGCCAGAGAGATCACCACGGCGGCAATCCAAACACCTTCGAGCTGATACTGGCGACGAAGAACTGGTCAGAGTCTAGTACGTGACCTTAGGCGGCAGCCTCTTCGCCTGCTCCACCCAACCCCGTACCATCTTCGGAGTGGGGAGCCTACGCACCAGTTTCTTGGCCGCGTTGGTCTTGACCAAGGCCTCGTGCAGATGCTCGGGCACGCGATTCCGCAACTCCTTGACCGTATCTACGCCCGCTTCCTCCAACAGATCTGAGTACTCCTCGC
>DAOUEW010000299.1:0-5845 GCA_034430275.1 Anaerolineae bacterium | reverse complement strand
GACATCGTGGTCGCTCACGGCCAGATGCACGAGAGCAAGCTGGCCGAGGTGATGAGCGACTTCGCCGGTGGAGCACACGACGTTCTGGTCTGCACGACCATCATCGAAAGCGGGATTGACATTCCCAACGCCAACACCCTGATCGTGAACAGGGCAGACCATTTCGGACTGGCGCAGCTATACCAGCTCCGGGGACGAGTAGGGCGCAGCACCCTGAGGGCCTACGCTTACCTGCTCTACGACGGAGAAGCGCCTCTCAACGACGAAGGTCGCCAGCGGCTGCAGACCATCAAGGAAGCCAGCGAGCTCGGAGCCGGTTTCCGCATCGCCATGCGGGACCTGGAGATGCGCGGCGGAGGTGACGTCCTGGGCACCAGGCAGCACGGCCACATCAGCGCCGTGGGCTTCGATCTCTACTGCCGCTTGCTGGCCCAGGCCATCCAGGATCTGAGAGAGAAAGACAGCAAGGAAGCCGTTGAGGCCCCTGGCCCGCCACGCCCTTCCATCACCACCTCGCCAGAGGACACAGGCCCCACCATCGGCCTGCCCCTCGACGCCCTCCTGCCAGAGGAGTACGTCCCGGAGGTCGATCTTCGGCTGGGCATCTACAGGCGCATGGCGGGGCTGACGACGCTCGAAGAGATCGAGCAGATCACACAGGAGCTCGAGGATCGCTTCGGCTCATTGCCCGAGGAGGCAGAGAATCTCATCTACCTGCTGCGTCTCAAGGTCCTCGCCACCGCAGCGGGCGTAGCCATCGTATCCACCGAAGACGACAGTCTGGTCATAGGGCTGGGCACTGTGGCCGAGGTCAAACGACGTCGGGCGGAGGGTCGCTTACCCAAGAAAGCCAGGATCGTGGACGACCGCCTGCTGCTGCGCACCTCGTCGGAGGACAAAGACTGGCGATCCGCTCTGGAGGGCGCCCTCAGAGCCATGGCGCGCTGACGGCCACTGGTTCTGTGTCAGGCTGGCCGCGTCGCGAGCGAGGCGGAGACTACGTTACCTTGAGGGCAGCGCGGCGTCCTTTCTCCGTGAGGGTCCAGACCTTTCCCTGCCCACCGATGGCGCAGAGATCACCCATGGGGCAATCCGAGCATCCACTGGTGCAATTGCCCCCTACGGGCTTCAGGTAACCCATGCGGACCAGATCTTCCACCATCTGCGCCAGCAAGTCCTCGCCCACACCCATGCTTCTGGCCAGTTCGCTCTGGCTGTGCACGCCGCCTTCGCCAATGGCCTTGAGGAGCTGTTCCAGCACTTGCTTCTCCCGATACCTGGTCCTAGGTCACCAACGAGGCTATCTGGAAGACCAAGATGCCCAGCCCGAAAGAGATCACCAACAGCAGCAGCAGGTTGAAGAGCGTCCACTTCCAGGAGTTGGTCTCGCTGTACACCGTAGCCACGGTGGCCACGCAGGGGACGAAGAGCATCTGCACCACCAAGTAACTCAAGGCCGCCGCGGGCGTCAAGACCTGGGGAAGTATCTCGGCCAGACCCGCCTCTTCACCAGCCCCGTAGATGACAGCCAACGAGGCGATGGCGTTCTCCTTGGCGATGAAACTGGTGAAGAGGGCCACCATCATCTGCCAACTGAGTCCCATCAGCGCTCCCACAGGAGCCATCAGCCGCCCCATACTGGCCAGGAAGCTGGTCTCGAGCTCACCGGTGGGCAGCGCCGACAGCGCCCAGAGCACCACTGACACCACCAGAATCAGCGTGCCCGCGCGCTTGAGGAAGGACAGAGATCGCTGCCAGATCAGGATACCAATGGTCCGCCAGTTGGGCACGTGATACAGAGGCAGTTCCATGATGAAAGCCGACAGCTCGCCGCCGAAGGCCACCTTGTTCATCACCACTCCAGAGACGGCCAGCACCGCCAGACTGAGACCCACCAGGCCCCAGGCCACCAGCGGGGCCGCCGATCCAAAGAACAGCGGGGTAAAAAAGGCCAGGACCATCATTCTCGCCGTGCAGGGCACGAGCGGAGCCAACATGATGGTCAGCAGGCGCCCCCGGCGCGATTCGATAACGCGGGCACCCATCACCGCCGGCACATTGCACCCAAAACCGAGAAAGAGGGGCATGAAGCTCTTGCCATGTAAGCCCATCAGGTGCATGAAGCGGTCCATCACGTAGCCCGCGCGAGCCATGTAGCCCACATCCTCCAGCAGGCCCATGAAGGCGAAGAAGATGACCAGGATGGGGATGAAGGTGATCACAGTCCCTACGCCGCCGATGACCCCATCCACGACCAGCCTGCCCAGCCAGGCTGGGGCTCCGGCCAGAACATTCTCTGCAAGCCGAGCGATTCCTCCCACGACGTAGGTCTCCAGGAGACCCTGGATGGGCGCGCCCACGGAGTAGGTCAACCAGAAGATCAATCCCAGGATCCCAGCCAGCACCAACAAACCCCACAGCGGATGAGTCGCCCAGTGATCCAGCCGCTCGGTGATCGTCACCTGCCCTATACCGGGCCTCACCAGGGCGGCGCGGGTCATGCGGCCGATCCACTCGTAGCGACCGCCGGCTATGGCCACCACTGCGTCCTCATGCTGCCTCAGAATGGCGTGCACGCGCTCCCAGACATCCTCGGGGACGCGGCCTTCCATGATATCCAGTATCTCGTCGTCTCCCTCGAGTAGCTTGAGGGAGATCCACTCCTCTGGATAGGGCTCCGGCACGTATGGAGACACGAGGTCCCTGATCCCGTCCAGCACGCCACGATGGTCATCCCTGATCTCGGGTCTCTTGGGCTGGTAGAGGGCCCCATCCTGAACCAGGTCATCGATGGCCTCTACCAGCTCGCGGATGCCTTGGTTCTTGGTGGCTACCATGGGTACGACAGGCACCCCCATGGCCGCCTCCAGCACCTCGGGCTCGAGGTTCACGCCGTGCTGATGCGCCACGTCCATCATGTTCACGGCCACGATCACGGGGGAAGGTAGTGGGAGGAGCTCCGCCACCAGGTAGAGGTTGCGCTCCATGGAGGAGGCGTTTACTACGGCCACCACCACATCTGGTCGCTCCTTGATGATGTAGTCCCGGGCGATGACCTCCTCGGAAGAGTTGGCTGTGAGGCTATAGGTGCCGGGGAGGTCCACGATGTGCACCTCGGTGCCGTTGTGGGAGTAGACCCCTTCCTTTCGTTCAACTGTCTTCCCCGGCCAGTTGCCCACGTGCTGACTGAGACCCGTGAGCAAGTTGAAGACTGTGGACTTGCCCACGTTGGGCTGTCCGGCCAGCGCCACCTTGATTACTCGTCGCTCGCTCATGGGCCCCAACCGCGCCCTTCTATCCTGTCACTCGCCACAGGCAACCTGTCTCACTCGGATCTTCGCCGCCTCGCCCCGCCCCAGAGCGATGCGAGTGTCCCGAACGTTAACGATCACCGGCCCGTGGCCGTAGTTCTGTATCATGGTCACGTTCGCGCCAGGGGTGAACCCCAGCGCCGAGAGCCGGCTGACCAGAGTGTGTCCCGCGACGAAGTCGTGGATCACCGCCGTCTCCCCCGTCTTCAGCGCCCCTAGCCGCCCTAGCCCGAAGGCAGCCTCGGCCTCCGCATACGCAGTGTCGTGCTCCCTGACCTTGCCCACGATCCAATCAGCATAAGTCCCCACGTCGGCCGGCTGCTGACCGTACACTACCTCTACTTCGGGATGCCTCTGCCCCACCCTGTCTATCACCTCAGCCAAACTGGAGTTCATCATCCCGGCGGGAACGACCACCACGCGACTGGCACCCCCTTCGATCACCGACTCCACCGCCTCCTCGACAGACGGCTCACGCCCGTGGTCATACCCGACCTGCACCAGGTCATAGCCGCCCTCTTCTCGAACTAGCTTGGCCAGCCTCTCATGCTCCGGGGCCACCGTGTGCCTGGACCTACGCCAATGCAGACGTCTGCCCCTTCCTCTGCCCCATCGGCCACCTTCCGCGCCTCCGCTGGCGGCTATGACCACACCCGTCTTGCCCATTCTCTCGCAGTCTCCCCAGGTCCAAGTCCGTTATAGGTTCTTATTGCAAATAGTTAGCATTACTATTAGATTATACCCCAATGCCTACCGTTTGTCAAGTACCCCACGCAAATCCGCTCCCGGCGCACACTTCCGCCCCGCCCTCACCCGACGGATAGCTCCGCCGCCTCCAGTCACCTTGAGGGATCTTGAGTAGTTGGCGGCTCCCTTTTCTGTGCTGTCGCTTTGGTCGCAGTTGCTCCCCATTCCTGGTTGACAGCCGCTCGACGAGGGGATATAATAGTAGACGTAGCCCCTGTGGCGGAATTGGAATACGCGGCAGGTTGAGGGCCTGTGCCCGCAAGGGCGTGCTGGTTCGAGTCCAGTCAGGGGCATGAAGAAGGAGGGCCTTGTGAGGCCCTCCTTTTTGTGTAAGACGGTCCTCGCTTGGCGTGAAAGGGCAGCAAAGACTCGGCGCTGGTGCGAACGCAGCGCTAGGAAGCGGAGCCTGCCTGCTCCCAGCGAGGTCCGCTCAGGCGAGAGGTCTGCTCAGGCCAAGCACAGCGCCCGCTCTAGGACGGCTGTTGCGATCGGGGCGCAGAGACGCCGTACACTGCCATGACCGACGCAAGCGCGTACACGCCCCGCCACAAAGAGGAAGGGAGCCCATAGCCCCAGGCCCATGGCCACGTCCACGGCGGTGAAAGGCGCCAAGCCGTTGGCCACGGACACCAGGCTTGCATCGAGACCGAAGACCATCCCCTGGCGCCCGTCCGGCGACAGATTGGCCAGGAGCGCTCCTCCTCGCCGACTCCCGCCTCTCCGGGCACAGGATGGTCGGCCTGCTAAGGGTCTCTTGGTGGAACGGCAAGCACCTCGGCACCCTCCAGGCGCTTCGGGATCTGGTTCAGCCAGTGCTCGGAATCGGCGATGGGCCCCTGGACCAGCAACATGCCATTGGACTCGGGGATGGCGATGACCGCGTACCAATCCTTGTTTGGCTCATACGGGTCATCTGGTGCTCTTCGGTAGACATCGAGTCCGCCCATCAATTCACCCGATGGGATGGTGCACTGGGCAAAAGGGAGTCCGACGGAGGCGGTGCCGCTCGCATACACAGAGTGCAGCACGTCGGGAGGGATGCCTCGCAGCCATGAAGGAATGGCATCGTCCTCGAGCTTCACTGGCGACCAGTTGCGCTCCATTACCTGCTCGAATTGCTTCCGGGGCATCCTCTTGATTCTCTTGGTGTGCTCATGGCGACCCCCTCACATCCAAGCCCCACTGCTGCCTGAGCCAACCAAACGGAGTACGGTCTGTCTGCGCGCCGATCGTGAGCCTTGCTGTCCTCCGCGTCGTCGCGGAGAGATCCGGGCAAATCCTCGCGCTCCTCTGGGCTGCACGGCGACACACAGGTGACTGGGCGCGCTGCCGTCGGAGACGATTGTACCACATTTGTTGAAGAGGCGCATCCGGACCCTCCGCTTGGTCTCTATCGTCCCCAGGAGGCGCCGAAGTCGGTGGCTTGATGATTGATGAGAAGGATTAGCACGCGCTCGTCGGCACTCACTTCGGCGATCTCCGGGGTGCCCAGTTGGTCGGTGGTGACGCGGATGTAACGCACATCGAGGGATCAGGAGGGATTCACGTCGTCGGCCTGGTTGTAGGTGAGTTGCACGAGGCCTGAGCCATCGATGTTCATTGAGTAGGTCTCGTGATGTGCGTCGCGGGTGTAAGAGAAGGCGATCAATGATACCATGCAGGAGTTCGAACAGCAGGGTGGCTGTCCACATCAGCAGACGAGGTATGATACAATGGGATTGAATACGCCATGTCTCTGGCGCGATGGTTGCGATCCGAGAGGTGGTACAAGGCTAGCTACATGGAAA
>DAOUEW010000298.1:0-4654 GCA_034430275.1 Anaerolineae bacterium | reverse complement strand
CCGCAAAGCACGGCCCCTCTGCTCTGTCTTGTTTGCAGACTCCTGTATCGTGACCTATAATCGGAGGAGAGAGGCGGCGCAGCTCTCAGCTACATCCGGGACATACCCACCGAGAGGAGCAACCACGCGTGGAGTCTGCAATCATCACCACCTACCGCTGTAACGCGCGGTGTCAAATGTGTCACACCTGGAAGTATCCCTCGAAGGTCAGTGAGGAGTTCGAGCCGGGCATGCTCGAGTCGTTGCCGTCGGGTCAGACCAAGATCAACATCACAGGGGGTGAGCCGACACTCCGCAAGGACCTGCTCGACATCGTGGAAGTGTTGCATCCCAAAACCTCGAGGCTCGAGATCATCAGCAATGGCTCATTCCCCAAGAGGCTTTTCGCGGTCGCCGACCGCTATCCAGACATGACGTTCAGGATAAGCCTCGAAGGGCTGCCCCGAGTGAGCGACGAGATCCGAGGTATCGAAAACGGTTTCGACTTGGGTCTCAGGGCGATCCTGGGCTTGCTAGATCGAGGGGTCAAGGACGTGGGCATCTCGATGACCATCTCGGACGGCAATGTCAGCGACCTAGTTCCCTTGTATCACCTGGCCTCTACCATCGGGCTCGAGTTCACGCAGTGTGTCCCGCACAACAGCCACTACTTCCACAAGCTGGACAATGAGATCACCGATGTGCCCGCCTGGGAGGCCGGAGTGAGGGAATTCATACGGGTGCTCCTACAATCGAGGAGGAGGGACCTCCGATTGCGTGTCAAGGATTGGTTTCGGGCATACCTCAATCTCGGTCTCCTGCTGCACGTGACGCAGGCTCGCAGACCCCTGGAATGCAGGGCGGGCAGCGACTTCTTCTTCGTAGATCCGTTTGGAGACGTGCTGCCATGTAACGGGATGGAGGTCAAGCAGCCCATGGGCAATCTGAGAGAGGCCAGCTTCGACGAGATCTGGTCTTCCGCTCGCGCCGATGCTATTCGTCGCGAAGTAGCTGATTGTGAGCGGGCATGCTGGATGGTTGGAAGTGCGATCCCGGCCATGCGTCGAAACCTTGTGAGGCCCTTCACTTGGGTGCTCGGCAACAAGGTTAGAGTCCTCCTGGGAAAAGAAGTTGTCATCTCCTAGCCAGTTGGCAAGCCCCAGCATCGCTGTTCTGGGCGCCAAGGGCCTTCCCTTCACAGGCGGCTTGGAGATCATCATGGAAGAGATCGGACAGCGACTGGTCCGTGAGGGGTTTCGCTTCGACGTCTTCGTACGCAAACACTACATGGAGGGCAAACAGCATCTCAAAGTCTGGAAAGGTATCGGCCTCAGGTACTCCCCGGGCATCCATTCCAAGCATCTGGATGCGATCTCGCACTCGATCACGGCGCTATGCAAGATCCTGCTCGACGACTACGAGATTGTCTACATCAACGCTATTGGGATATCACTCCTGGCATTCGTGCCCAAAGCACTTGGCAGGAAAGTGATCGTGCAGGTCCACGGCCTCGATTTCAAGAGAGCCAAGTGGGGCGGGATCGCACGATCCGTTCTCAGGCTTAGTTGTCTCACCACAGTGTGGTTCTCCGACCTGATCATCTGCGTGAGTGAGCAGGACAAGGCGTACTTCGACGAGCGTTTCGGCACAGACTGCTTGTTCATACCTAATGGCGTCACCGCCAAGCGCCGCATTCCCCCCAACCTCATTCGCAGGAATTGGGGGTTGGACCCCGGTGGCTACATCCTGTTCATGGGGAGATTGGTCAAGGAAAAAGGTTGCCACCTCTTGCTGCGGGCGTATCTGCAACTCGAGACCGACAAGGCACTGGTAATAGCGGGCGACGACCCGCACAACGCACCCTATTGTCAGAGCCTCAAGAGATACGCAGGGGATCACATACACTTCGTCGGCTACGTCGATGGACCGGTGAAAGAAGAGTTGCTCAGTAACGCCTACTGCTACGTGTTGCCCTCCACGCTCGAAGCGATGCCGCTGTCGGTGCTGGAAGCCATGAGCTACGGAAGATGTGTCATTGCCAGTGACCTTCCCGAGCTGAAAGACGTACTGGGCGACTATGGTCTCTTCTTCGAGGCGGGCTCCGCTGATGGTCTGAGAGACGCTATCACCTACGCGCTGGAGAACCCGGATCTGGTCGAGCGTCGGGGCAGACAACTGAAGGCCCTGGCGCTGGACCGCCACGACTGGGATACCATCTATCAGGAGTACCGGACAGTCATCGACCGAGTCAACGCAGGGATGTGAGCGCTGCGGTGTTGCCGTGAGCCCTCGTCCCAGACACAGTCACCCAAGCCCGCGGCAAGGCGGCCATGCCCCGCCAATCGCTACCGGCGCTCGGCGGCGATTCGACTAATCGGGATGCGTGAGGCAAATGGACCCCATCTCACACACCGCCCGACGGCAAACTTGAGCCCTATTTGCCCCGGCACATCCCACGTTGGGCGCGCTAGGACCTGCGCAACTCACCACAGTGCGTGGGCAGCCCGAAGCCTCGCGACAGTGTTGCCATCTCACAGGGCTGCTACAGTCTCAGTGCTCTCTCGTCGCTTCCATGCACGAGTACTCGTGAGGGCACATCGCTACAGAGAGACCATGTTTTCTCGTGGGACTCAGGCTCGAGACTGTAGGCACATGCTAAGGACCGCAGCCTCAGCAGCAGTGACGATGAGGGTGCCGGTGATCTTTGCCGCGCTCCTCCTTACTTTCCTGCTCGGATTGGGGCTGCGCCTGTACGAGCTGGACGCGACCAGCTTGTGGGGAGACGAACTCTACACTACATGGGTGGTCCACCCGGATCTGTCATCGACGATCGACTCCGTCGTCACCACGGAGAACAGCCCACCCTTGTCCTCCGTGGTTGTCGGATCATTGGTCAATCTGCTCGGTAACTCTGATTTCGTCTACCGGTTCGCTAGCGCACTCCTCGGGTCGCTGTCGGTGCTGCTGACCTACAAGGCCGGGGAAATGCTGTGGACGAGGAAGGTGGGGCTCGTAGGCTCCTTCCTTCTTGCCGTCAACGCTTACCACATTCAATACTCACAATGGGCCAGGCACTACGCGATCACTGTGTTCCTGGTTCTCGTATCGCTGATCTTGTTCCTCAAGGCTCTCAAGACCGGCAGGAAAGGCCACTGGCTTGGGTTTGCTTTCGCGGCGGCTCTCAGCATCGACAGCCACTACTTTGCTTTCCTGGCGCTGGGCGCCCTGGCCATCTATGGGTTCTCCGTCATTGTGGCATCCACCCTGGGCCACGCCGAGTCCCCCGACGATGCCAACGGGACACATGCGTCCAGACACCTTCCCGAGCCCAGGCGGCAGGCGCTGAGGTTCGCCTGCAGTCTGGCGCTCGTCGCACTCCTCTTTGCCCCTTGGTTCCCGTCGATGATGGGGCACCTCTACCGGGAGATCAGTTTTCAGGATTCCGATAGCGCTGCCTCGATACCGGCTCAGGAGTTGCCTGCATACCTGCTCCGCTGGCCGACCGAGTACGTCGGGATGGATGGTCCTCTGGGGCTGGGATTTCTGTCCCTATCTGTCTTAGGATTAGCCCGCACCAAGCGCAAGCACCTTTTCCTCACCGCACTGTGGGCTGGGGTGCCTGTGCTGTTCTCGCTCATTGTACTGACCTCCAGGACTGCTTATCCAAAGTACTCCATCTTCATTCTTCCGGTCTATCTGCTGGCCGTAGCTTGGGGGTCATTGTCGGCGGCCTCCCTGCTGCAGCGAGGTCTATGCAGAATCGCCCGCAAGCCCCCCGAGGCGGGGCTGATCACCACACTGCTCGTAGTCCTGGCCTTCGGGGCGCTCAGCGTCGCGCCCCTCCGGGCATACTACTCCAGCAGGCCCCATGAGGACTGGCATGCCGCATCGCAATACCTTGCCGACAACATGCTCCCAGGGGACATCGTCCTTGCTGACGGTGCGGGCTACGCAGGAATCAGAGACTCCCCACGCGTACTCATGGCACTGTCGCACTACCTGCCCATCCATGGCACAACAGATACGCCAGTTCTGGAAGTCCGGCGAGGGCTGTACGGAGACCTCATTGTTGCTGCACAGCGCGATAGTCGAGTATGGGCAGCTCTCTGGGTATCCAGGGCCCGTCGTGTTCTGGCAGCCGTGCAGTACGACAGCATCGTGGTTTTCCCGGACGTGCTGCTCATCGGGCCGTCGGAACCGTCTGGAGATGTCGTCAAGGATGCGGTCTCCACTCTGGATGTCCTGCTTCATCTAATGCCGTCAGAGGCGGGCCGCTTTGACGTACATCTCGCCCTGGCCGGTATATACCTGGGAACCGGGCGCCTCGAGGATGTGCAGATCGAACTGCAAAGGGCGAGGGCGGTCCGGCCGGGCAGATCCCGAGCATCAGAAGACCTGCGGGCCTTCGAGCGAAGCGCGTTATCCACCGCGTTAGCCATAGAGGGCGTAGCCAATCCCACTTGGTACAACTTCGGCGGCGTTCTCGCCCTGATTGGGTACGAGATCGACGCACCATCCACAGGGTCCGGTCAGGCAGGCAACGTGACGCTTTGGTGGCAAGCTCTCGCGGACATGGACAGGGACTACACTGCGTTCGTCCACGCGGTAGACCAGGAGGGCCGGATCGTGGCCCAAGAGGACACCGTGCTCCAACGAGACAACCTGCCCTCATCCA
>DAOUEW010000297.1:0-22847 GCA_034430275.1 Anaerolineae bacterium | reverse complement strand
ACGGCGAGCGAAGTCGGTGTCTCCGTCGAATGGATGCAGGCCGACGCCACGGAGTTCTCCACATCCAGATCCTACGATGCGGCGATCTGCCTGTGTGAGGGAGCTTTCGGCCTGCTGAACGTGGGCGAGGACCCCGGGGACCACGACCTGCGCATCCTGCGCCGTATCCACGCCGCCCTCAAGCCTGGAGGACGGCTCGTGATGACGACCCTCAACGGGCTGGCGAAGATTCGACGGTGCACTCAAGAGGACGTACAGAGCGGGAGGTTCGATCCCCTGACGATGGTCGAGGTCTTGACCATGGAGGTAGAGACCGAGCAGGGCAAGGAGGAAGTGACCCTAGCAGAACGTGGGTATCTGCCGCAGGAACTCTCGAGACTCTTCCATGAGGCAGGACTGGAGGTCGAGCACATCTGGGGCGGCACTGCGGGGCAATGGGGACACCGCCAGATAGATCTCGACGAGATGGAGGTCATGGTTGTGGCCCAGAAGCCCGTCGACGCCACATGACTACGCCGCCGGACACGATGCCCTCGGCCGGCAGCAGGATCGCCACAAGCCTCGATCACACCCCACACAGCCAGTCACGTCCCACAGGATCACCCATCACCCACCGGTGACCTCCGACACGATCTCGCCTGCCACGTGACGTAGGCCAGAGGTGGCCCAAAGATCAACAACACCGCGGTCAGGTTCATACCCAGAGAGTTCCCGGCGATCATGTAGGGGAAGAACCATAGTAGGAAGAAGATGTACACCATGTAGTTCCAGGTGGCCGAATAGGAGAACAGCATCGTCAGCCTCGCTGTTCCCACCGATGGCACCAGGGCCCCCAGCGCCACGACCCAGACCACATACCAAGGCTGGAACCACAGGACAGCCACGCACAGGAAGACGAGGACCGTCCAGAAGAGACCTTCGAGGAACTGGCGCGTCTCGCCCCTCAGTGTGAGAAGCCGCCACACGTAGAACAGGCCGAACACTCCCAGCGCCGCCGAACGCACCACACTCCGGGCCAGCTCAGCATCCTCCACCCAGTGGCGCAGCGTCAACACGGCCACCGTGGCGAACGACGACGTGAACAGGCTCTCCCGCGCCAACCAGCCCAGCGAGCCCAGACCGTCCCATAGCGGTAGGTGAAGTAGGACTACCGTGACGATAGCCAGGCCCACGCCCCTCGCCACAGCGGCCATCCGGTTCTTCTCCTCGGATAGCGCATGCCACCCTCCCACGACGAACAAGGGCACCACGATGACCATGGGCATCTTCACCAGACAGGAGAGAGCGGAGACCACAACCGCCAGGGAGTAGTGGCCTCGAACGAAGAGATAGACGGCCAGCAAGACGGGAAGCATGACCACCACGTCGTTGTGAGCGCCCCCCGCACTCTCGAACAGCACCAGAGGGTTCCAGGCATAGAGCACCGTGCCCGCCAACGCGTACGTCGGACGCCAGTGCCTCAGAATACTGTAGATGAGCCCTGAGTTCACCAGATGAACGGCCAGGGCCAGGGCTTTGAACAGCAGCAGGTAGGATAGCAAGCTGGGGCCGCTCAGCACAGCTAGAGGAACGGAGACGTAGGTCCACAGCGGCCCATAGGGAGAGGTGATGTGTGGCCAGGCCGAATACCTCACGAAAGGGTCATCGGGGAAGTCAAGCGGCCGGTATAGATGAGGATTGGCGCCGTGATCTACCGTGATCCTGGCGTACGCGACGTACTCGAAAACGTCGGCTGCGGTGATGGGATACACGAGGACGAGTGCCAGTCCGCAGAGAAACGTGAACAGCAGGACCACGAGCAGCCCCTTCCACGAGGAGCGCCCTCGGCACAGCACGTACGCCGCGTAACAGATGCCGAAGAGCAGCAGGAAGGCCACGGCGAAATCACGGGCCGCCTCGTGACTCCGATCGGTTAGCTTGCCCAGGTCGAGGAGAGGCACGGCGTAGTAGGCAAGCAGCGGATATGGTCTGAGGAAGAAGTGTAAGTACAGCGCTTGGGACGCCAGGCCGAAGACGGCGAGCCACGACCATCGCCAGCTCGCTGGCCACGCAGCGCTCCAGCCGGAGAGGGGTCTCCTCAAGTTCGTCCCAGCCCTCCTCCCTGGGCTTCCAGCGACGCCACACGCTGGCTCGTCTCGGACAGCATGCTGCTCTGCCCTCCAGGAGTCGCCCGTGGACGCGCTTACTCGCGCAGTTTGGCGCCCAGCTCCCTTTCCAGGCCGTTCACGATCTTGGCGTGGACCTTGGCCACCTGCTTGTCGGTCAGAGTACGCTCCTCGTGCCTATAGGTCAGCGAGTAGGCCAGACTCTTCTTGCCCTTCGGCACCTGCTCACCCCGGTACACGTCGAAGAGGGTGATCTTGTGCAGCAGTCCCCCTCCCCCTCGCTGGATCAACTCCTCCACCCGTTGTGCAGACACTCCCTCATCCACGATGATGGAGAGGTCCTGGCTGACAGACGGGAAGCGGGGTAAGGGCTGGAGATGACGGATAGACTCGACTCGAGCCAACAACTCCTCCAGGTCCAGCTCCAGCAGGCAGACAGGCTGAGCTGGGAGATCGAAGCTTTCCCTGACCGCCGGATCCACCTCTCCGAACACGCCGATCTGCACCTCCCCAAGCAGCAGGTTGGCCGCAGCGCCACTATGAAAAATAGTGGGATGATCCGCAGGCGTGAAACTCCTGTCCACCAGGCCCAGGCGATCCAGAAGGGTCTCCACCACGCCTTTCAGATCGTAGAAGCCGAAACGATGCCTGCCCTCGCTGAGCCAGGAACGCTCGTCTCGTTGCCCGGTCATGGCCACACACAAACGCCTGGGCTCTTCGGGTAGTTCCTCGCCCGCATGCGGAAGGTAGACGCGTCCGATCTCGAACAACGCCACCCGCTCCCTGTAGCGCAGATTGTCCCTCAGCGCCTCCAGCAGGCTCGACATCAGCGATCGGCGCATGAACTCCCGCTCAGAGGTCAACGGGTTGGCGATCCTGACGAAGTCCTGCGGATCAGGGGCCGGCCCTCCAGGCTCCACGTCGCCGTAGCTCTCCAGGTCGCCCAGGGAGTAGGTGATGACCTCGGTAAGCCCGCATCCCACCAGAATGTCCCGGACGAGCTCTTCGCCCTCCAGGGAGTAGTCGCGTTGCTGCGGAGGCAACTCGTCTGCCATGAGAGTCGTGGGCAGCCTGTCGTAGCCCCAGACGCGTGCCACGTCCTCTATCAGATCGGCGGGGACGGAGACATCCAACCTGTGATAGGGCACACCTGCCCGGATCACTCCGTTCTCCACCCGGCAGTCGAACTCCAGGGACTCCAGGATGTTCACGATTTGACCCACGTCGAGGTCCACTCCCAGAATACGCTCGACCTCTGCTGCGGTCAGCTCGACGACCTTGGGCTCAGGCTTGGACGGATAGGCATCACAGTACCCTGTCTCAATCGTACCACCACCTAGCTCCTGCATCAGCGTGGCCGAGCGCTCCAGGGCGATCATCGTCAACTCGGGCGGTACGCCCCGCCCAAAGCGCGCAGAGGCCTCACTGGGCAGCTTCAACGCCTGAGAGGTCCTGCGAATGCTGTAGTTGTTGAAGTTCGCCGACTCGATCAGCACGTTGCTGGTCTGTTCAGTGACCTCGCTCTCCAGGCCACCCATCACGCCCGCCACTCCCACCGGGCCGCCTCCGTCTGTGATCAGCAACGTATCCTCGTTTAGAACGTGATCCACGCCGTCCAGAGTGGTCATCTTCTCACGCGGGTGCGCCCGACGTACGATGATCAGCGGCACGCTGGACGGGGGCATGCCCCCATCCCTGCCTCGGAGGGTATCATAGTCGAAGGCGTGCAGCGGCTGGCCCCACTCCAGCATCACGTAGTTGGACACGTCCACGATGTTGCTGATAGGCCTCATTCCGGCCATGGCAAGTCTCTGCTGCATCCAGGCTGGCGACGGACGGGTGGTCACCCCCCTCACCAGCGCCGTCGTATACCTGGGACACAGATCTGGATCGGCGATCTCGATTTCCACCCAGGGCATCGACTCTGCCCCGACCTGCTCGGCCAACGCCGGCCACTCTCCGAGCGTACAATCCTGTCCTGTCAGCGCCGCCACCTCCCTCGCCACGCCAACCACTGAGAAGCAGCGAGCCAGATTGGGAGTGAGGTCCAGGTCCAGTACCGCGTCGCCCATATAGTCGCGCAAGGGTTCCCCCGTCGGCGCCGCGTCGTCCAGGATCATGATCCCCTCGTGCGCCTCAGAGATACCCAGCTCCTTCTCTGAGCAGACCATGCCTTCCGACGCCACGCCACGGATCTTGGTGGGCTTGAGGGTGACGTATCTCAGCTCTTTGGAGTGACCGTCTATCAGTCGCGCTCCCGTCGTGGCGAAGGGCACCTTCTGCCCCTTCTCGCCGACGCGGATGTTCGGTGCGCCTGTAACCACGGCCATGGGCTGGCCGGCGCCATACTCGACGATGGCGATGGTCAGGCGATCCGCATTGGGGTGAGGGCGCACCTCCAGTATCTCCCCCACGAACACCTTGTCTCTGTCCCACTCAGCGCCCACGTATTCGATGGCCGCTACCTCCAGGCCCGCCATGGTCATGCGCTCGGCGAGCTCCTCCAGCGGCATAGTGATCTCGACGTAGTCTTTGAGCCACCCTATGGGTACCCTCATCGTGGTCTCCTTCTGCAAACAGCCACTCAGCTATGTGGCTGGCACCATCACCGGCCTAGATCATCCGAACTGCTCTGTGAACCGCAGGTCGTTGCTGTAGAAGAGCCGGATGTCATCTATGGAATACTTGATCATGGCGATTCGTTCCGGGCCCATGCCGAAGGCGTATCCACTGTACACATCCGGATCGTAACCGCCGTTACTCAAGACTTGCGGATGTACCATGCCCGCACCGGAAATCTCCACCCAGCCGGTGTTCTTGCACACGCGACATCCATCCCCGCCGCAGATGATACAGTCCATGTCCACCTCCACGCTGGGCTCCGTGAACGGGAAATGGCTGCATCGGAATCGAACCCTCCGGTCCGCCCCGAACATCTGGCGGGCGAACTCGACCATCGTGCCCTTGAGATCGGCCAGGGTGATGCGCTTCCCCACCGCTAGCCCCTCCACTTGATAGAACATGAATTCGGAACGGGCGGTCACCGCCTCGTACCTGTAGCACTTCCCGGGCAAGATGACGCGGATGGGGTCCGGGTAGTGCTTCCTCATGCTGCGGACCTGGCCCGGAGAGGTATGTGTGCGCAGCACAACCCTCGGATTCACGTAGAAAGTGTCCCACATATCTCTGGCTGGATGGTGAGGTGGCATGTTCAGCAATTCGAAGTTGAGGAGGTCAGATTCTACCTCCGGCCACTCCTCCACCTGGAAGCCCATATGGCCATAGATGGCGTAGATCTCGCGCAGGGTTTGAGTCGTGATGTGCAGCCGGCCCAGATTCACAGGTCTACCCGGGAGAGTCACGTCGATCGTGTCAGCCCTCTCTCCAGCAGGTCGACTCAACTCCGCTCGGCGGTTCTCGAACGCTTCCGCAAGAACCGTCTTCAGTTCGTTACCAGCCTGCCCCGCAACCGGTCGTTCTTCGGGTGAGAGCTTGCCCACCCCGCGGAGCAACTGAGTCACTGCTCCACCCTTGCGACCCAGATACTCGACCCGCCAGTGATCGAGGTCGTCCAGACTGGATGCCGCCCCCAGTGCCTCCAGTGCTTCTTCTTTCAGTGCTTCGATCTTCTCCAACATCACGCCCGCTCCTCCAGAGCAAGAGAAAAGCCCCCTTCGGGTGTCCTTGAAGAGGGCTACGCAAACCAAACCGGGAACGAGCCGTATCAACCGTACGGCATGGGAACGCCGGTGCCCTCTATGGCACCACTAAAGGTGAACATGTGCATCTCCCCGCGTACTGCCATCGTCCTACCCACGCTGAGAGCTCAGACGCTGGTTCCGTTGGTGCCATTATAGCACATGTCCGCCCTCTTGGCAACAAGGGTTCGCTAGACCTCAGCATTGACATCGCCTGCCCACCGCATTATAATCTGATCGTCCCTTTGGAGAGACGGGCGAGCGACGCCGCTTGCGGTTTACGCAGGCGCCCACGGACACGTGGGATACCGGGCTGAGGAGCGCGGCGTGTCTAGCCAGGTCCGTGCGACTGGCCGGATACACCAGCGCACCACTTCTGCCCGAAGGCAGTCCTTCACAACATGCTTTGCAGCCTTCCTCGATCCTTTGCGGCAGAACAAAGTGGGCGTTAGGTTCCTTCCGGAGGATGATAGGTAGTGCACGACAGCCTCTGGCTACTTGATGGTCAGGTCAGTAGAGCCACGGAGGCTGCGCTTGCACCACGATCGATCCCAATCCGACGACGCAGTATGCTCGGTTTCCACTGCGTCCTCCCCTCGAACCACCCTCTCACGTCACCGAACCAATGTCGCCGCCCTGGTCACCTGTGGTCCTCAGAAGAAGAATGCAAGCTCGGTCACTACATCCGACGGTCCTCATTCAACACGTCAGCAAGACGAAGGACGGAGGTGAAAGTCTGTATGAAAACCAAGTATCGCTTGGCAGACGAAGGCGACCTGTATCTGGTGCACAGGGCGCTGGTTGACTCCCTCAACCAGTTCGCGGCGCAGAGAGCACTGCCGCTGGTGGATCTCGATTTCGAAGAGAGCCTGCCCCTGTGGCGCCACTTCCTGGGGGCCGGGGGCAGAGAGTTCCTCGTAGCAGAAGTCAAGAAGAACATAGCGGGGTTCTGCTGCTACATCGTGAGAGACAACCTGTGGTTCCTCTCCTATCTGGCTGTGGCACCTGAATTCCAGGGAACCGGTGTCGGAAGAGAGCTATTCGAAAGGGCCTTGTCCGAGGCCCAAGGCAATAATACGACCAGAGTCATCGCTGCGTACACCAACGCATCCAACTGGCCCTCCGTCTCACTCTATACTCGAAACGGGATCTATCCGCGCATGCCGGTGCTCAGGATGGAGGGCAACATCACCAACCTGTGCGAGCCCTTGCAGGAAGTGGAACCACTCCCGGGAACAGTAGCCTCCCTGACCGAGGAGAACATCGCCCAGATCAACGACATAGACCTCGAGATCAGGGAATTCAAGCGAGACATCGATCACCGCTTCTGGCTGGGCGCCCGCGACATGCGATGCTACCTGTTCAACAAAGGCGACCAGCCAGCCGGGTACGCTTACGTCTCCAACGACGGGACCATCGGCCCTCTCGCTGCATTGAGTGCGGAAGACATCGCAGGAATGCTCTGCTTCTGCCTGGATCGTCTGACCTCCGACGGGGTAGACAACTTCGTGGTGCACGTGCCGGGCGAGAATACCGGTGCGCTCGATCTGCTGTATGACAGGGGGTTCAAGATACACGACCTCAGTCTGGTGATGTCCTCCGTGCCCTTCGGCAAGTGGGAGAATTACATCATATCCCGACCTGCTCTGCTTTAGCAGACCTATACTCTGGGACAAGACGAAATGAGGGGCTTCTTCCGCGCGGGTAAGATCCTAGTTGTCGACGACGAATCCGCGGTGCGTACTTCGCTCAGAGAGATCATGGAGCAGGAAGGTCATCACGTGACCACCGCTGCCAGCGGAGAAGAGGCCCTGGCTGCGCTCGAACAGGAGACCTTTGACCTGATCCTCGTCGATCTCAAGATGGAGGGCATCGACGGCTTGCAGGTCATGACTCAAGCGAAGAAGAGAATGCCCGACACGGTGGTCATCATGCTGACTGCATACGGCACCGTGGACTCGGCCATCGGTGCCTTGCGCCAGGGCGCTCACGACTACCTGCTCAAACCCTGCGGCGTCGAGGAAATCGTCAGCAGCGTGGAAACGGGCCTCGCCAAGCGCTGGGAATCTCTGCGTCGCCGCGAGTTGGTGAGCAGCATCGAGCAGAACCTGCGCGAACTGAAGGCTCCTGGCGTCACATTCGAACCAGGTGCAGAAGAGACCCCCCTACCCCGCTTCGTGCGGACGAGGGATCTACTTCTCGATCGGGAGAAACAGATCGTCGTCGCCAAGGGAGAGCCGCTGAACCTGACTCCGACCGAGTTCAAGCTACTCGCCTCGCTCATGAGCAACGTGAACCGCACTCTGAGTTTCCGCGAACTGGCCCACGACGTCCTCGACTATCAGTGTTCGGAGAGGGAAGCACGCAGTTCCCTCAAGACCCATCTCTGGAGGCTGCGTAAGAAGCTGCGCAGCACACTCGGCGATGATTCGCATATCGTCAACGTGCGCGGCAAAGGGTACCTGTTCCCCCCTTAGGAGAGGTCACCGAATCGGGACCCAATCGTGACCATTCCGGAACCGTGGCGCGATCAGCGTTGTGGTATACTAGACTCAGGAATAGTTGCTGCCTATGGGGCTGAGCGAGAGTATGGCCGCGGACAAGCGTGTTCTCATCGTTGACGACGAAGAGAAGGTCGTATTCTTCCTCCGGGAGAGCCTGGAGGAACTGGGCCGCGACTTCACCATAGGGACCGCCGGCTCGGCCGAAGAGGCACTGGAGAAGATCGAGAGTCACCCCTATGACCTCGTGATCAGTGACCTGCGCATGCCGGGAATAGACGGACTCCAGCTTCTGGAGAGGGTCAAACAGAGGCACCCCGATACCCGGTTCATCCTCATGACAGCCTACGGCTCGGACGAGGTTGAAGCAAGGGCCCACAGCCTGGAAGTGTACGACTACATCGCCAAACCCTTCCACGTCTCCGACCTCTTGACGGTCACACGACACGCTCTCGCCGATGTGGCAAGCGGGGAGCAAGGCGACGTCGCGCTTCCAGCGGCCAGGACGGACGCAGTGAACCGAGCTCTGAGCAACCTGCGGTTCGAGATAGGCGCGCACTGTGTCATTCTAGCGGACGTACAGGGTCACATCATCTCTGAAGTGGGCATCAGCCAGGGCTTGGAGACGGGCACTCTGATACCGTTGGTCGCCAGTAGCCTGACCAGTGTGTCGAGCATCGCTCAGTATCTTCAGGACCAGGAAACCTTCAATCTCCACTTCTACGAGGGCAAGAAGTACGATATCTACTCCACCGGCGTGGGCGACGATCTGTTCTTGACTCTCATCTTCGACCGCAGCAAACAGCCGAGCCGCATCGGAATGGTCTGGCTGTACGTCAAGAGGACCACTCAGGATCTGCTCAAGGTCCTGTACGGGTGGGGAGACGGCGCAGTAGGCGAGCCCCCAGCGCAAGAAGAGAGTTTGGAGCCCGAGGCGACCCCGCCGGCGCCAGAGACACTCGACAGCCAAGAGACAACAGAGACCGCCATCACTGCAGTGGCGGAATCGCCCGACGAGGAAGATGGCGCTGCTGTCACAGCGAACGGCGACTCGACGTTCGGCATCGAAGAAGCCCTCAGGAAAGGGTTGATTGACGAAGACTTCGCCCACCTGCTGAAGGGCGAAGACTGAGAACCGAAGAGCTGCGGCATCTGAGGCGGGCCAACGCGCATAGTGCTGGCCCGCCTTTTGCTGTGACCCCACGTGGACAGGCCCCCCGACAGGCTGGTACCCCCTCCGATGGCCAACTCCATCTGACCCCACCTGGCCCAGAGCGGCCGCGACCTGCTTCAGCAAGCGCAACTATGGTATACTTGTCCGCAGGCGTGCCCAAGTGGACTAGCCGTGGGGAGGAGGGTTGGATGAAAGAGCTACGCGTGTCTACCAGGAGCCGCACGGAGCTCGTTGACATCACCAGCGAGGTGCAGAAGGCGGTAGCTGACAGCGACGTACGGGATGGAACGTGTCACGTCTACGTCCCACATACAACCGCTGGTGTCACCATCAACGAGAACGCTGACCCCAGCGTCCGCGAGGATATCCTCATGGAGCTCAACAAGGTCGTCCCCTTTCAAGACAACTACAAGCACCTGGAGGGCAACGCCGCGGCTCACATCAAGGCCACCATCGTGGGCAGCAGCGAGACGATCCTGGTCGAGGGAGGCCGGCTTATCCTCGGTACGTGGCAGGGCATCTTCTTCTGCGAGTTCGACGGCCCGAGGAGCCGCCGTGTGCTGGTCAAGGTCTCGTGACTATTGCCCAAAACCGCTAGCCCTTGTATAATCGGTCCGACGGAGCCCCCGTTGCCAGAGAGGCACTGCTGGGCAGGACTTGGCAGTCACGGCCTGAGAGGAAAGGAGTGAAAAGGTGGAACTATCAGATTACGAGCGACCACCTAGTCTGAGAGGTATCCATGGCTCCCCCGGCACCCATGCCAACTTCGATCATGATCACTGGATCGGCGAACTCCAGGAACTGGGCATGGGCCTCTACAAACTCATGGACGATGGCAGCGGCTCCGTCTTGGAGTTCGCCCGCAAACTTCGAGCGAAGGACATCATGCCCATCGTCAGGATGTGGGCCGACAGGCCGAACCCCGGTACGCTCTCCTCCAAAGCCCTCTCCACTGTCAAACGGTACGTCGACGAAGGCATCACCAGGTGGTTCGAGGTCAACAACGAGCCCAACCTGGTCTATGAATGGAAAGCCGGGGAATGGCAGACTGGTGGTCGTCCGGGACTGGTCGCCCAGAACTGGCTGAAGGACGCTGAGGCGGTCATCGAACTGGGAGGCTACCCAGCCTTTCCTGCCCTGGCACAGTGTTCCCTCGATGCAGACTCCAGCAGCATCCGCTGGTACGTGAGCGCCTTCGAGTGGCTGTCTGCGAAGGCCCCGACCGCCGCCCGGGATGTCTTCTCCAGCGGGGCCTGGATCGCCACCCACGACGCCGCGCTCAACCACTGCTACCAGGATGAAGCGGGGGAATGGCACTTTGACTACCCGTACGACCCCATCTGCCAGGCAGACAAGCCCGGCAGGTCCATCATGGTAGACGACAACACCCTCATCGGGCACCGAGTCCCCGTCCAACTGCTGAAGAAGCATTTTGGCCTGGAGGTTCCGGTGATGAGCACCGAAGGAGGGGTATTCGTTCCCCACGAAGGTACTCTGCAATGGGACCCCCGATATCCCGGATATGACGCCAACGGCCACGCAGAGCGCGTAGTGGCCATGTATCGCTGGCTGGAGCGCAACACGCCGGACTACTACTTCGGCATGTGTCCCTGGCTCATCGCCAGCGAACTCATGGGGCACACACCAGGCCCCTGGAGCAAGGACTGCTGGTACTGGGTGGGCAGAGAGCTCCCCGTGGTCGACGCCGTGAAGCGGATGGAAGCCCCTGTGCTGGGACCCAGGCCGCAGCCCGCGACGGCTGCCCGTCTGGTCAGCAAGTGGATGACCGATGAGGAGCTGGAGGAATGGGTCCAGCACTTCGCCGAGAACGAGGAATTGCGGACGCTCTTCCACACCGAGAAGAGGGGCAGCGAGTAGGACCTCTCCATCCGCGAGAGCACACTTCCAGGAGCTTGTGAAAGGCACCCTCCGGCCCGTGGATACCTCTCAGCAGCACCGACGCACCCTGGTAGCCAGCTTCTCCCTGGTCCTCTTGGCCGTTCTGCTGCTTTGCTTCCTTGCCCTGGACCGACCGCTGATCCGCAGCGACGGGCTGGCCTACTTCATGTGGCTGCAGTCGGTGGCTCGCGACCACGATCTCGACCTGGCCAACCAGTCCTCCCAGTTCTCGGCGCTGAACTCCTACCAGGCCTTCTACAACGAACAGACCGGGCAGTATGCATCGGTCTTTCCCTATGGATCGGCATTCCTCTACCTCCCAACTTACTGGCTGGCGTCGGCCGCGAACCAGTTGCCCGTGTTCCACGTCAACGACTCCTACTTCCTACAGCACCAGGGGGCCACCTTCCCCTACAGCCTCTTCTTCATGTTGGGCACCAACCTCTTCGCGCTTCTCGCCGTGCTCGTCGCTTTCTTATCGGCCACCCGGCTGACCTCGCCCCTGGCGTCACTGATCAGCGCCCTGGCCCTCTTCCTGGCCACACCTTTGCTCTATTACTCCACCATCGAGCCCTACATGGCCCACGTCCCCGGCACGCTGCTCACCGCCCTCGTTGTCTACGTCCTGGTTTGGCACAGGGAACGCACCGCCTCCTGGTTCGTCATGGGCCTCCTCCTGGGTATCGCCTTGCTGGTCAGATGGCAGCTCGCGCTCTACGCTGTCCCGGTCGGGCTGCTGGCCTTGGCGACGGGTCAATGGCGGAAGCTATGCTGTCTCATCTCCGGCTTCTCGCTCCTGGCCTGGCACCTGCCCTTCACATGGCAGAGGATGTTCGGCAGCCCCTGGGTGGTGCCCGCGGCCATCCAGGGCCAGCAGGCTTTCCTCTCTGGCCCCGTCTACATCAAAGAGGTGCTTCTGTCCCCAGAGCGTGGCCTGTTACTATGGTCGCCCCTTGTTCTGCTGGCACTGATCGGCCTGGCCCTGCTCTTCAGAAAGCACCGCGCCCTGTCCGTCACCCTGATCCTCATGTTCGTCCTGCAAGTCCTGATGAACGCTTCGCTCTTCGACTGGGGTGGCGGATGGGCCTTTGGGATGAGAAGGATGACCGAGCTGTATCCCGTGTGGGTCGTGGGGCTGGCCACACTGATGCAGAGTCTTCACGGTTTCGCTCGAAGCAGGCTTCTCCGCATCGCCGCTAGCTCGACGGTCACAGCACTGGTCGTCTTGGCCGTACTGTTCGGACTGGTGCTGATGTTGTCCCACCTCAACTACGTCAACACGAACCTCGACCACCCGGAGGGTGGCCCATTATGGGAGGAGATCAGGTACCAGTTTACCGAATCGGACTTCCGCATCACGGCCCAGGTGATCGAGGAGCACTACGGCGTGTGGGCGTGGAGCAAGCCCGGACCTTGATCATTCTGCCGCTCCTTTTCCCTTTCCAGAGCTCGCGCTCCTGATCCACCTTCCCGGACACCTCTCCTACGGCACGTATTCCTTCGAGGCCAGCACACGCACCCCCTCCTAGATCGAGCCACGATGAGCACAGTTATGGACCCTCCGGACCCTGGCAATCGCGTGTTGACGGCACCATGGGGTCTAACCTTGACAGAGAACAAGCTTCGGTGTATAATGCAAATACGTCGCATTAGCATTTCAGAGCTACGGAATCAAACCAGCTTGCCAGGTCGATCTGCCGGTCTGTTTCTCTGATGCCTCCCCCATTCCACTCGGTAGCTCGATGACAAAGGATGAGGAGTCTGTAGAATGCAACCACCTCTTCTGCTGTGGATGCTGCTGGTCCTTGTTGGCTGCATGGTGTTCGTCTGGGTGGTCATCCTGAGGCTGTTGTCCTGGATAGCAGCGAAGCTCGGCTACTCCGCGCCTTGTCCTGCGTCGGTCTCCTGTCTAGTGGACAACCCCGTCCGACGCTGGTACTTGCGCCCCGTCGTGGAGCGCGTGGGAGTGAGGTCCGGCGAACAAGTGCTGGAGCTGGGACCGGGTCCCGGCACCTTCACTATCGATGCTGCTCGCCGCGCCCGACCGCGAGGAAGCATCGTGGCGGTGGACATCCAGCCGAAGATGATCTCTGCGCTACAGCGCAGGGTCCGGGAAGCCGGTGTGCACAACGTGGGAGCATGTGTGGCCGCCGCGAGCCAACTGCCTCTCGACGACAGAAGTGTGGACCGGGCCTTCCTGGTTACGGTGCTGCCCGAGATACCAGACAAGCAGTCGGCGCTATCGGAGCTGCGCCGGGTGTTGAAGCCCAACGGAATCCTCTCCGTCACCGAGGAGTTCCTCGATCCGGACTATCCCCTACGGCGGACTACCATGCGCTGGGCAAGCGAGGCGGGCTTTCAACTTGTGGAGCGACACGGTAACTGGTGGGCCTATACCCTGAACTTCAAGAGGAGTATGTAAAGATGCAATGGACGCAAGCCATTATCGCCGGGGCGCTCACGATATACTTAGGAAGCTTCTTCGCCACCGCAGCCGCGGCGAGGCGCGCCGAAGGTGAAAGCCCTCTAGGCGACACCGATGGGCACCCGGTCGGCGTGATGCTCACCCTTCTGGCTAGCGCGATGCTGCTTCTCACGGCGGGTGCCTATATCCTCGACGCACAGACCCTCGCTATCTTCGGGCACATTGCGGTGCTTAGCCACCCGATCATCCGTCTGGTCGGCGTCTTGGCCTTGATACTGGCCACCGTGCTCCTGATCTGGGCCCAAGTGTCCATCGGGGGCTCCTTCCGGGTGGCTCTCCCGAGAACCAAGCAACCTCTCGTCACCGACGGGGTATATGGTATCATCCGCAACCCCATGGCACTGTCGGTTGACCTGCTGGCCTTGGGCGTGCTATTCATCGCGCCGAGCTGTCTGGCCCTCGCCAGTCTGGTCCTCAACGTTGTCAGCTATGAATGGAAAGTACGAACCGAGCAGGATTACCTGCGAGAGGCTCATGGCGCGCAGTACGAAGCCTATTGTGCCCGCACGGGAAAGTACCTGCCCCGGCTCTTCTGAGCGCCGCCTGCCGGAGATGCAGCGGTGAGCGCCCTGGGGCCGAGGCGGAACCCAGGGCGGAGCAGGGTTGCCAACCGAGTTAGTTTCGGAGACAATCACCCCTACTGAGAGGGCTCCCCGGGCGGGAGATCGGGCTACATGCCGTACGAATAGATCTCTGCTACGCTGTTCTTGCTTGTCGCCCCGTGCGCCGCTACGACAAGGGACCTCTCGAGAACGAATACTCGCTCAGGCCAGATGCCAACCACAACGCTGCGCTCGCCCAGGCTCAGGCTGGCTTCTCCTGAACTACGACGTAAGGAGTGCATAGTATGGACCAAGAAACGATCGCCATCGTCTCAGGACTGCCTCGGTCGGGCACGTCTCTGATGATGGCTATGCTGGAGGCCGGGGGGATGGAACTCCTGGTCGACGGCATTCGAACTCCCGACGAGGACAATCCCAAGGGATACTATGAGTTTGAGAGAGTCAAACAGATCGAACAAGACCAGGACTGGCTCGAAGACGCGAAAGGCAAGGCGGTCAAGATGATCGGCGAGCTGCTCCGACGTCTTCCTTCGACTTACGCCTACAAGGTCATCTTCATGCGTCGCGAGATGGAGGAGATCCTCGCCTCACAGCGCCAAATGCTGATCCGGAGGGGAGAACCCACGGATGCGGTCCGCGACGAAGACATGGCCAGGATGTTCAGACGTCACCTGGACCAGGTGGAGGCCTGGATCGCAGGCCAGCCCAACGTCGATGCCCTCTATGTGAGCTACAATGACCTGCTGGCTGAACCGGACCCGCACGCGCGGAGGATCAACGAATTCCTGGGAGGCACTCTGGACCTCGATGCGATGATCGGCGTCGTGGACCATTCGCTGTATCGGCAGCGCCGATGATCCGCCCGCTCCATCCACGCCGCCTCAGGCACACAGGCTCCGACCGCGCGTGCTCGGCGAGTCGGGGCTTTCGTATGGCCACTCCTGCGCTTCAGAGGACGGCACCGCTGTGGACGCCCTTGCCATGAGGCGCTGTTTGGACTACATTAAGCTCCTTGGATGAACCAGCCATCGCGCTGGCTCGCAGGGGGCAAACTTGAGCAAAGGAGATTCGTTTTCGATGAGCGGTACTACTTTCATGACTTCCCCGAAGACGTACTTCACCTCAGAATCCGTCACCGAGGGTCATCCCGACAAGATCTGCGACCAGGTGAGCGACGCCGTCCTCGATGCCATCATCGCCAAGGACCCCAATGCCAGAGTGGCCTGTGAATGCGCCACCACCACCGGCCTGATGGTGGTCATGGGCGAGATCACCACCTCCACCTATGTCGAGATCGCCGACGTGACCCGAGAGACCATCCGCGAGATCGGCTATACGCGCGCCAAGTTTGGCTTCGACTATGATACGTGCGGGGTTATCCTCTCTATCAAGGAGCAGAGTCCCGACATCGCCCTGGGTGTGAACAAGGCGCTGGAGGCCAAACGCGGAGAGATGAATGACCAGGAGATCGAGGCCATCGGTGCTGGCGATCAGGGCATGATGATCGGCTTCGCGTGCACCGAGACGCCCGAACTGATGCCTCTGCCCATCATGCTGGCCCACAGACTGTGTCGTCGCCTGGCCGAATTGCGCAAGAAGAAGACTCTGTCCTACCTCAGGCCCGACGGCAAGAGCCAGGTTACCGTGCAGTACGAATACGGAGTCCCCAAGAGGATCGACGCCATCGTCCTCGCCGCGCAGCATGCTCCCACCGTGGAGCAGCCGCAGATAGAGGCGGATCTTCTGGAACATGCCATCAAGACCGTGGTGCCCTCTGAGATGATGGACAAGGACACCAAGGTCTACGTGAATGCCACCGGCAGATTCGTCACCGGCGGACCCCAGGGAGACGCCGGGGTCACCGGGCGTAAGATCATCGTGGACACCTACGGTGGTGTGGCACGTCACGGCGGCGGCTGCTTCTCCGGCAAGGACCCCACCAAGGTAGATCGCTCCGCGTCCTACATGGCACGGTACGTGGCCAAGAATCTCGTAGCAGCCGGCATCGCCGACCGGCTGGAGCTGCAACTGAGCTACGCCATCGGCGTGGCCCGACCTCTGTCGTTGATGGTGGAAACCTTCGATACCGGAAAGATCTCCGACGACCGCATCGTCGATCTCATCGATGCTCACTTCGACCTGCGTCCGGCGGCCATCATCCGCGACCTGGATCTGCGCAGACCCATCTACAAAGCCACCGCCGCCTACGGCCACTTCGGCCGCGACGACATCGACGCACCGTGGGAGCGCACCGACAAGGCCGACCTGTTACGACAGGAAGCAGGGCTGGGCTAGCGTCAAAGCCCCAGGAGCGGCGTCCGTAGATCGAAGCGGCGCCGGCAATGGCCATGCCCGGGACAGCGTACCGCCACGGACCAGGCCTCAGATTCGTGTGCAACTGGCGCTTCTTGTATCCCCAGCGCCTCGTCGCCACCTGCTGTGCAGCAATCGCCACGGGCCGCCTGACGGCTCGTGCCTCACAGGTCGGCTGCACTTACCGTTGACCAGCGATGGCAAACCGGGTATAATGGAGGTACGGGAGGTGGCGCAGATGGACGACGTGGTGCTGGTCATCGACATGCAACGGGGTTTCCTGGAGGAGGGAAACCCTCTTTTCTGTGGGGAGCCCGCGCGCCAGATCATCCCCAGAGTGCAGAAGCTGCTGGACCGCGAAGTGGCCAGGGGCTCCACGATCTTCTTCACCGCCGACGCCCACGCTCCCGACGACAAGGAGTTCCAGATGTGGCCAGCCCACTGTGTCGTGGGCTCCGAGGAAGCCGAGATCATCCCTGAGCTGGCTTCCTACCCGGGCCAGAGACTCGACTCCACTCGCTACAGCGCCTTCTACGGCACCGACCTGACGGAACGGCTGGAGCAGCTCAAACCCGACAAGATCCACGTCTGCGGCGTCTGCACAGACATCTGCGTACTGCACACCGTAGCTGACGCTCGATGCCGCGACTACGAGGTCTTGGTCTACGCCGACTGCGTCGCCACCTTCGACGACCAGATGCACCAGTTCGGCCTGAAGCATATCGACGAGATCCTAGGAGCCCAACTCACCACCATCGAATAGAACCTCTCCGCCTGGAGAAGATGGAGATCTGGAAATGCCCTCCTTCTTCGATCCCGAGGCCGATATCCTCTCAGGGGACACTGCCGACATCTACTTCGTACGAGCACAGGAGATCCTGCGCCAGGAAGGCCTGGACCCCGTGGTCACCATGGAGGTCTTCACCAGTAGGGAGGGCGTTCTGTGCGGTATGAAGGAAGCAATGGCCCTCCTCCAGCAAGTTCTGCCCGCAGGATCCGAAGTCTGGGCCCTCGACGAGGGTGCTTCGATGAGCGCCAAGGAGGTGGTGCTACGCATCACCGGGCGCTACGCGGCTTTCGGCCTCTACGAGACGGCCTTCCTGGGCATGCTCGCCCACCAGAGCGGGTGGGCCACCGCCGCCCGCGCCTGTGTGAAGGCAGCCGAGGGTATCCCCGTGGTCAGCTTTGGAGCCCGCCACGTGCACCCGCGTGTAGCTCCTCGACTGGAGTATGCGGCCATGGTGGGCGGTTTCGCGGGCTGTGCCACGCCTGGTGGTGCCCGGCTAGGCGACGTGCCACCGACCGGCACCATCCCCCACGCCATGATCCTGATCTTCGGCGACACCGTGGAGGCTACCAGGGCCTTCGACCGCCACATCCCCGTCGAGGTGAACCGTGTAGCGCTGGTGGACACCTTCAAAGACGAGGCTGAGGAGAGCCTGCGTGTGGCCGCCGCCCTGGACGATAGGTTGTGGGGCGTGAGGCTAGATACCCCCGGTGAGCGGGGCAGGGTCACCCCCGATCTGGTGAAGGAGGTTCGGGCCCGTTTGGACCAGGCCGGCTACGGACACGTCAAGATCGTGGTCAGCGGCGGCGTAGATGCCCAGCGGATCAGGCTCTTTGCGGACAAGGGGGCTCCGGTGGACGCCTTCGGCGTCGGCAGTGCAGTCAGCGCAGCTTCGCCGATAGACTTCACCGCCGACATCAAAGCGATCGAGGGAAAACCCGTAGCCAAGCGGGGCCGCATCCCAGGCATCACCGAGAACTCGCGGTTGAAGAAGATCGAACTGGGGTGAGCGTCGCCTCCCCGCCTACGGCAACCCCATCCTTCCGCTAGTAGAGTTCCGCCGCCATCTCTTCGAGCCCCAACGCCAGCAGCTTCTCCTTGCTGGGCTTGCCAGTGGCCCTATCCCACTGGCGCGCTCCATAGTAGTCGGAGAGTACTCTGTCCACATCGGGCACGTAGCCAGCGGTGCCCCCCTCCTCCAGAGGTCTCAACAGCAGATCCGGCAGCTTCTCCTGCCTGGGGCTCAAACCCCACCGCAGGTTCAGCGTCCTCTTCAGATTGATAGTGCGCTCGCCTGCCTCCAGGAGATCCGACAGCGTGACGTCCCAGCCTGTGGCGGTACTCAACAAACTGACCAGCCCGTCGCTGGGTAGATTGACCAGCAGGCAGGCTATCAGCGCATCCCCAGCGCTCCTCCAATTCTGATGCCGGACCATCAAGGCGGCCTTCCCCTCCTCCTCGAAGCGATCCGAGAACCCGACACCGATGTCTTCCATGGTGCGCCCCAGGTCCAGCCAGTAGGCGTCGCTCTTGTTGTGGCAGGCGCCTCGCGGGGACGTGAGATAGGACAGAGCAACGCCGGCGCTGGCCCGAGGATCGTGCATGGCCAACTCCAGTCCGTTGACCTGGGCGGCCAGTTCCTCCGCGTCGTAGCGTCGAGCCAGAGCCAGGCTCCCCTCCGCTAGCAGATCCCCGAAGCCCTCTCGTCGTGCGGTCTTCTCGATCATCCTGATCACCGGCTCAGGGTCACCCCACCGTAACGCGATACCCCCTGTCTCCCTGTCTGAGATGATGCCTTGTTCGTAGAGCAGAAACGCCAATCCCAGCGTCACGCCCATGCTGATGGTGTCCAGACCATGGGAGTTGCACAGGTGGTTCAAAAAGCATACAGCCTCGAGGTCCTCTATGAGCAGGAGTGAACCCAGCGCGCCCACCGTCTCATACTCAGGCCCGTCAGTCTGTCCCAGACGGTAGCGACCCTCGGCTATCTCCACCTCCCGGCCACACTGCACCGCGCAGCCGTAGCAGCCGCTGGTGCCCACCAGGACGGTCTCGGCCATGGTGCTGCCGCTGATCTGGTCCACTGTCTCCAAATAGCCCTGTGTGAAGTACCGGGTGGGCATGTTACCCAGCATGGAGCAGAGGTTCGCTGATCCCGCCGTTCCCGTCTGGTGCAGCACCTGCGTGCTCACGTCTTCTTCGACTAGCCCGAGGATCTCGCGAGCTATGGCGTCGAAGGCCTCCCTGTCGGCCAGCGGGATGGAGCCGGTCCCATGACACACGACGGCCTTGAGCTGCTTGGAACCCATCACCGCTCCCATCCCCGAGCGTCCAGCGGCCCTGCCGCGGTCGGCGATGATGCTCGCGAACTTCACCCGGTTCTCCCCCGCCGGGCCGATACAAGCCACCCGAAGCGACCCGGCGCCCAGTTCCTCCTTGATGGCCTCCTGGGTCTGGTAGACGCCCAAACCCCACAGAGACGACGCATCCCTCAACTCGGCCTCTCCATCCTGGACGACGAGGTAAACCGGCTTTGACGCCCGCCCACTGAAGAGAACGCCGTCGTACCCCGCGAAGCGCAGATGAGGGCCGACGAAGCCCCCCACGTTGCTCTCCCCCCACAGACCGGTTTGAGGGGAACGGGCGCAGATCACGTACCGGCCACAGGAGGGAGCCTGTGTGCCCACCAGCGGACCTGTCATGAAGACCAGAGGGTTCTCTGGCCCCAGGGGATCGGTGCCAGAGTCGGTCAGATCGTAGATGTATCGAGCGGCCAACCCGCTACCTCCGACGAACGCCCTCGCATAGCTCTCCTCGAGCTCCTCTCGAGCGATCTCACCGGTGGTCAGGTTCACGTGGAGTATCTTCCCCAGATAGCCGTCCACAGCTCTCCTCTCCTGCCGTCGCTAGAAACCCACAGCTCGGCCCTCGTAGGCACAGAGAAGGAGGCGCTCCAGTTCCTCGTGCGATGCGATCCGAGGGTGCACCACGGTCGTGGCCTCGTTGGCCGCGTTGTCTAGCAGCTTGTCCGAGCGCTCCAGTAGCACATGACGCTCGATGCCCAACTGCGCCAGAGTGATGGGCTGCTCCACCCGCTCGAGCAGATCCCTCACGGTCTGGACCAGGCTCGCCGCTCCTTGCTCCTCTGAGCCGGACGAAAGACCCAGATATCGCGCCATCTCGCTATAGCGCTGGGGATTCTCCCGGGCCGCATACTCGATAGTGTATGGTAAGAAAAGGCCTACGGCTCTACCGTGGGGCGTGTGGAACACCCCACCGATGGCGTGGCCCAGACTGTGGGCCAGCCCGGCCATGGAGTTGCCAAAGCCTATGCCCGCCAGTGTAGCAGCGTTGGCCATCTTCTCACGCGCCTCATCGTCGCTGCCATCCTCGTAGGCCCGGGGGAGATAGCGGAAGACCAGGTCCGCTGCTTTCACGCACAACCCGTCGCTGAAGTCGTTGCCCCAGGCGGAGGCGTAACCCTCGATAGCGTGGGTCAAGGCATCCAGACCAGTGTCCGCGGTGAGCCGAGGCGGCATCCCCCTCGACAGGCTGGGGTCTACGATGGCCACATCGGGCAGATTCTCCCGCGATCCGAGGCCCAGCTTGCGATCGTCCTCCGTGTCCGTGAGGACGATCATCCAGGTGGCTTCCGCCCCCGTCCCGGCGGTGGTGGGGATGGCTATCAAGCGCGCCTTCTGCCGCAGGCCCAGGCTTTCCACTGGATTGATGGCCTCGGGCTGTACGTCGGGACGCTCGTAGAGCACCCACATGGCCTTGGCCGCATCCATGCACGAACCGCCGCCCAGGCCGACCACCCAGTCGGGCTCGAACTCAGCCATGGCCTTGGCCCCTCGCTTCACCGTGCCCAGCGACGGATCCGGCTCCACTTCCAGGAAGCACTCGCTATCCAGGCCTGATCTGGCGAGACCGTCCTGCACAACCTCGACGAAGCCCAGGTCCGCCAGGTTCTGGTCGCTAACGACGAAGGCCCTTCGCCCCTCTATCTCATGTAGATGGGCCAGGGCCCCTTCTCCGAAGACGATCTTTGGACTGTCGAAGTACCACATGCTTCCCTCCGTGGTTCCCCAGGGCTGGCAGGCCGCAGGCGGTTGTGGACGAAAGACAACGCGGCTTCACTCCTTGTACCAGGAGGGGTCTACCTGAGCGACCTCGTAGATGGCCTCCACAGGCATGATGCCCGTCACTGCTTCCATAACCGCCAGGAGCGCGTCTGTGCCCGGTGCGTCCCACTCGCAGAACATCTTGGCCTTCTCCAGCGCCAGCCAACTGTTCAACCACTTACACTCCGGGGGAAGCAAGCGCACCAGCTTCCTCGCAGCAGCGACGGCCTCCTCCTGGTCCGTGATCCCCCCTGTCGAATGTACCACCATGTAGCGCGGCATTGCTGTCCTCCTTCTCCTTCCTATAGATCCACGGAAGACCTACTCCGGAAACTCGGTCGGCACCAGGGCCGTACAGTTGACCAGTTCTTGCGCCGCCTTCACCGCCCGCATGATCTTCACCATGTCACCTTCGAGCTTGAACTGGCGTGTCAGGAGGCCTTGAAGCGGATCCAGCTTCTTCTCGATGACACGCCGCCAGTTCTCCAGCGGGCCGCTCATACGAAAGACGGGTTCCTTGACGCTGGGGTCGGTCGTGGCGAAGGCCTCCCTGCATTTGCCGTGCCAGAGGTCCACGTAGATCTGCACAGGCTCAGGGTAGAACTCATCGGCCTCGACGATGAAGAAGAAGTCCCCCTCCCAGGTCTTGGCAGCCTCGGCGTAGGCCTCGCTCTGGTTGATGTGTTCCATGAAGGCCTTCGCCCATTCATCGGTGGCGAACTCGATCACGACTCCTCCCTTCGTGAGAACGAGTGGGGCCCACACGCGGGATGGGCCAGAGCCCAGGGGAAAAAGACTGGTGCGCCGGAGAGGATTCGAACCTCCAGCCTACTGATTCGTAGTCAGTTGCTCTGTCCTATTGAGCTACCGGCGCACGTGGCGGAGAGGGTGGGATTTGAACCCACGAAGGAGCTTATCACCCCTTAGACGCTTAGCAGGCGCCCGCACTAGACCAGGCTATGCGACCTCTCCAAGACATCTAGCAAGTGAAGGCGGAGGGAGAGGGATTCGAACCCCCGGTGGAGTTGCCCCCACTACGGTTTTCAAGACCGTCGCAATCGTCCACTCTGCCATCCCTCCGTGCCAGAGCGACCCCTCACCCTCTGCGGTAAGTATAGCAGACAGGGCATTCCGTGTCAACCGCCTACCGCCATCAGATGTCCATCAGATGTCCGCTACACCTTTTCAGCGGACCAGT
>DAOUEW010000296.1:0-3516 GCA_034430275.1 Anaerolineae bacterium | reverse complement strand
TGACATCGATGGTCAGTGTCGCCAGGTCCCCGGGATACATGGTTCCCAGGGTGAAGGTCACATCCTGGCCCACCCAGGTGGCGTAACCGCGCGTCGTGCCGACGCCGGTGACCTGGAGGTTGGCGTCGATGGGGTCTGTGAGCACCGTGCTGTACCAGGTGTCCGTTGGCCATATCAGGTGGTCCACCAGGGTGGTGAACTGGGTGGATTGTCCTCGGGCCACGAAGGTGTCGGAGCAATACTTGGCTAGTACGGGTATGGCGGGAATCTCGGTCCGGACTGGCTTGGCCCAGGTTGTGGAGGCCAGCGAGGCCATGAGTGCCAGGAGCAGCACGGATCCCACGATGGCCGCCAGGAAGCCTACCTTCTTCCGTCGGTTCACTGGTTCCTCCCTTCCTAAGGTGAGTGGCCGCACGCTAAGGCAACGAGGATACGTAGTCGCTGTAGGCCAGGCCCAGCGAGGTGATCCGCTTGGTGTCCGGGTCGAAGAGGTGGCCGTAGCTCTCGTACCCCTCGAAGTTCTTGTGGTCGAGGCTGTACCAGTTCCAGGCCTGTACCAGTCTGTCTCCATCCGCTCGGTAGCCCAGACTACTGCTGGTGGCGCAAAGGAAGTAGTCGAAGGTGGCGATCATGAAGTCCCTCACGCGAGCCCTGTCGTAGCCCAGGGCGTCGGGAAGGAGAATCCCGTACTCGCTGACGATGAGGGGCTTGTTGCGCTCCCCGTTGTCCTTCATCCACTGGCGGAAGCGTACGATCTGCTCCGCGAAGATGGTGATGTCGTCGTGATCGTCGATCCCGTAGAGTATGCCCTGCTGCGCTGTGAGGCCGCAGGGAATCTGGCAACCCCACGAGTTCACCCTCTCCCGGAGGATGAACCCGTGCACGTTCCACACGTCGACGGGGATCTTCTTGCCATACAGACCTTGATACTCCTCCAGGATCTCGTCCAGGTAGCGCAGGCGGAGAGGCGTTCCCTGCACCACGCCGCCGATAGCCACCTTGGCGCTTGGGTCGGCACCTTTGATCAGCAGATACAGGTCGTGGTAGACCACCGCGTATTCGGACGGAATGACGCAGTCCTGGGCCGGCGCATCAGGCTCGTTGCCGATCATCCACAACGTGCCGGGTCGTGCGCGAGCGTATTGAACGATGGCCTGCTCGTCGGGGGGATCGAACTTCTCGTTGAGCCGGATGATCTGGGCGTACTCCAGGTTCTCTGGCCCGTGATCCGCACGGAAGCCGGGGTACTGGACGTACCAGTCCGCGTGAAGTCGAGCGACGTTGTACTCCTCAGGAATGTGCCAGGCTGCGGCGAAGCCAAACCGGGCCGTACCTGACCAGTCCGGCTCGCGACTCCATCTACCCAGCGCCAGAGGCAAGTAGGAGGATGGTTCGAGCTCTTGGCCCTGAGCGGCTGCCACGTTCAGAAGCGAGCTGTCCCCCAGGGCGTAGAGGGCGATCGCGGCGTCATCGGTCGCAGGCTCGGTAGCATGCCCGACCAAGGGTGGGACCCCGAGCTGAAGCAGCGCCAGCAGACAGGCCACGATCGTTGCGGCCGAGCTACATTTGCCGGCGATTGCCACTACTCTCCGCGAATTCAGCCGCGATCTTCCTTTCTCGTCTGCGTTTGGGGGCGTCCCTCCATCCTTATTCTCGGCTTATGTTCCGTCACACAACGCAGCCCCCTGTTCTCTCTGCCGAGGGGGCTGCGGCTTTGGTCCTGGCGTTCGGGGTCAGACCAACTCTTCGTCCTGAGGTCGAGAACTCAAGGCCGCCAAGGCGATACCGATCACTTCTTCGCGGTTTTCCGAGGCCCGAGTCCTTTGAGGTGGAAAAGGCACTACGCCCATGCCAGCAGCACGCCGCAGGAGCCAGGATCTCGGTGGCTGGAAGTCAGCCAGGGCCAAACTGGCCCTGCGCCGGATGCTAGCGGTGCCGCCTCATCGCCAGGGGTAGCTGCTGTTCGTAGTAGACGTTGAACATCCATGGGGACGAGTTGGTCGGTGGATCCGTGGATTCAATCGTTGGCCACCCCAGATGCTTCAGATAGGCGGTGTTGTTCACCTCGTACCCCTGGGGCGCATCGCCTCTCACCGTGACATCGATGGTCAGTGTCGCCAGGTCCCCGGGATACATGATTCCCAGGGTGAAGGTCACGTCCTGGCCCACCCAGGTCCCAGAGCCGCGCGTCGTGCCGACACCCGTAACCTGGAGGTTGGCGTCGATGGTATCCGTGAGGAACGTGCTGTACCAGGTATCGGTCGGCGACATGGGATGGTTCACCAGGATCGTGAACTGTGTCGACTTGCCTCGGGCCAGGTCAGTGTCGGGGCAGTACTTGTCCGGGATGGTATCGCCGCCGATGTCGTTCTGACCCGGCGTGGCCCAGGTGCTGGAGGCCAGAGAGGCGAGTACCGCCAGGAGCAGCACGGACCCCATGATGGCCGCCAGGCTAGTTATCTTCTTCCGTCGGTCCATTGGTTCCCCCCTTCTTCAGGTGATCGTCCGTACGGCGAATGCTTCGATGCGCGTCGACCAAGGTGCGGCTCGGCCGTGCTTCCTGCCGGGCATACCCAGCGCTCTCAGCGAGCTCCAGACGATAGAGAGCCGCCATCAGACCGAGGAGCATCCAGAGCAAGAATCCCGGCTTCGCCCCCAGGGTGATGGCGTCGGTCAGCCCGTACACCTGGTGCGCGAGCACACCGGCGAAGATCCCAGCAGCCAGGAGGCGCAATGATCGGCTCCTGGCGAGCCGGTGAATCCTCCAGGCGCAGAGAGCGAAGACGACCAGCAGGCCGACGTAAGCCACCAGGCCGGGCATCCCCAGATCCACTCCTACTTGCAGCAGATTGTTGTGCGCGTGGGGCACGAGCCCCGCTGCGCTCCGGTGTGGATACGGATACAAGACCTCGCTGACGTAGGGAAAGGCATTGAGGCCGATCCCGGTGTACGGGAAGTCCTGCATCAAGGCCACCGCCCGGTGCCAGATCTCGAACCTGCCGACACCCAAGCGAACAGATTGGGCTTGCACCAGCCCCTCGATGGATTCCTCCAGGCCCACGTGCCATCCGAGAGCCAAGGCCACCACGACGATCACGACCAGGGCGACGAGGAACCACCGGCTCCTGGCCACGCCTAAGACCAGCAGGCCCACCAGCAGACCCACGTAGGCGCTCCTGGACTGCGTGAGCACCAAAGCGAAGGTGGTTGCGGCCAGGGCCAGTACGGTGAAGGCCATCAGAGCCCGTCGAGACCAGAGGAGGCTCGTCCAGCGCCGGGCCGTGCGCGCTCGAGGGTAAGGGGTGTGGGCGTCGAGCGCTGCTGTCAGACCGCCGGGGTTGTTGGACCACAGAGCCAGGCACGCCGCCAGCGCCACCGGCACCACCAGAACCAGGGTGCCGCCGACCTCGTTGGGATGGAAACCGCCCGCGCCGTACGAGGCGACGCCGTGGATCAATCGAGGCAGTCGTTGGTAGATCGATTGGAGAGGTAAGGTCTTGTAGGTAGACCAGTCTG
>DAOUEW010000295.1:0-5630 GCA_034430275.1 Anaerolineae bacterium | reverse complement strand
GACCGCTCGGCCAACAGTTCGCGAACCGTCCCGATCACGCCTTCTCTCTCAAACCAGGTAGCCGAACCCATCCTTATCCCGCCGTATAACGTCCCATTTGCCGGTCCAAGTCCATTGTAGCATACCGGCGGAGGCGCTTTCAAACCCTGCGTCAAAACGGGATTGACCAACGTGAAGGCCAATGTTACAATACGCCAACCACGCCATGATCAAGCTGCTGCACTTCTCTGACCTGCACCTGGGAGTAGAGAACTACGGTCGCCTGGACCCTGCGACCGGGCTCAGCACCCGCCTGGGTGACTTCCTTCGTTCTTTCGACTCCGTGGTCGACTACGCCCTCGGCGAAGACGTGGACGTGGTGGTCTTCTGTGGAGACGCCTATCAGACCGTCCACCCCAGCCCCACCAACCAGCGTGAGTTCGCCCGGCGCATCCGCCGCCTCTCAGAGGCCGGCATACCCGTCTTCCTGCTCGTAGGGAACCACGACTTGCCTCTGTCGACCGGCAAAGCTACCAGCACCGAGATCTTCGGCACTCTCGAGGTGCCCAACGTTTTCGTGGCCGACACCGTCGGCACCCACCACATCGACACCAGGAGCGGCAGGCTCCAGATCGTGGCCTTGCCATGGCCGATACGCAGCCACTTCCTGGCCAAGACCCAGCTCAGGGGTTTGACCACCGACCGGATCAACGATAAGCTCGCCAAGGCCGTGACCAAGCTGGTGAGCAAGGAGATCGAGAATCTGGATCCGGAGTTGCCCGCCGTCCTGGCCGCCCACGTCACAGTCTTCGGTGCGGAGACATCCTATGGCACCGGGACCAGCGTGTTCCGCGGACAGGACGTGATTATCCCCCAGAGCCTGCTCGCCAACCCGGCCTTCGACTACGTAGCCCTGGGGCATCTTCACAGGCATCAGATAGTCCGCAAGGAGCATCCACCCGCCGTCTACTCAGGCAGCATCGAGCGTCTGGACTTCGGGGAGGAAGGAGAGCAGAAGGGCTTCGTGCTCGTGCAACTGGAGAAGGGGGCAACTCAGTTCGAGTTTCTTCCCCTTCAGGTCCGTGACTTCCTGACCATAGAGGTCGAGGCCAAGAGTGAGGATCCCACCGCCGAGGTGTTGGAGAGCATCACGGCCCACGACATCAGCGACAAGGTGATTCGCCTTATCGTACACATGACGCCGGAACAGGAGCCTCTGCTCAGAGACAACGAGGTCTTGCGCACTCTGGCCGGCGCCTTCCACGTGGCGTCCGTGATCAAAGACGTGGATAGACCGGTCCGCTTGAGGATCGGGGGCCGCAACTACGAGGAGATGACCACACGCCAGATTCTGGAGACCTACTTCAAGGCGAAGCAGGTGCCGCGGGAGAGAGCCAAAGTCCTCCTGAGGCACGCCGAGCTGCTGCTGGAGGAGCTGGATTGAAAGGGAACACTGTCCTGGCGGAATGAGCTGCCGAGCGGCTCGCTGTGGCAGGAGGACAACGGAGGTACACTTGTCACATGGAGCAGATCAAGGTAGTCGTGACGGGACCTTTCGGCGCGGGCAAGACCCAGTTCATTAACACCATCAGCGAGATAGACGTGGTCACCACCGAGCGCAGAGTATCGGTGCGCGAACGGCGAGAGCTCAAGGACCAGACTACCGTGGCCATGGACTTCGGGAGGATTACCATCAAGAAGGACGCGGTGCTCGAGCTGTACGGTACGCCTGGTCAGAGACGGTTTGACTTCATGTTCCCCATCCTGTCCAAGGGGATGTGGGGCTTCGTCGTCGTCGTGGACAGCGCCGGTCGCGAGAGCTTCAAGGCTGCGCGTGCGGTGTTGGAGGATTTCGACCGCCTCTCTGCCGCACCTCGCGTGATCGCGGCCAACAAGCAAGACGCAGCCGGGGCGCTGCGTCCGGATGAGCTGCGTAAGGTGCTCAACGTCGCTCAGGGCGTACAGGTACTGCCCTGTGTCGCCACCGACAAGACCAGCGTGAGAAACGTCCTTCTGGGCTTGCTCTCTTCCATGCTGCGAGAAACCGGACCTGTCTGAGACCAGATTGCTTCGCCCGGCAATATGGCCTGGCTCGTGTCCACTGTTCGCGGAGTACCGGGCGTCATAGCTACCCGCCGCTCAGCCCTCGAGCTTCCTGACGTAGACCCGATACTCCCCGTCTTCCTCTTCCAGCCCCAAGAACTCGTTCCCGGTGCTCCGGCACCAGGCGGGTATGTCGGCCTCGATACCCTTGTCGTCGGCGACCACCTCCAGGACCTCACCCACCTCCAGCTCTTCCATCTTGGCCTTGGTCTGAATGATGGGCATAGGACAGTACAGTCCCACGCAGTCCAGAGTGACGTCCGCTTTCATGCTCGAATCAACCCCCCGCCGCCAACCTTCGGCTGGCCTCCGGACCATCCATCCCGGCAGGGATCGCGACCCCTGCCCACAGGCGACAGATGGACTTGGGCCGGTGCCCGGCCGGAAGCTTCACTCGCTGCACTCCGCCCCACAGTTGGGGCATTCAGTGGCCGCTTGCGGCAACGGCTCCTCGCACGAAACGCAGAAACGTACTTCCACCTCGCAGGTGGCGCACCAGGGCGCCGAGGGGTCCATCGCCTCCTCACAGAACGGACACACGCACGGAGCCTTTTCTCCAGCCTTACTGCTAACATCCTGTGCCGCCATCTACGCCTCCTTCCTCTTCGCTTCATAATCCTCGATGGCCTTGTGCAGAGCCTCCGCCCCGAGGTTCGAGCAGTGCAGCTTGTTCTTCGGCAAGCCGTCCAACTCGGCGGCCACGTCCGCATTGGTGATCTTCTTGGCCTCCTCCAGCGTCTTGCCCTTGGCCATTTCGCTGACCATGCTGGACACAGCGATGGCCGCCCCGCAACCAAAGGTCTTGAACTTGACGTCGCTCAAGCGGTCATCGTCCACTTTGATGTAGAAAGACATCATGTCCCCGCATACCGGGTTCCCTTCGTTCCCTACTCCATCGGCGTCCGGTATCTCGCCCACGTTGCGCGGGTTCATGAAGTGATCCATGACCTTCTCACTGTACGCAGGCATCTCTATCTCCTTCCTCTCCGCCGGGTGGCTCCCCGCCGCCTACGCCCCACTGTACAAGGGAGACATCTGCCGCAGGCGATCCACGATGGGCGGAAACACCTCCATCAGGTAGTCCACGTCTTCCATCGAACTATCCCGGCCCAGGGTCAAGAGCAGCGAACCATTGGCTAGCGCTGGCTCGACGCCCATGGCCGTCAGCACGTGAGAGGCCTTCAAGGCCCTGGAAGTGCACGTGGAACCGCTCGATGCTGCCACTCCCTGCATGTTCAGAAGAAGCAACATCGCCTCGCCCTCGATGTATTCCACTACCACGCTGACGTGACCCGGCAGCCGCTTGGTCGGATGTCCGGTGAGATAGACGCGATCTATCTCCTTGGTCAGCCGTTCTATAAGGGCATCCCGCAGGGGCAACACGTGGGCCCTCCTCTGGTCCATATCCGACTTGGCCAGCTCGGCTGCAACCCCGAGCCCCACCAGGGCCGGTACGTTCTCGGTGCCCGCACGACGGCCCGCCTCCTGGATGCCGCCATCTATGAGAGGCATGATACGAGTGGCTCTCTTGATGTACAGAGCTCCGGCTCCCTTCGGCCCGTAGAACTGATTCCCCGCCAGGCTGAGCAGATCGACGCCCAGCTCCTGGACCTCGACGGGCACGTGGCCCGCAGTGGCCACGGCGTCGGTATGGAAGTAGGCCTTGCTTCCTTCCTTCACCACCTTGGAGATCTCCGCGATGGGCTCGATGGTACCCACCTCGCTGTTGGCGTGCATGATCGAGACCAGGATGGTGTCGTCACGCAGGGCCTTCTCCACATCTGCGGGGTCCACCAGCCCCTGCTTATCCACCGGGACCTGTGTCACCTCGAAGCCCAGCTTCTCCATGGTCTGGGCGGCGTTGATCACGGACAGATGCTCGATGGCCGAGACAACGATGTGCTGGCCCCGCTTGCGGTTCATGAGGGCGATCCCCTTCACCGCCATGTTGTTGGCCTCGCTGCCACTGGCTGTGAAGTAGACCTCGTTGCCCCTCGCGCCTATCAGATCCGCGACCTTCTCTCTAGCCTCGTCCACCGCCTGTCGCGGCCCATCGCCGTACCTGTGCAAGCTCAAGGGGTTTCCAAACTGCTCCTTCAGGTAGGGAAGTATGGCCTCCACCACCTCTTGCCGCACGGGTGTCGTCGCCCCATAGTCCAGGTACACGTCTCTCATCATGCTTCCTTTTCCGCCCGGCCTCTCTTGGTCCACCGGCGCTGTAAGCTCCCCATCTGTCAGACGCATAATGTAGAGTGAATTGCTCTACATTATCATTATACATGGCGCCCCTTGAAAAGTCAAGGCTTATCGAGCCAGCTCGGGTCCCGACGAGGGGCGGTCTCAAACGGGACAAGGGACTCCGAGCTCCTCTCCCAGCGCACGCAGGTCGCTCACCACCTTGGGATGCAGAGGAATACCCTGCTGTCTTCTCTCCTCAGCCATCTCGAACTCCTTCTCGCCGTGGATGAAGATGCGCCCCTGGCCTTCAGCCTTGGCCGAGCTCCTCAGACCCCGAACGATCCGATCCATGGAGTCCTTGAACTCGTCAACAGGCCGGAAGCTATCCACCCTCAGAGCACCGAAGAAATGGCCGATATTCGCCGGCAAGGGCTGGCCGCCCTCATCCTTGGGATAGACCTGGGTAGCGTACCCGGCACCTGGGAGAACGCCACACAGAATGTCCACGAGCAGAGCCAGGCCATACCCCTTGTGTCCGCCTAGCTCCTCCCCCGATCCTCCCAGCGGCAGGATGCCGCCTCCTAAACGCTCGTTGATGTTGTGGAGGACCTGGCCTGCATCCGAGGTATCGAGCCCCTTGCTGTCTGTCGCCCATCCACGAAGCAGGGGCTCCTCCCGCCGTTGGTACTCTTCTAGCTTGCCCCTGGTGACCACACTGGTCGCCATATCCAGGACGAAGGGGCGCTCATCGCCGGTGGGCACTGCAATGCTCAACGGGTTCGTGCCCAACACAGCGTCCCTCCCGAAGGTCGGAACCACCAGCGGTGCAGCGTTGGTCATGGAGATGCCGATCAGGTCCTCCTCCAGAGCCATCAAAGAGTAGTAGCCCGCGATGCCGTAGTGGTTGCTATTGCGGACGGCCACGAAGCCCACGCCCGCCTCCAGCGCCTTCTCCATAGCCAAGCGCATGCCCCTGACGCCCACCACCTGCCCCAACCCGGCACCGCCGTCCATGAGCGCGGTGACCGGCGTCTCCTGCACGGTGCGGATATCCGGCCGGGCGAGCATGACGCCATCCTTGAGGCCCTGTACATACCTCCTGGCGCGCGCCACGCCGTGGGAGTCGATACCACGGAGATCGGCCGTTACCAGCACCTCAGCTGTCACCCTGTCGTCTCCCTCAGGCACGCCCATTCTCGCCAAGAGGGCAACGACGAATTCCTTCAGGTCTGCGGGACTCACTCTCCCGTCCATGCCTGTCCCTCACTCCCTTCAGACGTCGGGAACGGTTACGCCCCCCGCACTTACAGGCTCACCAGCACAGAGCGCGAGAGGCGTCCATCTCCACATACCGAGATCGTCGTAGCTCA
>DAOUEW010000294.1:0-6160 GCA_034430275.1 Anaerolineae bacterium | reverse complement strand
CACGCCCACAACGACGGAGGGCTAGCCGTGGCCAACAGTCTGGCGGCTGTCCGGGCGGGAGCGAACCACGTGCAAGGAACCGTGAACGGATACGGCGAGCGGTGTGGCAACGCCGATCTCTGCGCGCTGATCCCGAATCTGGACTTGAAGATGGAAATGGCGGTGCTTCCGCGGGATCAACTGGCGCGGTTGACCCGCCTGGCTCGTACCGTGGCCGCGGTCGTCAACCAACCGCTCAGTCGCCAGGCCCCCTACGTGGGGAAGAGTGCCTTCACCCACAAGGCGGGGATGCACGTGTCTGCCATGCGGCGCAACCCCCAGAGCTACCAGCATCTGGATCCAGCGCTCGTCGGCAACCGTTCCCGAGTCATCGTGTCGGAGCTGTCGGGCCGGGGAAACCTGGAGAGCAAGGTAGAAGAGATAGGCATCAAGAGCCTGGAGCAGGGGGATCTGCCGGCTGTGGTGCAGCAGGTGAAGGAGCTGGAACACCAGGGCTTCAGCTTCGAGGGCGCTGACGCCTCCGTGGAGATGCTACTACACCGGGCACGGTCGGATTACCAGCCGCCTTTCGAGATGCTCGACTTCATGGTCGTGGTCGAGCATCGGAAGGGTCAAGGTGTCTTCGCGCAAGCAATGATCAAGGTGCGGGTGGAAGGGGAGATCTTCCACTCCGCCGCTGACGGGAATGGGCCGGTGAACGCCTTGGACCGAGCCCTACGTAAGGCGCTGATGCCGGTCTATCCTCATCTAAGCGGGTTCGACCTGGCGGACTACAAGGTGCATATCCTCAATGGAGAGCGGGGGACAAAGGCCACGACAAGGGTGCTGGTGGACATGCAGAACGCGACGCGCCGCTGGTCTACCGTGGGGGCCTCAGCCAATATCATCGAGGCTAGCTGGATGGCCTTGGCCGACGCGGTGGAGTACGGACTGGCTGCAGTGGGTACCGAGTGAGGAGGGGGTAGATTGGTGGAAGCCAGGATCACTACATTGCCTGGAGATGGCATAGGGGCGGAGGTAGTTGCCGAAGGCGTCAAGGTCCTGGAAGCGGTGGCCGGGCGATACGGGCACAGCTTCTCGTTCGAAGAGGGCCTGATCGGTGGCTGCGCGATAGATGCGACGGGTACCGCGCTGCCCGGGGACACGCTGGAGGCGTGCCGGAGCGCGGATGCAGTGCTCCTGGGCGCGGTGGGCGGTCCCGAGTGGGCAGACCCCTTGGCCGAGGTACGGCCGGAACAGGGGCTTCTGGACTTGCGGCAGACGCTGGGTCTGTACGCCAATCTGAGGCCGGTGCGACTCTGTGAGGCCCTGCTGGATGCGTCGCCCCTGCGCCCCGAACGGCTTGGCGGAGTGGATCTGGTCGTGGTGCGAGAACTGACCGGTGGCATCTACTTCGGGCCTCGCCAGGAGGCGCACAAGAACGGTGGAACTGCCTACGATACGATGGTCTACACGACAGAGGAGGTGCGCCGGGTCGCTCAGGTGGCCTTTGAACTGGCACGGAAGCGCCGACGGAAGGTTACTTCGGTAGACAAAGCCAATGTGCTCGCCACCTCCCGCCTGTGGCGGTGTGTGGTGACCGAGGTGGCGGATGAGTATCCTGACGTGGTTATGGAGAACATGCTAGTTGACGCCGCTGCTATGCATCTGTTACGCAGCCCGGCGGATTTCGATGTGATTGTCACTGAGAACATGTTCGGCGATATCCTCACCGACGAGGCCTCTATGCTGGTTGGCTCGATGGGTATGCTGCCCTCAGCCTGGCTAGGCGAGGGCCACGGGGGTGTGTTCGAGCCGATCCACGGGAGTGCCCCCGACATCGCGGGCCAGGGCGTTTCCAACCCCATAGCTGCGGTTCTGAGCGGCGCCATGTTGCTTCGACACTCGCTGGGTCTGGAAGACGAAGCGGTGGCCATAGAAACAGCGGTGGAGACGGTGCTCGTGGAGGGGTACCGTACCTTGGATATCAGCGTGGACGGCACTCGGCTCGTGGGGCCCCAGGAGATGGGGGACCTGATCGCCGAGAGGATCGCCTGAGGATTCTCCAGTCAACCTCGCCGCTCAAGCCCCTGTTACGCCTGCCTTGTACGCGTGATTGCTTTCTTGAGGAGGGACTCGTAGATGCGTAGCGACGTAGTGAGAGTGGGCACGGAACGGGCTCCACATAGGAGCCTTTTGTATGCCACCGGTCTGACACCGGAGGAACTGGACCGGCCCCTGGTGGGGGTGGTCAACTCCCACAATGAGCTGGTGCCAGGTCACGTGCACCTGGACAAGATCGGACAGGCAGCAGCGGCAGGTGTGCGTATGGCCGGCGGCACTCCTTTGGAGTTCAGTACGATCGCCGTGTGTGATGGGATTGCCATGGGGCACGCAGGGATGCGCTATTCTCTGCCCAGTCGCGAGCTCATCGCCGATTCCGTGGAGGTCATGGCTTCGGCACATGGACTCGACGGACTGGTGTTCGTGCCCAACTGCGACAAGATCGTGCCCGGTATGCTGATGGCTGCGGCCCGCCTGGGCCTGCCAGCGATCTTCGTGAGCGGGGGGCCCATGATGGCCGGCCGCTATCGCGGAACATCCGTCGACGTGAACACCGTCTTCGAGGCGGTGGGTGAACGTGCTTCGGGACACATGAGCGAGGAGGCGCTGAAGGAGCTGGAGTTGTCCGCTTGCCCTGGCTGCGGTTCCTGTGCTGGTCTCTTCACCGCCAACAGCATGAACTGTCTCACGGAAGCTTTGGGGATGGCGCTGCCTGGCAATGGCACGATCCCAGCGGTCTCGGCGGGGAGGGTGCGGCTGGCCAAGCAGGCTGGCATGAGGGTCATGCAACTGGTGCGCGATCAGGTGGTCCCGGGCCAGATTCTGACCGAGCAGGCGTTCGAGAACGCCATAGCGGTGGACATGGCTATTGGCGGGTCCACGAACACGGTTCTGCACCTCCCAGCCATCGCCCATGAAGCGGGCCTGCCGCTGCCACTGGCGCTGTTCGAGAAAGTGAGCAAGCGGACCCCCTATCTGGTCAAGCTCCGGCCTTCCGGGCCGCATCACATGCAGGATCTCGACGAGGCAGGGGGTATAGCGGCGGTGATGGCTGAACTGCTGAAGCGGGGGCTGCTGCGGGGTGAAGCCCTGACAGTGGCGGGAGGGACGGTGGCGGAGAACCTCAGGGGCATCGAGCGGCTCTCGGACGTCATCAGGCCGGCCGACTCTCCACATCGCCCCGATGGCGGGATCGCCGTCCTGTGGGGCAACCTGGCCCCGGAAGGGGCGGTGGTCAAAGCGGCAGCGGTTGCGCTCGAGATGGCGCACCATAAAGGCCCTGCGCGTGTCTTCGACACCGAAGAGACAGCGCTGGAAGCCATCCTCGGCGGAGGCATTCAGGCGGGCGACGTGGTAGTGATCCGATACGAGGGCCCGCGGGGAGGACCGGGGATGCGAGAGATGTTGATGCCCACCTCGGTCCTGGCTGGCATGGGGCTGGACGACAAGGTTGCACTCTTAACGGATGGGCGCTTCTCCGGAGCCACGCGCGGTTCGGCGGTCGGTCACGTCTCTCCAGAGGCGGCCAGCGGAGGACCAATTGCCCTAGTGGAAGAAGGAGATGAGATCGAGCTGGACATCGACAGCAGGCAGATGACACTGAAAGTCCCGGAGTCGGAGCTGTCCCGGCGACGACAGAACTGGAGCCCGCCTTTGCCGAAGGTTGCGGGGGGTTACCTGGCTCGTTATGCAGCCCAAGTCTCGTCGGCCAGTGAGGGCGCTATACTGAAGAGAGAATCGTTGGCGGCGTGACGCAAGCTAGACAGCGGCGGTCGAGGCGAAGGTACGGTTCAGCCGGTGCGGAAGTGGTGTGGCTACTGATCGGCGAGCATCTGGAATAGGCGGTGCTCCTGCGTTTGAGCTCGCAACGTCACTTCAGGCCGAGCTCAGCTCCGTTCTTGTCAACGACTCTGAGACAAGCGTCCACCGCGCTTGCCTCGTAGCGGGTGTCTCTGTGTGTCTCGATCTATCGCAGGGCCTCCGCCAGTGCAAGAGCTGGACGATAGGGGCGGTGGGAAGCCATGGCCTCCACGACGTCGGCCACGGCCAGGATCGTGGCCTCGCGGAAGGTTTCCTCGCCAGAGAGACCCGCCGGATACCCCGAGCCGTCCATCCGCTCGTGGTGTTGCAGCGCGATGTCGGCCACCGGCCAGGGGAACTCTATGCTCATCAGTATGTCGTGCCCCACCCGGGGATGGGTCTTGACGAGACTCCATTCCACTTCTGTGAGGCGAGTAGGCTTGCTCAGGATTTCCGCTGGAATGTGTATCTTGCCCACGTCGTGGACGAGGCCGGCCACGCGCACGCCTTGAGTCTGGTGTTCCGATAGCCCTAGCTCCACGGCCATCGCAGAGGCGAGATTCAATCCGCCGCCTCTGCACAGGGCAGGATCACCGTGAAAGTGCTGCCCTTGCCCTCCTCGCTTGCCACCTCGATGCTACCCCCGTTGGCCTCCAGAAGGGTCTTGGACACTGCGAGACCCAGGCCGATGCCGCGCGGTTTGGTGCTGAAGAGTGGCTCGAACAGTTTGTCCATGTGTCCCTTGGGGATGCCGACGCCGTTATCGGCGATGGAGAGGTGCAGTCTCCCTCCCTTGGCATCGGCTCTTACGGTCAAGCTCCCGCCATCAGGCATGGCCTGATAAGCATTGATGACCAGGTTCTCTAGTACCTGCCCGATCTGGTGGGGATCGATGAAGGCAGGAGGCAGGTTGTCCGGTATAAGAGTGGTCATCTCCACGTTGTTGGGCGGGGGGCGCTTCTCCCACAACTGTGCCACGAGCTCGGGCATGGGCGTGCGCTGTCTGTCCCCGGGCGCCTCGCGGGAGCTGTCCAGGAGGTCTGAGACGATCTTGCCGGCGGTTTGTGCCTGGTTGTCGATAAGGCGTAGATAGTCCTGGGTCTTCTCATCGGCGTCGGCTAGGGTCATCTGAAGGTAGTATACGGCGTTGGTGATGGTGGCCAGAGGGTTGCGAAGTTCGTGGCTCACTCCCCCAGCCAATTGGCCCAAGATCGCCAATCTCTCCTTGAGCACTAGCTCCTTCTGAGTTTCGCGGAGTTCTCGGGTGCGCTCTTCAACCATCTCCTCCAGACGCCCGGAGTACTCCTTGAGGGCTTTTTCGCTGCGCTTGCGGTCGGCTATGTCAGTAAACACCCACAGGCTGCCTGTTGCAACGCCCTGGTCCAGACGAGGACTACTGGTGATTAGAACAGGGACTCTTTCCTCGTCTTGGCGAAGGACTTCGAGCTCGAAGCGGTCGGTCTCTTGGAGGGCGCCATGGACTTCCGGTTGGCGATCCGATGGCACGACACGAGTCCAGTGTTGGCCTACCAGTTCTTCCGCTTCGTACCCCAGGAGACTGTCGGCGCTGGGGTTGGTGAAGGTGATTTGTCCCTGCTCGTCCAGCACGATGATCCCCTCGCCCATGTTCTGAACCACACTCTCGTTGAACTGCATCAGGCGTTGGAGGGCCTCTTCGGCTCGCTTTCGCTCGCTGATGTCTATGTCAGAGACGAGGACACGGGATAGGGTGTCCTCGAAGCCCCGGACCACGGACCATCTGAGCAAGAGGTGTCGCTTGTCTCCGTTGAGAGTGCGAGCGGTCGTCTCCGCGTCGAACCGGGTTTTGCCTTCTGCAATGGTTGCCAGTTCCTCCTTGAATACGCCATACGACTCTTCATCGAAGATCAAGGGGAGTCCTTCCTGGAAGTCCTCCACGGTTTGACCTCCGTACAGCCCCAGCGCTGCCTGGTTGACTTGGACGAGTTTGACCAAGTCAGCGCATTCACGCACTTCTTCGGGGTGCGCGTCGAAGTAGGATGCCAGGTCCTTCACTCCTGCGCGGAGCAGCTTCTCGATGTGGGCCTTGACGTCCGTGAAGTCTTCCTCCGAGAGAGCAATGGGGGAGTCCTCGAAGAACCCACGATAGCGCCGTTCGCTCTGTCGCAGCTCCTGCTCGATACGCTTTCGCTCAGTAATGTCCAGGGTCACCTCAAGCACGCCTACGACTTCGCCGCCTTGGGCTTTGACGGGATAGCCCCGAACAAGCCACACCCGGCCGTCAGGAGACGCGATCTCGCCTTCCTGAGGCTGCCCGGTGTGATACGCTTCGATGACT
>DAOUEW010000293.1:0-2074 GCA_034430275.1 Anaerolineae bacterium | reverse complement strand
GTGAGGTGGCCCAGGCCATGAGGTTCATCCAGATACCTCTCTGGCGTTCGTATGCCTTCAACTACACCGTGGGCAAGGAGCTCGTGGCGCCGCTGCTGGAGGGGCCGGACCGCGTGGCCAACTTCGCCCGCTTGCTAAGTGAGCCCTTCACGCCCACCCAGGTGCGCCAGTGGGTGGCTGAGTGGGGTGGAAGCAACGGCGAGTGACGAAAGGATCCCGAGCCGCGTCCCTTCGATACGCGCCCGCACCTCGTTCGGCTACTACTCAGGGTGCTTTCTTGAACCGGGATGGCGAATCGCCGACGGAGGGCAGGATTCGGTTGAGTGAGTTGCCGTTACTGTCGCTCGCGACAGATGCCGATGAAAGAGTGGGACGCGATCTGGAAGACCGACGACGGTCGAAGGTGGTGGCTGGAGCCTGAGCCTTGGGTCGTCTCGCTGCTTCCCAGGTTCAAAGACGAAGGTCTGGAGAAGGCACTCGATCTGGGGTTCGGGTTGGGGCGGCACTGCGTCCTCTTGGCCAGGGAAGGTTTCGATGTCTACGGCGTCGAGTCCAGCCCGGCAGGTCTGGACTACGCATTCCGCTGGGCAGGGCGTAAAGAAGTGACCCTCAACCTGGCTATGGGTGACATGAGCCACCTGCCATTCCGGGACGGTTTCTTCGATCTGATACTAGCCTGGAACGTGATCTACCACGGAACGGTGGAACAGATACGGAGCAGTATCGCCGAGATACGACGATGCCTCAAGCCGGGAGGCTACTTGCTCTGCACTCTGATCTCGACACAAAACGACCAGTGCGGGCTGGGCGAACAGGTTGAGGAAGGTACCTACGTCATCGCCGGCCATGAGGAGAAGAGCTATCCCCATCACTACTTCGACAAGGCGGAGGTGGAGACCTTTCTCAGTGGTTTTGCTCTGCTGGAGTGTGAGGACGTGCCAGGTGGCCGCCCGGGAAGCTACCATTGGCGGGTGCTGGCCAGGGTTGTCAGCGGGGTGCATGACGATCGCACGTAGGCATGAGGCAAAGCCTCTCTCGTAGGGGGCGTGGGTGCGAGTGGAAGGGGCATGAGATCACGACTCACCACCAGTGCAAAGGGCCTGAGGAAGAGATCGACGGATGCGGAGAGGGCCCTGTGGAGATATCTGAGAGCAAGGCAGCTTGAAGGGCTCAAGTTCAGACGACAGCAGCCTATCGGGAAGTACATAGTCGATTTCGTCTGTCTGGAGAAGGCGATTATTGTGGAACTGGACGGCGGTCAGCACGCTGAAGATGTGCAAACCGAGAGGGACAGGACGAGGGACCAGTGGCTGGAGCACGAAGGATTCACTGTCCTCAGGTTCTGGGACCACGAGGTGCTGGCAAACACGGACGGAGTGCTGGAGGTGATGAGGCGGGCATGCCAGGACCTCTCTCCCCACCAGTAGGGTGACTGACTTCGGGGACAAGCCCCCCTAGAGGGGGGAGGGTTGGGTGGGGGTGGGTCGGGCAAGAGATCGAGTTCTACGCTTCAGGCCACATGGCCACGTGTCTGGTCACATGTTCACCCTCCCCTTGCCCCTCCCCTCAAGGGAGGGGAATGGCTGGTTGCGGATTCAGCCTCCGGTGGCCCTCAAGGGAGGAGGCCCCCTTGGGAGAAAAGCCCTCCCCCTAGAGGGGGGAGGGTTGGGTGAGGGTGAGTTGGGTAGAAGATCAATTCATGGTGTTCAGGCCACGTGGTCACGTGCCTGGTCACATGTTCATTCTCCCCATATTGACAGACAAGCCTCTCTGTGGTATACTACGAGTGTAGGGCGGGCCTGTTACCACGTCGCCCCTTCGAAGACCAGGCCCGTCTTCTCTCCATGGTCCGCGCGACTGAAAGGAGGAACCTCTTGGATCCTTTGATGCTGCTCCTCGTGATGCTCGTGGTTCTACTCTTGGGCGCGGTCTTGCTCCTGCTGGGCCTGCAATACCTCCAGTTACGCGAGTCCCGCAGGGATGTCCAAACCGCCGTGATCAGCGAGAAGCTCTCTCAGTTGGAGCCGGTCTCCCAGGCGGTGACCAGCCTCCGCCAGGACCTGGCCGAGCTACA
>DAOUEW010000292.1:0-2207 GCA_034430275.1 Anaerolineae bacterium | reverse complement strand
TCGCACAGCAAGAGAACCTATCCCACCCCGCCGAAGAAGGAGATCATTGGCTACTGAAGGCGCAAACGGCATCAATCCGTGGCGCGCGTAGAGGGCAGACAAGGGACTATAGTGCTTGTCAGATCGGTGGCCGCACCGTGACGAATACGGTGAAAGGATGGAGCTAGAATGAAGATCCGCGTAGTCATACCCAGTATTACCAAGGAGTATGAGGCCTTGGGCCTCGAACAGTATGCGCCCGGCGCTCGCGCAGATACCGAGCTCAGCGTGGCCCTCCTGGACAAAGGACCGGCCTCCATCGAGTCGCGGTACGATGAGACCGTGGCTGTGCCCGGGGTGGTGGGGAGGGTGATAGAGGCGGAGAAAGATGGCGTCGAGGCAGTCATCATCGACTGCATGGCTGATCCGGGTCTGGAGGCCGCTCGAGAGATGGTCTCCATACCTGTGATCGGCCCGGGAGAGACCGCGATGCACGTTGCTTCGATGCTGGCATATAGATTCTCAGTGATTACTGTGCTGGACAGTGCTGCTCCCATGTTCGAGCTCCAGGCGGCCCGGATCGGAGTCGCGGAGCGGCTAGCGTCCGTTCGCGCCGTGAACATCCCGGTGCTGGAACTAGGCGACACCGAGAGGGTGGTGAGGACTCTGACCGAGCAGTCAGTTGCGGCCGTGAAAGATGACGGCGCCCACCTGATCGTCTTCGGTTGCACGGGCATGATTGGCCTGGCCGATGTTGTGAAGAAAGGCCTGGAGGCTCAGGGTATCGTTGATGTGCCGGTGATCGATCCGCCGATGCTGGCCGTCAAAGTGGCTGAGGCCTTCGCTGATATGGGGCTTCGCCATAGTAAGAGGACCTATCCGGCGCCGCCAGAGAAGGAGATCGTGGGATACTAGGGGTATAGTCGTTATGAAGATTCGGGTGGTCATACCAAGCATCACCAAGGAGTTCGAGTCTATAGGCCTCGAACAGTACTCACCGGGCGCTCGTCGCGACACGGAGATCAGCGTGACTCTCTTGGATAAGGGCCCGGCTTCCATCGAGTCGCGGTACGAAGAGACGGTTGCCGCGCCGGATATAGTGAAGAAGATCGTAGAGGCTGAGAAGGACGGAATGGATGCCGTGATCGTCGACTGTATGGCTGAACCGGGTGTGCAAGCGGCTCGCGAGGTGGTTTCCATTCCTGTGATAGGGACAGCGGAGACGGCGATGCGCGTAGCGTCGATGCTAGGACACAGATTCTCGGTCATCACAGTCCTTGATAGAGCTATCCCTCGTTTCGAGCGCCATGGACCGAGGACAGGTCTCTCCAGGCAAATCGCATCTCTGCGGGCCGTCAACATACCAGTGCTGGAGATGCACAATACCGGGAGGCTAGTCAAGGCCCTGACAGAGCAGTCGGCCATGGCGGTGCGAGAGGACGGAGCTCATGTTATCGTGTTCGGCTGCACCGGCATGTCTGGTCTGGCGGGGAAGGTGAAGCAGGGCCTAGAGGATGAAGGCATCACTGATGTACCGGTCATCGACCCAGCGATTGTAGCTGTGAAAGTCGCAGAGGCCCTCGTGGACATGCAGCTTTCGCATAGCAGGAAGACGTATCCGAACCCACCCGAGAAGGAGATTGTGGGGTACTAGGAGGGGGCACGGCGGTTCAGGGGTATCGCCACGGCACTCATCACACTGCTCAGCAAGCCCTCGGCACGCAACCCTGGGGCGTTGCACGCGGCACATCGGTGGTGGGGCGTGATAGGCGGGTAGACAGCGGCTGAGAACGGGTTGATGAGCGCGCTAGGTGACCTGAGAAACTGCGGCGCACAAACAGAAAGGACATAGGGGACCACTATGAAGATTCGAGTGATTGAACCGGTCACTAGCGATACGCTTGACACGACAACCATCGAGGAGTTTTCAGCGGTAGCTGGACCGGACACGGAACTGAGTGTCGTGCATCTGGACTGCGGTCCAGCTTCCATTGAATCAAGATACGAGGCGACCTTGGCGGCGCCGGACGTGGTTGGGAAGGCCATCGAAGCGGAAAAAGATGGCGTGGACGCTGTGGTCTCCAACTGCATGGATGACCCTGGCGTGGAGGCAGCCCGGGAGATGGTCTCTATCCCCGTGATCGGACCCGCTCAGAGCTCGATGCACGTGGCCGCGATGTTGGGCCACAGGTTCTCGATCATAGGGGTTCTAGAGACAGATGCGCCAC
>DAOUEW010000291.1:0-3655 GCA_034430275.1 Anaerolineae bacterium | reverse complement strand
CCCGGCTCGGCTTCCCTCACCCGGGGGATGGCGTTCACGGTGATCGCCACCGTAGCGATGTCGCCGTTGGTGCCCTTGAGAGTGATTTCCAAGTTGGGCGAGCCAGTGATGGTGATGGTGTCGGCCTCGTCGCCGGCCTCGAGGGCGGCGATGAAGGTCAGAGTGAGAAACTCGCCCTCCTCGGAGAAACCGCGGGCGATCTGCTTCAAACCCTTCACCCGCCCCGGCTCAACCTGGAAATGTTCGGTCTTGACGGACTTGCCTGCCACAACCGGCTCCACACCGGACTCGTAGCGGACCAGCTTCTTCCCCAGGGTATGGAAGACCATACCCATCGACTCGCGTAGGCCCACGTGGCCCATACGCCCGGCCGCCATCTTGGCCTCGAATTCTTCCACGCTCACGCCCGAACCGATCTTGGCCTGGAAAGGTCCTCGGCGTGTGGAAGCGTTGATCACTCGCGTGACGTCGATGCGATCCACCCTTTGGCAGATGCAGGTGAGGTTCAAGGGCAAAGAATCCATCAGAAAGCCGGGGTTGACGCCGGTCCCCAGGACCGTCTTGCCCGCACGCTTGGCGGCTGCGTCGATCTCGGCGGCCTCGTCCGCGTGGGCCAGCCACGGGAAGGAGAGCTCCTCGGAGGTGGAGACGACGTCCAACCCCGCCTCCAGGATCTCGAGAATCTGGGGCTTGAAGGCGTCGAAGTAGGAGCTGGTGGTGTGCAAGACGACGTCACCTTCTGCTCCGGACAGGGCTTGGGACAGGCTCTCTGCCACCCGAAACCCCAGGGGCTGCTCCAGCCCAACCACCTCGCCGACGTCCTTGCCTACTTTGGCCGGGTCGATGTCGACGCCGGCGACCAACTCCAACCCGTCACGCTCCACGACGTGCCGGGCCACGGCGCTGCCGATGGGGCCGAGTCCGTACTGGATAGCCCGAGTGTTGTCTGGCATGGTGCGCTTCGTCTCCTTGATGTGAGTGTTCGTGATTGCCGCAGGTTGTCGTTTGTTGGTATGCACGGAGTGCCGTCGGGAGGCTTTCGTCGTCGATGCAGTTCAGGCGCTAGAGGTGCTGCTTGAAGAGACGTGCCACCCGCGCGTAGGCCTCTCGCAGAAAGCCGAGGTCTTCCGTGGTGTGGGCGGCGCTGATGGCACCGAGTCCGTGCATCGTATACACGTCGTGAACCAGCAGCGCCAACTGAAGGACCTCTTCAGCCAGCACGACGTCACAGAGAGCAGGGTCGCGTACGTCTTCGGGGCTCCGAAGCTCTCGCCCTTCTTCGTAGGGAAAAGCAACCAAGCTCAAAGAGCTTCCCGGCAACACGCCGTCGCTGTACCTCGGACAGCGTGCGTAGAGACCCTCCGCGCCGAAAGCCTCCTCCGCCGTGCGACGCGCTTGCTCGCCGAGAGCCGATAGACGGGGGTAGATCTCTTCCTCGTGGTTCACGAGATACTCCATGAAGGTCTTGGCCGCCAGCATCGACGCCGGGTGTGCGGAGTAGGTGCCGCCGGAGAACTTGACCTTCTTGCTGCTGTCATGCCCGACCAGGCTCAGAATCTCTTCCCGGCCGGCCAGGGCGGCCACCGGCATGCCGCCGCCGATGGCCTTGCCGAAGGTGGCGAGGTCGGGGTGCAGGCCGTACAGACTGCCAACGTCGCCGGCCCGGAAACGGAAGCCGGCTATGACCTCGTCGAAGATGAGCACCACGCCGTGTCTGTCGGTCAGCTCGCGTGCGGTTTGCAGATACTCGGCTGTGGCAGGCAGACATCCGCCCGCACCGATGAAGGGCTCGACGATGAAACACGCGAGCTGGTCCCCGTGTTGGGCGAAATCGCTGCGCAGCCTGTCCGGATCGTTAAAGCGCGTAACGATCACCTTCTCTGTGACAGCAGCAGGCAACCCCGCTGTATCCACGTACTGGAAGCCGTCCTCGGTGCCGGCGCGAAAGCCAACGCCCTTCAGACCCCAGGGGTGGCCTCCATGCCATCCGGCGCCCGCTTTCATCACCAGGCCGCGACCTGTGAACGCCAGGCTCAGCATGACAGAGTTCATCGTGGCCAGGGTGCCGCTGGTGGTGAAGTGCACACGCTCACTGCCGGTCTGACGGCAGAGGATCTCCGCCGCCTCGACTTGGTAGCGGTCCTCGAAGCCGGTCTGGAGGCCGAAGCCCTCGGCAAATGCTGCGGCCAGGGCCGAAGTGACGACCTCTGGGTTGTGGCCCAGGATGTTGGCGAAGTGCCCTTGCCAGAAATCCAGGACCCTGTGGCCGTCCTCGTCGGTGATCCACGCTCCATGGGCGGAGACCGGTCGGGGAGGGAAGGGGTAGGTGAGACGCAGCGTATGGCTGCCCCCGTCGATCAGGTATTTGAGGGCCTCCTGCTGGATGGCCGCGGACTTGGGGGCGTGTTTGAAGTACTCCTCAGCGAGCTTGGCGACTAGACGACTATGGTCTCTCTTCCTCATCGAGCTAACCTCGTGGCATGATACTGCGAAGGGTGCGCTGCTGAACGCGGTGGCCTCCCGAATTGCACGGCGGTATTGTACGACAGCGGCCGCCAAGTGTCCAGTGCGGGGAGTCTCCCCGGAAGCTGCGGGCAGGGCTATCTGACGCGCTTGCCGTTCTTGCGGCCCGTCTGGAGCTTGTTCCTCACCTCGCGGACCACGAGTCGCGGAAGGGAATCCTCGTTCTCCTCCAGGTATGCGACGACCTGCTCCGCGTGGTCTTTGGTCAGCACTCGTAGCACCCAGGAGATGGCCTTGGTGATGATGGGGTGTTGCTGCTCCTTGACCTGGTCGATGAGGCTCAGGGCCAGAGAGAGGGTCTCGGCCTCTTTCCGCGTGCGGTAGAGGCCGACAGTGGCCACGAGGCCCAGTCGCCGGCTCCAGACGTCCTCGTCGAGGACCAGTTGGTGCAGGTGGCCCGTCCTTTGCTCGGGGTCGTGAGCGACCCAGGGACCGAGGACTCCCACGCCCAGGACATCGGTGAGCTCCCAGTCGTCCAGGTCCTGTTGCTTGTGGTCGAACCAGGTCCACCGGAGCTCCGGGAGCAGGCGGCGATAATGCATCAGCAGCTCCAGCGCCACCAGACGCTCCTCGCGGGACTGGCGCGTCCACAACGTCTCCACCAGAGGTAGCAGGTCTTGCAGGGAGATGCCCTCGTGGTCCGCACACCAACTCTTGACGATCTGGCGGATCTCCCACACGCGGAGGCCATAGACCTTCAGGGGGGAGGAGACGGCCCGTCCCACCACCTGCGCGTAGGCTGTGTCGGCCCGCGCCTGGATTTCTTCCAGTAGTCTCTGTTTCTCAGCCGGTATGTCCATCCTGGCCCCCTACAGGTGCTCCTGTGCATCAGTATGGGGCTATTGTACCAGGAACGCCGGTTCCGCTCCAGGCAGCGGCGCCCCCGCCGTTCCCTTGGCGGACTGAACTGGGCGCGTAGGGGCGGGTCTAAGACCCGCCCCTACGATGCTGTTCGGCCTGACAAGTGTTTGGGCCACTGAACCGCTGAGGCTCTTGAAGTCTTTCTCGGCATCATCAGGGCCGTCAGTGGATTCATTGGTGCGAACACCTTTTCCATGCCTTCCAAGAGTGCCCTTGACACTGGTATAGCCTTGTGGTAGTATGGATCGTCGGACGTGGCGCTCGTGGACCA
>DAOUEW010000290.1:0-2155 GCA_034430275.1 Anaerolineae bacterium | reverse complement strand
TCACCAACGGGCTGCGACAGGCCGTCAAGGCCGCCAACAGGTTCCTCCATCACATGAACCTGGAAGCCCTGCCCTTGTGGCACAGAGTCGGTGAGACCTGCTGTGCGGTCTTGCGGGGCGATGACCTCTACATGGCAGTCGCGGGAGATGCTCGAATCCACGTGCTCAAGAAGGGGGAGGTGCACTCCTTTCCGCCTTCAGCAGCCGAAACTGCAGCGGACGGGCTGCCAGCAGAACCACGTTCCACTCCCCCTCTGGGAGCGGACGAATTCCTGACAGAGGTCGGCCTCTACCACTGTCTCATCGAAGAGGGCGACGTCATCGTCCTGGCCTCCAGCGGGCTGACGCAGGTCGCCACCCAGTGGCAGGTAGCTGAAGCTGCGCAGGGAGGGTTGGATGAACTGTCGCACACCCTCCGTGCCCTGGCTTCGCACGCCGATCTCTCTGCTCTCCTCATCCAGATCAGCGCAGCGGAGAGATCCGCCGCTCCCATAGAAAAGCCATCGCGCCTTCAACCCAGCGTTGCACCGACCCGGCCGCATCTCCCTCCGGTCTCTGACACGAGACCACCCACGATACGCCGGCCTGCCAGGAGCGTCGCCGGAGGACTCGTAGCGTCGCTACTCGCTCTTTGTGCCCGGATCCTGGAGTCGTTCGCCCAGTTGGCCGAGCGTGTACAGGCTTTCCTCTCCTGGACGGTCTCGAGCGGCTTGCTGGGACGAGTGGGTCGAGGGATCAAAACGGGAGTGGTGGGGCTGTTCCAGGGGCTAGGCATCCTAACCGAGCGGATGCTTCCCGAACCCCAGGCTGCTCCCACGACCATGGAAACGGTCTATGACCAACCCATAAGAACAGTCACCACAGCCCAAGGGGACAAAGGCTCGCGCCTGCCCCTCGTCGTCGTCTTCGTGATCATCACCCTCGTTGCGGCCGGTTCTCTGTCTCTGGTTCTGCGACGCCAGTCAAACGAGACTCGGTTCGCCCAGTCATTGGCGGATGCAACAGCCGCGCTAGAACTGGCCCGAAACAGTCAAGACAAAGCCACCGTCGAGCTCCACCTCGACGAGGCACGCGATCTGGTTGAGCAAGCCCTGTTAGTAAAGCCGACGAACGAAGAGGCGATCGCCCTGCGCGACCAGGTATTCCTGGGCCTCGACGAGGCAGAGGACGTACTTCGACTCCAGTTCTCGGCCCAGGCGTTGCTCCCTGGACCACCCAACCAGGCTCATCGCGTGCTCCTGCACGAGAACGAACTCTATGTCCTGGACACTGGCACGCGGGAGCTACGTATGTACCAGGTGGACGAGATCAGCGGTATCCAGGAACCGCCTGGTGGGTCCGTCTTGCTGAGTCCCGATAGCGCACCTGGTGGCGTGCAAGTACAGGAGTTGACAGATCTTGCCTGGATTGGATCCGGCAGCGGTCGCGAGACAGAGAGCCTGCTCCTGCTGGTCAACGGATTTTTACTCTTGCAACTCGACGAAGCCCAGGAGTTCACCGCTGTATCGGTGGCCGACAGCGAGATCTGGAACAATCCTCGCGCCATCGAGGGGTACTCTGGCTATCTGTACGTTCTCGATGCGGCGGAGGACCGGATCCTCAAATACGCCCCCACCGAGAACACCTACGACTCCTTCCCTCTCAGCTACTTCCAGGGTGAGACCGCGGTGGAGCTGGAGAACGCTGTGGACATGGCCATCGACGGCTTCATCTATGTCTTGACCGGCGGAGATATTCTCAAGTTCTCCGGTGGTCTGCAGGTGGATTTCTCGGTCACTGGCCTGGGCGATCAGGGGCTCCAGGATGCAATTGCTCTTTACACTGACCCCGACGCCCAGTACATCTACGTAGCCGACGCCGGCCTGGCGCGCATCGTGCAGCTCACCAAAGAGGGGGTCTTCGTCCGCCAGTTCCTCCCACCCAGAGAGGACGAAGCGCTCTTCCAGGGCTTGCAGGACGTGTGGGTTGACGAGCTCCAAGGCGAGCTGGTGGTCCTCACCTCGGAAGGCCTGTTCGTGGCCCCGGTCGAGCAGCCCCCATCCACCTTGCAGTGACGTACCACCCAGACTCGCTGCGACCATCCAGCGAGCCACTTTCCACCCCAATGGGCTGGGTGTGATCCGCGGACCAGCTTGCCTCCCGTTGCAGGCATCGA
>DAOUEW010000289.1:0-22398 GCA_034430275.1 Anaerolineae bacterium | reverse complement strand
CAGTTTACGCTGTATGGTGACGCACGAAAGGGGCGTCGTCCCAGCTTCGTCGAGGCAGCCCAGCCCGAGACCGCCGAGCCGCTGATAGAGGGGTTCGTGTCTTTCTTGAAGGAGGAGGGCCTGCGGGTCGAGACCGGTGTCTTCGGCGCCATGATGATGGTGGAGATCCACAACGACGGCCCCGTGACCATCATCCTCGACAAGTAGCTCCAGTTGCCTCCACCACTTGTCTCACCGACTCGATACCCTCCTGGATGAAGCCGTCGCTTGCTGGGTACTGCGGCGAGTGCTCGAAGACTATCGTCAGATCGTTCTTCCTCCCCGCGAGCACACACTCTACAATGGCAACCACGTCCGCCCACCCCTCCTCGGGCACTTGCGAGGGGTGGACCGGCACGTGGTGATACTTGCGGTACATCTCCGGCGTTGCATTGTAGACCTGCAGAATGGTCGTATACGGCGCTAGGGCAGTGGAGAACTCTAGCGAGTCGAACCCCGAGTAGATGGACATCAGGTGCAGATGCCCGATGTCCAAACAGAACTCCAGACGCGGGTGAGCCTGCATCACCTCCACGAAGGCCTCGAACTCGAAGAAGTAGGGATTAGGACCCACATTCTCGAGCACAAAGGGGATGCCTGACTCATGACTCCATGCCGACAGAAGATCGCAGCTATTATGGGCTAGCTCGACTATCTTGTCCTCGCTGAGCATGGGCCGGGGCTCCCAGAGCACCGAAGGTATGTGACCGATCACGTACTCCGCACCATACCTGATAGCGGTCTGCATGGTGCGATACATAGAATCGAGAGTCCGCCAGCGCTTCTCTTCATCGGGATCGGTCAGGAAAGGGAAATCGTCGGATGGCAGACGGGGCAACGGGTCGTGGAACCCATAGGTCAAACCCCTGGCCAACGCGAACTCCATGACCAGAGGCAGCGTTTCCTCGTCGTAGAAGCCGATCTCGAGCTTGCGGAAGCGGCCCAGCTCGAGCAGACGGTTCAGCCGCTCCAGATCGGTGCGGATGGACGAAGTAGAGATGGAGAACTCGATCATACGGCGAGATTCTATCACAGCTTGTGTTGTAGGGACAGGGAGAGCGCGGCGGCGGCTGAAGCCGGCTTCCCAGTTCCCGGCGCTGGTCCTCACCTACCCGGTGACCACGTCCTCAAGCTCTCGATCCGCACCATACCGTAAGAGCGTGCCTGCCTTCCTGTCAGGGCGGGTCTGAGACCCGCCCCTACGCGTCCGCTTGAGTCCGGCGCGAGGTCTATCTCGGTGCCGCTCATCCACACTCTCCACACAAGTGCTTGCCCCGGCATCGTATGGCGCTTATAATCCTGCCCACGACTCTGAGCTGGAGTAACACCCATGTGCGCCGAGGCCGCTCGAACCTTCTGTCAGATCTGCCGCGCCGAGTGTGGCATGATCGTTCACGTTGAAGCCGGCAGAGTCGTCCGAGTGGCAGGTGACCCCGAAGACCGATGGAGCCGGGGCAAGCTATGTGTCAAGGGACGCCACGCACCACAGATACTGTACGCCCCGGATCGCCTGCTCCATCCACTGATCAGAGACAAGAAGGGCGGTGCCTTCCAGCGTACTTCCTGGGAGAACGCAATAGACTTCATCGCTGACAAGATGGAGAGGATCAAGGAACGGTACGGCCCTGAAGCCCTCGTCTTCTATCACGGCACGACCGCCAAGGTGGTGGATGACGCTGTGCTCCGCCGCCTGTCCAAGCTCTACGGCACGCCAAACGTCACCGGGACCTGGTCTATCTGCGTGGGACCCAAGATTCTGGCCTACAGCAACACCTTTGGCCGGCCTCCTATGCCCTGGTGCGACCTCGAAAACGCCAGCTACATCATACTGTGGGGCACCAACCCTCCCGCCACCCACATGCATCGCTACCACGGAATCAACAGTGACATCATCAGCGCGCGGAGGAATGGGGCCAGGCTGGCAGTCATCGACCCACGACGTACACCCATCGCTGTCAAAGCCGATCATTATCTCCAGATCAGATCAGGCACCGATCTCGCACTGGGTCTGGCGATGATCCAGCACATCATAGAGAAGAACCTCTACGACGAGGACTTCGTGGCGGCCCACACGTACGGGTTCGACCGGTTGGCCGAGCACATCGCCCCCTACACTCCTCAATGGGCACAGGAGATCACCGATATTCCTGCTGCATCCATAGAGCGACTGGCGGAGGACTTTGCCCGCTCCAAGCCCGCAGCTCTGGAAAGACGGCAAGGCGTGCAGCACTGCCGGAACGGCACCCAGACTCTGCGGGCCATGGCCATACTCATGGCCATCACCGGGAACGTAGATGTGCGTGGGGGACTGATGCTCACACCCTATCGCAGCCTCAAGAGCCTCCCCGTGCCTGACGACCTTCCGCAGCCAGCGAAGAGCTTCTGGCGGGACAGATACCCACTGGCTAGAGACGCCAGCGCCATGCTCCCTGAGGTCATCCTGAGCGAGAACCCTTACCCCGTCCGAGGCTTGATCGTCATCGAAGGGAATCCCATGTCCTGCTTTCCCAATACGGGCAAAGCCCACCAAGCCCTGTCCAGCCTTGACCTGCTGGTTGTTCACGACCTATTCATGAACGGGACAGCCGAACTGGCCGACGTACTCCTTCCAGGCTGTACCTTCCTCGAGAAGGGCGAGATCAGTGTCCAATCTCTGAGAACAGACTACCCGGTGCGGACCAGGAGGCCGGTGATCCCACCCGCTGGGGAGGCCCTTCCCGAATGGAAATCCTTGTCCCTGCTCGGTCAGAGATTGGGCTACGGGCAGTTCTTCCCCTTCACCAGCGACGAGGAGGTCGTTGAGGCCGTGCTTGAACGAGCAGGCTGGACCGGATACGAGCTGGCCACGCCTGCGGCCAACGGCCGCACGCTCGAGAAGGGTTTCACCACACCCTCGGGCAAGATCGAGCTCTACAGTGCGGCGCTGGCGGAGCAGGGATTCGATCCTATGCCCACTGCCCCACTGGACTGGCCAAACGACGAGATCTATCCATACTATCTGATCACTGGAGCGAGAGTGCCGCAGTTCTACCACTCCCAGCACCGCAACATCCCCGACCTTCGCAGGGCGCATCCCGAGCCCCTGGCCGAGATCAGCCCCTCCCTGGCTTCGGACATAGGCGTTAGCGACGGGGACGAGGTGAGGCTGGAGACCACGGTCGGCGCTGCGGCCTACAGAGCCAAGGTGGTTGACGGCGTGCATCCCCGCACCGTGTCCATCCCCCACGGCTGGACGGGAGCGCACAACGCCAACTGGCTGGTCGACGATCTCTCCTGCGATCCTTTGGCCGCCACACCTCCCTATCGAGACATGCGCTGCCGCGTAGAGAGGCTCTAGGAGACCATGCACCGACTCAGAGGCTATGACCACCGCCAAATAGTGCCCTCTCTCGAGCGCGAAGACTCGTTCAAGAGAGCCATCTTGATCCTGCTGATCCTCGGTGTGCTGCTTAGGGTAGTCCTGATGCCCATCGCCTTCCACCCGGACCTGTTCTGGATCACGTACCACGCGCAGAACCTCGCCCTGCACGGACAGGTTACGAAGGACCTGTCCGTACAACCGCTCCCTCAGCTCCTCTACGGGGTCACGATATGGCTCTTTCAGTCGGTCCTTTCTCCGGCTGAGACCGTGTGGCCTGACGAGTGGGCAGTGATGGGTCAGGAGGAGTACCAGGGGGCCTTCGAGCTGCGTATGCAGATCGCCGAAGCGCCCAGGATACACCTTACCCTTTTCTTGCTGAAACTGCCCCACCTGGTTTTCGACCTGGCCTCTGCCTTCATCCTCCTCGCCCTGCTGAGGAGGCGTCCCAGGCAGGCCATCCTCGCTCTTGCGTTCTGGCTGTTCAACCCCATTGGTCTGTACGTCTCCTACCTCTACGGTCGCTACGACGCCATGGCTGGCTTCTTCGTCCTGTTGAGCCTCTATCTCTTCCAGCGAGTCCGACCATTCTCTTCCCTCGTCGCACTCGCGCTCGCTTTTGTCAGCCGGATCATGGACGCGGCCCTGCTGCCCTTCTTCCTCGTGGGCGCCTTCCTACAACTCAGGAAGCAGCGGCGGCTTGTCCTGGGCCTGGTGGTAGCCGCAGCGGTCGTCTTGCTGACTGTCCTATCTGGGTCTATGCCGCGGATTCTTGCGCTGTTGGACCGCGCCCATGGCCAGTTCCTGCTCGCGGCGAAGCTCTCCATCATCCTTCACGACGAATTGGTGCTCTTCGTCATCGGCTATGCCATTCTGTTCTTCAGCAGCCTGGAAAAGGACCTGTCCTCGTATACAGTGCTGCGCAAGTACTCTCTTATGGTCTTCCTGGTCCTGTTCTCCGTCTCCTTCTTCAACCCCCAGTACTTCTTCGCGCTCTTGCCCCTGCTGGCTTTGGAGATCGCCGAGCAACCTGATCTGCTCTGGTTTCACCTGGTCCAGGTTGTGGGCTACGCCTTCTATCTCCTCAACTGGAGCTCACAGACGACCTGGTGGCTCTTCCTGCCCCTGAATCCATCCTTCTTCTCACAGCTTCCAGCGCCCGAGTCGATCATCGACACGTTCACCAACTACAAAGCAGTCATCGCCATCTTCCGCAGCCTACTGACGGCGGCCTCCCTGTGGATGACCTATCGCATCTACAGAACCCTCAGCACATCAGTCGAAGAGAAGGTAGGCTGATCGCCAGGGCAGTGCGCGCTCGGATGGCCGTTAGAAGCCTGCCACTTCTGCTCCTGCTAGCGACGGTGATGTTGGCACGTGCCTACGTCTACCACAGCTGGGAACTCGCCGCTTCCACGTTGCCTCCTATAGACGCCGAGGCGCTGGGCTCGCCTCCGACGGAAACCACCTGGCACCTCCCCGACTATCCCCTCGTCGATGTTATGAGAGAGAGCATCCTTCACACCTTTCGGCTCTGCGAGACGGAGTTTCAAGGCACAGAGGGGACGGTCACCGGCCTGATGCCGGCGCGGGAGTACGGGAAAATCTACATTCGGGATACCTCCACCATGATGCCGGCGGTCTCTTACTTCTATGGCGACGAACACCTCAGAACCCCGGTGGAGGAGTTCCTGCTGAGGCAGTATGCCACTGCCACCAGAAGCGAGGATGGGCACGTGCCCGGCGAGGGAGCTATTAGCGGCGTCATAGCGCCTGACCACCACATCGACAAGGCCACGGCTGTCTCCGATGAGGAGGTCCACCTCATCCACGCCGCGTACCAGTACTACGAGACGGCGGGTGGCGTCGACTGGCTCCAGAAGAGGCTGGCAGGAGAGACGGTCCTTTCTCGCCTGAACGCTGCCCTGGACTGGCTGTACGCGCACCGGTACGACAGCACTCTCCGGTTGATCAAGAGAGGCCACACCACTGACTGGGGAGACGTGAAGTTCGAGCCCTCCACCGTTCCCACGGACCTCGATCCAGCGACGGACCACTGGACGTGCTCTGTCTACGACCAGGCCCTTACCTACCGTGTCCTGCTCGAGCTGGCGGAGATGAACGAGACGCTCGGTGCCTCTGCGAGGGCAGAAGGCCTCCACCACCGAGCGCAGGAGCTGCGCCAGGCCACCAACGAGCAACTGTGGAACGAGGATGGAGGCTTCTACCTACTCCACGTGCACGTCACGCCCCTCACCCATCCCTTCCCCGAGGATCAGATGGTGAGCATCTCCAATGCGGTCGCCGTCTACGTCGGCCTCAGCGATCCGGCGCAGACGGACGATGCTCTGCTTAGCCTGGAGCGTGCGCGCCTGGTCGCCGGGGCCGGGAAGCCTGGCCTGAGCGTCTATCCACCCTACCCGCCCGGCTTCTTCGCTCACCCACAGATGTATAGCGGCGAGTATCAGAACGGCGGTCTCTGGGACTGGTGGGGCGGCGTACAGATCACAGCGGAGTTCGAGAACGGCCATTCCACTCTGGCGCGGGCGCATCTTCATCTCGTGGCCCAGGATTGGGCCTTGCACCCGCAAGAGATCTACGAGTGGCAGTCGTTGTCCACCGGCGCAGGTTGGGGATCACACAACTATGGCAGCGGGGCCGCCACCGTGGGAGAAGCGATCGTACGGGGACTCTTCGGAGTCACCATCGACCAAGACGGGGTCGCTCTAGAGCCCCGACTCTCCAAACACGACGGCCAGATACGTCTCCTCCAGCCAGCCACCGGGCTCTACGCCTCCTACGACTACAGGCACGAGGGCGATGTCATCGTCCTTGACTACGGATCGAACCACCCTGGACCCATCCGAGTCGCGGTTCTACTCCCTCGGGGAAGGGCAACAGTAGAAGAAGTCTCCATAGATGGGCAGAGCGTATACCACCATATGGAGACCATGCTCGACGATAGCTATTGCGTGTTCCAGGGCCCCTCAGCAGTTCATCGAGCGGTGATATCCTTCACGAGTCGGACAGAATCCGCCGTGTCCCGTACTGCTCCTGGTAGTAGCTCCGATACTCCGCCGTCTTGAGCTTCTCCCACCACTGGCGATTCTCGGCATACCAGCGCACGGTTACCTCGAGGGCCTCTGCGAATGCATGGCGAGGCCGCCACCCCAGCTTGTGGATCTTGCTGGAATCGAGGGAGTAGCGCCGATCGTGTCCTGGTCGATCCTCCACAAAGTGGATGAGGCTCTTCGGCTTCCCCGTCTTCTCCAGGATGGCCTCCGTGAGCTCGAGGTTGGTCAGCTCGTAGTCGCCACCGACGTTGTAGACCTCGCCATCCTGGCCCCCGTGCAGCATCAGATCGATCGCTTCACAATGGTCCAGAACGTACAGCCAGTCCCGGATGTTCAACCCATCGCCGTAGAGCGGCAGTGGCTGGTTATCCAGAGCGTTGGTGATGAAAAGGGGGATCACTTTCTCGGGATACTGGTAGGGACCGAAGTTGTTGGAGCCGCGCGTGATCACTACAGGGACTCCGTAGGTCACGTGATAGGCGCGACACAGAAGGTCGCCCCCGGCTTTGCTGGCTGAATAGGGGCTATTGGGGAGCAGGTTGTCGGTCTCTACCGACGACCCTTCGGTGACGCTCCCGTATACCTCGTCCGTGGAGACGTGGAGCATTCTCTGCAGTCCGAACTTCTTGACCGCCTCCAGCAACACGTGTGTGCCGTAGACGTCCGTCTGGATGAAGCTCCCCGCCTCAAGAATGCTGCGGTCCACGTGTGTCTCGGCGGCGAAGTTGATTATGGCCTCGACATGGTGTTCTTGAACGACCCTGTCGACCAGCTCCATGTCGCAGATGTCGCCGTGGACGAAGCTGTACCTCTGGTCATCCGCCACGTCCCGGAGGTTGTCCAGATTGCCGGCGTAGGTCAGTTTGTCCAGCACGACGACGTCGACGTCTGAGTACTTCTCCAGAACGTGATGCACGAAGTTGCTGCCGATGAAACCGGCACCACCCGTGATCAATAGACTCTTCAAGATCCAAGACCTCCCTCGAGTGAGAACCGCACGGGGCTACAGCTTGGTGCCTCGACGAGTGTAGGCCTCCCTCATCATGTCCCTCACGTCCTGCACAGTCAACAAGTACGTCTCGGTCTTCTTCTCGCCCCGAGGCCCGCCCGTACTGAACTTGCCTTGCAGGATCAGACCATCCTCGGTTTCGATGATTCGGACGTCCGTGAAGCCATGCTCGTCGATGTAGTGGCCGATCGTCCTTAGGACATCTTGGTAGTCTGTCTTGAGCATGCCCTGGAAGAGCTTCTGCATCTATCCTACCTCTCCAAGCCGGTGGACTCTCCTCACAGCTCGCGTATCATCTGATCCAGGTCTTCGTGGCTCAGCACTTTGGTTCTCAAGACCAGATTGAAGGCGTCTCGCGTGCTCAGAAGGGCCCGCCCCTGTAGCACTATGCCTCCCTCAACCTCCAGGATGCAGACGTCGCGCAGCCTCTGTTTCTCCGCCAGGCGACCTATGGCTTGGAAGGCCCGTTCGTAGTTGAGGCTCTTGACCCCCGGTGGGCTCGCCATATTACTCCCTCCCTCGAGACGAGGCACGCACCATCCTGCCTAGTTTCGAGATCGCCTTGCGGGGCGACGCATAGCGACCCACGATGTGCCTCGTCTTCCGACTGACTCTATGACGCAGCTTCCTTCGCTGTGATTCCGCCAGAGCCCACCGCAGAAACTCGGGATCGTGCCCCTTGATCTTGGGCTCCGTGGGGTTTCGGCTGTAGCCGTCGTGGTCCTTGACCAGAGACAGACCGTGTTCTATGCAGTAGTCGTACAGATCGTTGCCTGGATAGGGAGTGTAGTAGGCAGGGCTGTAGTAGTCGGGATCGATCTCCCTCAACATGCTGATCGTCTCTTTGATCTCCTCTTCGGTCTCTGTGGGTAAGCCCAGCATGTAGTTGGCCCATATCCGAATGCCATACTTCCGGCAGATTCGCGCCGCCTCCAGGTTCTTCGCTCTGGTGGTGCCCTTGCGGATGAATCTGAGGACGCGATCGCTTCCGCTTTCGAAGCCCAGGAAGAGCCCGGCCAGCCCGACCTCCGCCATGCGCCTGATCATGTCCTCGTGTTTCACCACGTGATCGACGCGCGCCTGGCACCAGAACGGCTGTCTGAAGCCCTCAGCCTCGCAGCGATCGCAGAACTCGGTCACCCACGGTCGATCCTCGGTGAGACAATCATCGTGGATCATCAGGGTGTTGAAGTGATACTTCTCGCGCAGCTCCTTCAACTCCCCGATCACGTGCGACACGCTCCTTCGTCTCACGCCCTTTCCGAAGAGGATGTCCTCACCTGGCTTGCAGAAGCTACAATTGTAGCGGCACCCTCGCCCGGCGATGATCGTGACGAAGGGTGGCAACGTCTCCTCGGATAGTGGGGCCTCCGGGGAATCATAGTCGTAGCCAGCCTTGCGCCACTCGTTGAGGTAGAGGTCTCTGTCCGCGTATGGTAGCTGATCGAGATCCGGCCTCTCCCCCTGGATCACCCTTTCCACCTGGTCGCCGCGCTCGAACTTGCGGAGCATCTCCACGAAAGTGATCTCTCCCTCTCCCAAGACCACGTGATCCACGAGAGGGTTACTGAGCACTTCATCGGGAGAGAGAGTGGGGTGAGGTCCACCGACGACGACTATCGTCTCAGGACTGACTTCTTTCAGCAGCTCAATGCCCCTCATGGCAGGATTAAAGTCCACACTGAGCATCCCGAACCCCGCCACCTCCGGTGCCCGGCTCCGCAACTCCTCGCGATAGTGGTCCCAGTCCCGCAGCGCCCTGCGATCCAGCAGGTTCACTTCGTGACCAGCAGCCTTGGAGCAAGCCGCGAGCAAAGCTAGTCCATGTCCGATCCAGCCTCCGGACATGCCCTTGCCGGCGCTTTGGAAGCCATCCAGGCCGCCCCCGCTACTCACCAATGTGACTTTCACCTGGCTCGCTCTTCCTTCGCTTTAGATGCGTCTACTGCTCGCCCGCCTGGGTCTCCGCTACGCCCCGGCATACGGTGTGCTGGTGGCCCACAGCACGTCATAGAATCCCGACCTGGCTGTTGTCACCTATGGTCATCCTGTAGGCTTTTGGCCTGAGCGGAGAGCGGCAGATCTCGACGTTTCGGCCGATGACGCTATCCTCGATGCGAGCCCCGATGTTTGTGATGCGGGAGTGCTCCAGGACGATGCAGTGCTCTATCTCGGTATTCTCGATGAGCACGTCGTGGTAGATGGCCGTGTACGGTCCGATGTAGGCATCGACGACGCGGCTGTTCTCTCCGATGATCATCGGCCCGCGGAGGGTGCTATTGACGATCTGCGCGCCCTTCTCGATGGTGATACGCCCCGAAAGGCTGGATTTCTCATCTACGCTGCCCAGGTTCTTGGGCTCCATGGTCTCCAGCAGCAGCCGGTTGCAGTCCAGCATGTCTCCCGGCTTGCCGGTGTCGATCCACCATCCCTCGTGGATGTAGGGATAGACCTTGAAGTCGTGATCCACCAGGAACTGGATGGCATCCGTGATTTCCAGTTCGCCCCTCCACGAAGGCTTGATGCTCTTGGCCGCCTCAAGTATGGTCTGATCAAACATGTAGATGCCGACCAGTGCCAGATCGCTAGGTGGGTCCTTGGGCTTCTCGATCAGCCTTACAACCTGGCCGTTCCTCAGCTCAGCCACGCCGAAATGCTGAGGGTCCGCCACTTTGGTGAGGACGATTTGCGAGTTCCAGTCGCTCTCGGCAAACTCCCTCACCAGATTCGCGATCCCCCCCTCCAGCACATTGTCTCCCAGGAACATCACGAACCTGTCGCCCGCCAGATACTCCTCAGAGATGAGCACCGCATGAGCCAGGCCCAGCGGCGCTTCCTGTACGATGTAGGTGATGGACGCCCCCCATTGTGAGCCGTCGCCCACCGCCTCCATGATCTCGGCTGCCGTGTCTCCGACCACGATGCCGATGTCTGTGATGCCCGCCTCCACGATGGCATCTACCGCGCGAAACAGGACTGGCCTGTTGGCCACAGGAACGAGCTGCTTGGCGCTGGTATAGGTGATGGGGTACAGGCGAGTGCCCCTACCACCGCTGAGGATCAATGCCTTCATCGCTCCCCCATTGCCTTTCGCTCTCAGTGACCCTTCTTCTAAGCGTAATAGCTATAGTAGCTCGTGTCCATCTTGACGTTGTTGAGTACCGCTCCCACCAGATGAGCATTGACCTTCTCGAGCAGAGCTTTGGCCTTCTGCGCGTGGTCCCTCTTGGTGCCGCCCGCTTTGACGACGAGCAGCACCCCATCAACTCTGGAAGCCAGAACCGCTGCATCGGTCACTGCGATGATCGGCGGCGCGTCAAACAGGACGATGTCGGCTCGCTCGGACAACGCGGCTATGATCTCCTGCATGCGACGCGAACCCACCAACTCGGAGGGATTAGGAGGAAGGGGGCCACTCGGCAACAACAAGAGACCCGGCACCCCAATCTCCAGCAGGGGTGGCTGGCTCATCGCCTTCTCGTCCACGACCATCGTGGTCAGACCCACGTCGTTGCTTTGGCCGAAGATCTCATGCTGCGAGGGCCGCCTCAGGTCGCAATCCACGAGAATGACCTGCTTCTCGGCCTGCGCCAATGTGACCGCCAGATTGGCCAGGGTGGTCGACTTGCCCTCCTCGGGCCCAGGAGACGTGACCACCAAAGTCTTGAGCGGCTTGTCCAAGCTGGAGAACTCGAGGTTAGTCCGCAACGTGCGATACGCCTCGCTGACAGGAGACCGAGGCGTCGTGACCGTGATCAGACTACTCGAGCGATCATCTAGGACCATGACTTCTATCCTCCACTGTCCGTGCGCGGTAGCTGATTATATAGCCCCGCCTACGTCGCTGCAAACAGGCGCTCAGGAAACTCGCCACCAGGAGGCTGCCCGCCCAGCTATCTTGACCAGGGCAAGGCAGATGATCTGCTCCTGGCGTCGGATCCTCCCGTGCTATCGCCAGAGCCCATGGTGGGAATAGAACCCAGGACTGGCACGTCCACGAAGCGCTCCACGTCGTCGCTGGAGCGCAGTACGTCCGACTGAAGGTACTCTAGCCCGAAAGCGAGCAGCAAACCAACCAAGAGACCCAGCACTCCTCCAGCTAGAGCAAGAGTCTTGGTCTTGGGCCAGTGCACCCACCCATACCTGGCATCCTCCAAGATGAGAATGGTGACCCTGTCCTCCCGATCAATGTCTAGAATCTGTGCCGCGTGATAAGCGACGAAGTCCTGGGCGAAGGCGCTTGCCACAGCAGCAGCCTCCTCGGGATTGGGCGCATCAGCGTCGATCTGGATCAGGAAATCCTCCGGTATGGGGGCTACGGTGACTCTGCCTAGCAGCTTGTCGGTACTTACGTCAAGTTGTAGCTCGTCGATCACCTGCTGAGCCATGGAAGTGGTGTGAATCTGGTTGGCGAACTGTCGGAGCAACTGCTCCGCAGCGAGGGTCAATCCATAGTCAAACCGTGCCGGGATCACCTGAAGCACGGCCGATGAGCGATAGGTAGGCGCCCGCACCTCGCTGAAGATCACCGCACTGGTCACCGTCACCGCGAAGGTTAGTACTATGATCCACCACTTCCCGACCAACACCCTCAGGTACTGCTTCAATTCCATGCTCGCCTCCTGGCGAAAAGATGGGGCTGGCTCGTCAAACGGCCCTCGGGGGGCCGATGATCCATCGCGCTATTCTACCATAACTGTCTCCCCGCAGCAAAACTCGCACCCAAGGACACACCACAAGGACTTGTGCTACAAGAATGCCTGACCGCGTCGCCGACCAGACGCCTGCCGCCTCATCTACGTTCGCTCGAAGGCCGGTCTGAGGTTTCTGTCGATACCCCGCTGCCCCCAATACGGTTGACAATATGGCCACTCGTGCGTACAATTGTGTATAGAATGCGTGTCCGTATCGCCTGACAGTGCCGCAGAGCCACCAGGGCAAACGCAGATGACCATCCCCAACGTCAAGGAAACACTCAGTTCCATACCCGCGCGACCGGGCGTGTACTTGATGAAAGGAGAGACCGATGAAGTCCTCTACGTGGGCAAGGCGGTCAACCTCCACAATCGGGTACGCTCCTACTTCCATGCCTCCGCTGCCCACGCTCCCAAGGTCCAGCGCCTGGTAGAGAGCGCGGCTGACCTGGATTTCTTCGTTACCGACTCAGAACTGGAAGCGCTCATCCTCGAGTGCAATCTCATCAAGAAGCATCGTCCTCGCTACAACGTTCGGCTGAAGGACGACAAACGTTACCCGTACATCAAGATCACCTGGCAGGAGGACTATCCACGCGTCCGTGTTGTGCGGAGGATCCGGAGTGATGGCGCCCGATACTTCGGCCCCTATGCTTCGACCTCCGCCATGCGCCAGACCCTCGACCTGCTGCGGCGCATCTTCCCTTACCTGACCTGCAACCGGACGATAACAGGAACCGATGATCGGGCGTGCCTGTACTATGATATCAAGCGGTGCCTGGGTCCTTGCATCGGAGCGATCTCCAAAGAGGAGTATCGAGACATGATGGACCAGGTCTGTCTCTTCCTGCAAGGCAAGAGTGGAGAGATCGTAGATTCGCTACGGCAGCGCATGGAGTCCGCCGCCGGGAGCATGGACTTCGAGCACGCGGCGAGCCTGAGAGACCAGCTCAATGCCGTGGAGCGAGTCATCGAGCAACAGAGGGTAGTCTCCGGGTCACAAGTCGATCAGGATGCCGTCGCCTTCGCCCGACAGGACGGTGAGGTCTGCGTCCAGGTGTTCTTTGTGCGCGGAGGCAAGCTGGTGGGTCACGAGCACTTCCTGATGGAAGGGGGAGATGGCGTCGAGGCGGTGGAGATCCTGGCCTCTTTCCTCAAGCAGTTCTACGACCACGCCGCGCTGGTCCCTCCCGAGATCCTGCTGCAACAGGAAATCGAGGATGGCGAGACCATCGCACAGTGGCTGGAGGACAAGCGAGGCTCAAAGGTCACCCTGCGCACCCCACGCCGCGGGCAGAAACGCAAGCTGCTGGAGATGGTGGAGGAGAATGCCCGCGAGACTCTCAGCCACCTGATGGCGGTAGAGCAGGCCGAGAAGGACAAGAGTCTGGCGGCCTTGGCTGACCTCCAAGATCGGCTCGCGCTTGACATTCCGCCGATGCGCATAGAAGCGTACGACATCTCCAACATCCAGGGCGTCGCGGCAACCGGGAGCATGGTCGTGTTCCTGGAGGGCTTGCCTGCCAAGAGTGAGTATCGTCGCTTCAAGATACGGGCCACCCAGCGTCCCGACGACTACGCTATGATGGATGAGGTCCTGCGCCGCCGTTTCGCCAGAGCCAGTGCGCCAGACGCGAGCACTTCAGGATCATGGGCGCAGCTCCCAGACCTCCTCGTCGTCGATGGGGGTAAGGGCCAGTTGAACACCGCTCTGGAGGTGCTGGCGGGACACGAGCTGGACGACATACCCGCGATCGGTCTGGCCAAGGCCCGAGAAGAGGTCTTCACACCAGGGCGGTCCAAGCCCATCACACTCCCCCTGGATTCTCCCGGGCTCCAGCTCTTGCAGCGCGTCCGCGACGAGGCTCACCGCTTCGCCATCAGCTACCACCAGGGCCTGCGACGACGAGAGAGCCTGAGTTCCGTGCTCGAGGAGATCCCCGGCATCGGAGCCAAGCGTAGACGCGCCCTCTTGAAACGGTTCGGCTCCCTGGAGGGCATCCGCGAGGCCAGCCTCGACGATCTATCTTCCGTAGACGGCATGAACAGGAGTCTCGCCAGCAGAGTACGAGAATCCCTCTAGGTGAGGAGGGCCATGGAAGACCGCATAGGTCTACTGAGGAAGACCTACCTCTTCGGCGGCCTACCCGAGGAGGACCTTCTTCGTCTCTCTGCCCTGCTCGAGGAGAGATCGGATCGCGCCCGGAGCACCATCTACCGTCAGGGCGATCCCGACCGCAACCTCTACATCGTCGTTTCGGGCAGCCTGCGGGCGTGGAACCGAGACGAGCGGGGACGGGATAGGGTCGTCAACCGGCTGCGGCCGGGAGACTGCTTCGGCACCCACTCGCTCTTGACGGGTGAACGCCGCGATGTGACGGTCGAGGTGGAAGAACCGGCGGTGTTGCTCTACCTGGAGAAGCAGGACTTCGACTCGCTCCTGGAGGACCATCCACGTCTAAGAGAGACATTGTCGCTACACGTCCACGAGCGCTTGAGGCGAGTACCTCTCTTCAGCCGACTGTCTGACGACGATCTCCAGCGCATCGCCCTGGCCATGGGGCAGACCCGGTATCGCCGTCGAAGCACCATCTACCGGGAGGGAGAGCTGAGCTCCACATTCTACATCATAGATTCGGGCAGAGTCGCCCTGCTGTCCAGAGAAGAGGACGGCCAGGACAAGGTGGTCACCCATCTGCGAGAAGGAGACTTCTTCGGCGAGCGTTCCCTGCTCACCCGACAACCTAGAGATACCAGTGTCCAAACGGTGGAGGATACCAGGTTGCTGTACCTGAACAAGAAGGATTTCGACACGCTCATGCACGAAGTCCCCTCCATCAGAGAGAACCTGAGTCTGGAGGCGCAGGCCCGGGAGGTGATGATCAGGCAACGGTTCCCCTGGCAGCGTGAAGGAGAGGTCCTGATCTCATTGTCCCGCAAGCACGTGTGTTCTTTCGTCCGCAGTCTGTGGGTTCTTCTCTTGCCTCTCCTCAGTCTGGTCATCGTGGCCACTGTCGTTCGCACCTTTGTCTGGCCCCATCTGTGGATCTACGTCGCCGCCGCGCTCGTTGCCGCGCTGGTGGGGGCGATCACTCTTTGGTTGTGGGTGGACTGGCGTAACGACTACTATGCTATCACCAACAAGAGAGTGGTACATCGCGAGAAGACCGTCCTCCTGCGGGAATCTCGCGACGAAGCGCCCCTGGAGAACATTCAGGACATCTCCTTGCTCATGCCCGGCATAACTGGCAGGGTATTCGGCTTCAATGATCTGAGCATCCAGACAGCCGGAGCCAAAGGGCGCATCGTCTTCAAGACGGTGGGCAGCGCTGCCTGGATCAGGGACAGACTCTTCGAACAGTTGGAGCGCATCAAGGCCGAGGAGAGAGGAGAACAGCGAGAGACAATCCGCCACAGGTTGCAGGTGGAGTTGGGTCACACGGAAACGGAGGAAGGATCCCCTCTTGCCGGCGACACCCTCCCCGCCAGTGCAACCTCGGAGCCCTCGCTGGCAGACCACCGTGACAGCCGACGGCCGACGGGCGTGCTGAGCGCCCTCCGGGGCTATCTGATACCGCGCATGCGTACGGAGGACGGCGGTGTCGTGACCTGGAGGAAGCACTGGTTCAGGCTGGTGGAGAAAGTTGCCGGCACAGTCATTCTGTTGTTCATCGTCGCGCAATTGGGCGCCGCAGCCTTGCTAGGGCTAGCCACGCCCACGCCGCGTTTTGAGGGTCTGTTCTGGGCCGCTCTGCTTCTGGGAGGTGCACTGGCGCTGTTCCTGGTGTGGTTCAGGTACGAGGACTGGCGCAACGATATATACCAATTGACGAATGAAAGAATCATAGACATCGAGAGACTGCCCCTGGGCCTGCGCGAGGAGCGTAGGGAAGCCAGCCTGTCCATGATCCAGGACATCGGATACGAGATCCCGGGCCCCATCGCCAATCTCCTCGACTACGGACACGTGGTCATCGAGACGGCAGGGCGAGAGGCGGTCTTCACTTTCTCCTGGGTACACGAACCCCGACTCGTCCAGGAGGAGGTCTTCGCCCGGATGGACGCCTTCCGGGAAAGGGAGAGGCAGCAACAGAGGGAGAGAAGGGCGGACGAACTGCTGGACTGGTTCGCCACCTACACCGGACTGTCACAGGATCAGACAGGTCCGCCAGCGCAGGAAGAGGACGAAAGCCCCTGAAACCGAAGAGGGGCGTGACCGCAATCACGCCCCTCTCTGTGCCCAGCTCGCTTGCTAGTTTGCTTTGGATGCTCTTCTCCGGCGTCTCCGCAGGTACCAGATCAGCCACACCAGCACCAATGGCGCTGCGAGGATGGCCCCGAGTGGCAGGAGGAACAACGCAGCCCAGATCAGCACATCGGCCAGGAACTCCAGCGCGTTGACCAGAGCCCGCAGGGCGTCCCTCGCCTGCCTGAGCGGTTCCCAACCCGGCTCCACGACAGGCTCCTCGATCTCCTCTGGCGTCACGGTGATAGTCAGGGTGGCCAGGGCCGACGAGTTCTCCAGATACTGCATCCTGCCCTTGATCTGCTCGATCTGCTGCCTGACGTTGGTGATCTCGTTGTAGATAGCCAGAATGCTCTCCGCATCCTTATGGGTCTCCTGGGCTGAATCCAGGAGCTCCAAGAGCTCCACCTCGGCCACCTCCAGATTGTGGAGGCGAGCCTCGAGGTCCACGTACTCCTCGGTCACGTCCTGACCCGAAACGTTCTCGCTCTCGAGCTCTATGGCAAGCTCCTTGATGCGCTCTCTGGCCTGGTCGAAGGACCCTTCGGGGATACGCACGGTCACACTTCCTGCCAGTTGGTCGTTGTAGCGCCAGGTCTGTAGATTGGATACGTATCCCTCCAGCTCCGTGGCCAATCGCTCTATGTCCTCTAGGGTCTGTTCGGTGTCCTTGACCACGAGCGAGAGGCTCGCGGTACGGACGATCATCCGATCGCTGACCGCGTCCCCGGCGCCCAAACCCATGTCCCTCGACTCTTCCATGGCCTCCATGGGCGCTTCCGCCTCGGGCGCCATGGCTGGCACCATCTCCGCACTCACCACGTCCTCGCGCCCCAGCGACGTCGGCGCGGGGGCCCCCAGCGCGCACCCTCCTACGAGCACGGACATGGCTATGATCACGGTTAGACAAGCGGCTCTTTTTCTCATCTCTGGCCTCCTCTCAGCCTGCTCTCTACTTCTAAGACGAAGCTACAGGCCCCAGGGTTCCAGTCGCCCCTACCAGCCGAAGTTCAGTCGACTGATGAGACTCTCCGGCAGACCTTCTTCCATCATCAATCCTTGCGTAGCGTCCACGTCGTACGGCACTCGACGATACTCAACGCTCTTGGAATCAGAATCGAACACCATGTATGCGGCATCGGGGTCGCCGTCCCGTGGTTGTCCCACGCTACCAGGGTTGATGATCAGGCGTTCTTCGTTGATCACAATCGGGGTAGAGGGAACAGGAATACTGATCTCGAACTTGCGAGTCGAGGTCTCCTCCCGGAAGATCGCGGGGGCATGGGTATGGCCTACGAAGCACAACTGCGTGTCGAAGAATTGGAAGTTGAGTTGGGCCGTGGATGGATAGATGATGTACTCCCAGATCGGCTCCCGAGGGCTCCCGTGCACCAGCGTGCAGTTGCCCGCCACGATCCGTGTGGGCAAGTTCGCCAAGTAGTCGACGTTGTCCGGACTCAACTGTTCGGCCGTCCACCGACATGCCACCTGGGCGCTGGGGTTGAACTCGGCGATACTTATCCTGCTGATGGCAGCCCAGTCGTGGTTGCCGGCCACACACAGGTAGTCCGGAAACTCCCTGAGGCGCTCAACACACTCGTTGGGGCAGGGTCCGTAACCCACAACGTCCCCCAGGCACCAGACCTGGTCTACGGTGTCCATCCCTGCGTCGTCGAGCACCGCCTCGAGGGCAGCCAGGTTTCCATGTATGTCAGATATCACGAGATAGCGCATAATGCCCAGTATAGTATCACACTTTGTGGAGTCTGACTAGTTGGCCAGGCAGAATGCGGGAGGTCCGAACCGCAGTGAGAAGGCGTGAATCAAGGTGGTTAGTCGTGCCCGACACAGCACTGGCGCCGCCGTCCCGCCCTTTGACATGGCCTCTGCGACGAAGTGACGGCTCCCAGGCCGTTCCTGAGTGCCCTGTCACCGGTGCTTGTTCGCCCCCAGTAAAGTCGGTATAATCCTGCTGACCTCTACCGATCGTGAGAGATGTCATGGACGTGGACGCCGAAGGTTTCACCTTCGTCAGTCACAGCCCAGTCGAGACCCAGAGGCTAGGCAGCGTGCTAGGTCGGCTGCTTGACGGGCACGAGTTAGTCTGCCTGGAAGGAGAGTTGGGGACAGGAAAGACGACCCTCATCCAGGCAGTTGGACGCGCGCAAGGCGTTACCGCGCCTATCACCAGCCCCACCTTCACCCTGGTCAACGAGTATCAGGGGCAGAAGGGGAAGATCTACCACGTGGACCTCTACCGGCTGAGCAGTCCCGAAGAGATCGTGCAAGCAGGCATCGATTCGTATTTCTATGGTGACGGCATCTGCCTCTTGGAGTGGGCCGAAAAGGCCCACGCGATCCTGCCCGTGCAGTTTCTGTACCTGATCCTGACTCATGCCGGTGATGACCATCGACACGTCACGGTGAAGTCCAAGGGTAACTCCTATCGTCTTCTTCTCGAGGGCCTGAGAGGCGAACTGGAGTCGTGACCATGAGTCCCACCGTCCTGGCCATCGACACAGCCACCGAGTACGCCAGCGTAGCCCTGTATGACACACAAGAGGGTGCTTTGGCCGAATCCTCGTGGCACACGTCCATGAACCACACCGTGGAGTTGATGCCCACTGTCGTGCGCTTGATGGACAACCAGAGGCTGTCGCCGCAGCAATTGGACGCAGTGGCCGTGGCTCTGGGACCAGGTTCCTTCACAGGGCTGCGTATCGGGCTGAGTGTGGCGAAGGGCTTGTGCTCCTACCTTGGAACACCTATCATAGGCATCCCCACCCTGGATATCGTGGCCTATACCCATTACGACCAGCCACTGCCCATCTGTGCCATTCTTCAGGCGGGGAGAGGCCGTTTCTGTGCGGCCCTGTACCACAGGACGGAGAACGGATGGCAACGGACCACCGACTACCAACTAGCTACAGTAGAGGAGCTGTCCAACTGGGTGGACGACCGCACCTTGTTCTGCGGGGAGATAGACGAGCCCTTGCACTGCGCGCTCACCGCGCAACTCGGGAGCCGAGCCGCCATCGCCCCTCGTGCCTCCTCTCTTCGCAGGGCTGCATACCTTGCCGAACTGGGCTGGGAGCAGTTCCGAACGCGAGGAGGTGACGAGTTGGCGAGTCTCGAGCCTCTGTATCTGCACTATCCCAAGATCGGTGAACAGGACCATGGATCGAGATGAGCTACCCTACGTGGTAGAGCCGATGAAGCTGGAGGATATCCCCGAGTTGGTGGAGATCGAGCGGCAGGCCTTTCCCAACCCCTGGCCGGCGCGCGCCTATCGCTACGAGGTCGCTCAGAACCGCCTGGCGCACTACTTCGTGGCGCGCCGGCAACTCCCTGAAGAGCTCGAGGAAGAACCACCGGAAGAGGGCGCGCATCTGCTGAAGCGGATCCAGCGCTGGGCTCAGACCAGCACGCAGGACAATCGTCCCATGGTGGGCTATTGTGGGTTCTGGATCGCCGCACAGGAAGCCCACATCAGCACCATAGCGGTCGAGCCCAAGTACAGAGAACGGGGCATCGGCCAGTTGCTGCTAGTCACGGCGATCGAGAAGGCCCTCGAGTTGGACGCCACCCTGATGTCCCTGGAGGTACGGGTCACCAATTTCGTGGCTCAGAACCTCTATCGGAAGTACGGCTTCAAGGTAGTCGGTCGGAGGCCCCGCTACTACTCCGACAACCGCGAGGACGCCCTGATCATGACCGTAGACCGCATCACTTCGGAGTCCTACCAGAGGATCCTTCAGAGAAGGCGCAAGCAACTGCTCAGACGGCTTCAGCGACACGCCCTCGTCGGCCCCTGAGAGCGGGCTGCTCCCCGCCGTCGGTGTCGAGGCTCCTCAGCCTATGGCGCCCATCGCCGCCGACCAGACCAGAATCTGCACCAAGAGGGCAATGACGCCCAGGGCATAGGTGATAAGACGCTCTTGTCGGTGCAAGACCAACCCCAGAGCCGTGTTGGCTAGAACTACCACCAATCCTATCAGGGGGAGCTCGAACAACTCCTCTCTGGCCCCGATGAGCGTAACCTGCCCCGCCTCCGAGAGCAGAGGCACGATTTCCGGCAGGCTTGGGTAGCGAAAGGCGATGTAGGCGAAGAGACCGGCGTTGGCCACGGCTGCCGACGACACCAGACCCAGAGCCGTCCAGTCACGCCACACCGGCAATCCCGCAAGGCCGCCTTCCATCCTCTCCTGCTCGAGCTTCCGGGCAGGGCCCAGCCTCTTCCGCGCTCGGACCGCCGAAAGAAACCCGGTGGACTTGGCGGGAGAGATGAGGTACGAGACGGCGGCCGTGGTGATCAACAGCTCATCGGACAGGCGACCGTTGGAGTAGGCGAGCAGGTCACGCCCTTAACCGTGCCGCCCCTTGCCGATGTTGTAGCCGGGATAGTGGAAGCCCCTCCTCACCAAGGCCCCGCCCTGCTCCGCGAGCGGTGTTATCGATTCAATGGCCGCCAACGGTATGATCTCCTGTCGTCTGGCCCAGGAGATAGTGATGCTGTCGCGCCCAAGGAGGTACTTCAAGCTGACGAGCCCATAGATCTGATAGAGAATCAGGGCCAAGGCCAGCAAAGACAAAGCGACCAGCAAACCCATGACGAAAGAGGAAAAGGAGAAGGGCTGACTCGTCAAAGCGCCCAGCAACACAGCGTCCAGCGCCAGGATCAGCAATATCGCACCAATGCCTACCCCAACACCAAGAAGTCGTCTAGGTTTCCATTGCAGCATGATGGTCTTCTTCTAAGCCACACTATTCTCAGCGCGGGCTCCGGCGGCGCTGGACTCATCGAGAGCCGCAGGAAGCGCACCGTCCAGAAAACAAATCGCGTTGCCTCCCAGGATCTTGGCCTTCGTTTTCTCGCTGAGGGGCAAAGAGCGAATGGCCTCCACGTTGCGCCGGATGCTCTGAAGGCCGGGCCAGTCCGACCCGAAGATGACCTTGCCGGCGCTCTTCTCCAGCTTGGGGAAGTAGTCGAGCAGCTTGTGCGGCGGCAGTCCCGCTATCTCCACGTACACATTGCTGTGCAAACGCGCCAGGAAGAAGGCTCGTCGATACCAGAAACCTCGGCCGCCATGCACCTGGATCAGGGTGAGTTCAGGGAAGTCAACAGCCACGTCATCGATCCACAGCGGATCGCCATACTTCAACCTGGCCCCCCTGAAGATCGAAGAGCCGGTGTGAATCATCACGGGGATGCCCAGCTCCTGAGCCTTGGCGTACAGCGGGTAGACCATGCTATCATTGGCGTAGAACCCCTGGTAGGTGGGGTACAGCTTGAGCCCCTTGAAGCCCAGGTCGAGGATGTACCGTTCCAGCTTGGCCACGGGATCGCTGGTCAAGAACGGATTGATGTTGGCGAAAGGTACTAACGCCTCCTGGTTCCGACAGAATGCGGCCACCGCCTCGTTGCTTATCACCCCGGTGGTGATGGGACTGATCTCGGCCAGTACGACGGCGTAGTCTACTCCGTTGTCCCGCAGCATCTCCACCAGGAGTTCAGCCGAAGAAAAAAGCTTAGCCAAGTGCGCCATGTCATGGCCGGTGGAGGTCGCCAGGTACTCCTGCGCCCACGGCTGCAGATGAGCAGGATCCATGATATGTACGTGGAAGTCAACTACAGGCACAAACGTCAGTTCCCGTATCGGTTTCGATACACGCGTCAACACCATCCTCCTGTGCACAGCCGCCACGCCGCACTGAGCGACCCGACCTGCTGGCTCGGACTCCGAGGCGATCGCTGGCATGTCCCAGGGTCCTGGGCGCGACCACACTCGGGTAAGAATATACCATGATGCCAGCAGGGGGCAAAGCCATGACACATATTCTGTTGGCCTCGAGCTCTCCGCGCCGGAGAGAGCTTCTCCATCTCCTGGGTCTTCCCTTCACAGCGACCGCTCCCCATGGGGAAGAGACCACAGCTCCGAGTGGCGATGCACGGCAGCAGGCCTCGCACCTGGCTCGGA
>DAOUEW010000288.1:0-3145 GCA_034430275.1 Anaerolineae bacterium | reverse complement strand
GATTTCGTCGAGGTACTATATGCCGTCGAGGCCTCTCAACGCGCGCTGATGAGCTTCCTGGGGACGGTCCCCGCCGAGGAATTCGACAGGGACAGGGGGATTCACTTCAAGCGCTACAAGGTGACCATCGCTCGCCTGCTCCGGGCGGAAGCCGAGGACGAGGAGGAACACTACAGGCAGATCAAAGAGTTCGCTGAGAGCGAGAGCCCGTAGGCGTCTCGGGACTCTTAGCACCGGGCGTCCATGACATGGTGCCCTACGCCTTCGCCACGGGGATCTGTAGCTCGGTCACGTACTTCTCCGGTTTGGTGAGCAGGCCGGGTCCCTTGATGTACACCTCCCGGTTGGGTCCGGAGATGCGATACCCGTTGGCCTCGATCCAGGTCAGCAAGCGGCTGTACGGCTCGGAGAAGTTGTCGTAGCTGCCCTTGTGCACGATGCAGGCCATCTCCTCCACAGCAGGCAACTCGCGCACTTTCACCCGTTCCCCATCAGGGATGTGCTTGGACAGGGGCACCGCAGCCTCCACGTCGATGTGGCGCTCGCGATATCCCTCGTCGTAGTAGATAGCCATGGCGGGTCCGGCTGGCCTCGCTCGATTCCGTCCGGTGTGCTTGAAGAGGGCGCTGTAGAGCGAGCTGATGTCACTGTAGGTGGAGATGACCTCTCGTACTCCGGCTATCTTCATCGTCGGGATGCTTTTGATGACCACTTCCTCGGTGGACATGGTTCCCTCCTGTTCGATTTGCCTCAGCCGCCGCTCGACCCGGGCCAGTCTCGCCTGTTCCTCCTTGACGCGGCCCCTCATCTCCGCCTGCTTCATCCGGAACATGCCACGGATCTGCTCCGCCGGGAGGTCGCCGTCGAGGAGCTCTCCGATCTGAGCCAGGGACAGGTCCAGGTCCTTCAGGGCCAGGATACGGTTGAGCCTTGGTAGCTGCTCGGCCGAGTAGAACCGGTAGTCTGTAAACTGGTCCACCTCGGCTGGCTTCAGCAGGTCGATCTCGTCGTAGTATCGCAGCGTCTTCACCGGCACCTGGCTGAGCTTGGAGAATTCGCCTATCTTGAACATCTGCCCTGCTCCTTAACGGGCGCAGAGGGCTGACGCGGCCCATCGTACGCTGGGATGTCGGTGGTAGGGGCACGTGCTCCTGTGCCCCTACCGCTCCGCTACGGTCCTGTTCCTATGCTTCGGAGCCGTCCAACACGGACCCCTGTGCGTTGGCACGGCTGCTCTAGAGCTTCTGCACCGGGAACTGGAGCTCGGTCAGGTACTCCGCAGGCTCATACTCCGGCCCCGGCCCCTTGACGTAGATCTCTCGGTTGCAGTCGACGATCTGATAGCCGTTGGACTCGATCCAGCCTACCAGGCGATCGTAGGCCTCGCTGAGCCCCTCGTAGCTGCCCTCCATAGTCAGGCAGGCCGCCTGCTCCACACCCGGCAACTCACGGACTTTGACTCTCTCGCCGGAGGAGAGAGGACCGGCCACCGGAACCGCCGATTCTATGTCGATGTCCTTGGGCTTGTACCCCTTGTCGAAGTACATGGCGAATGCCGGGCCGGCCGGCGCAACTCGGTTCTTCCCCAGGTGGGCGAAGATCTCGCCGAAGTGCGCCCCCATGTCCTCGTATCCGGGGATCACCTCCCGGATGGAGGCAATGGTCATGGGCTCCACCTTCTTGAGTGTTACCTCTGAGATAGACATACCTTCCTCCTGTCTGTGTACTGGTTTGACTCTACGCCACGGAGCGATCGCCCCATTCTGAGCCTTCGTAAGCCATTATACACCCTCCAGTGACTGGAGAGTCAAGACCCTGTGTGGAGAAACAGACACAATTTAAGGTTTGGCCCGTGTCCTGCCCCGCCATTGGGCCTGGAGCTGGCTAATGCTTGCCAGCGGTAGTGGGCTGTGATAGACTTCGATTGGCGTCGGAGGTAGGTAGGTGCACGTCCTGTTCATCATCAAAGAGATCGACAACGAGCCCCACGGCATTCTGCGCGTCTCTGCGGCGCTCAAACAGGCGGGCCACAGCACCGATATGGTGGTGGCAACGGAGCAGGACCCAGTCGAGGCGGCCCTCACAATCAAGCCTGACGTGGTGGCCTACAGTGTCTATACGGGCACCCAACGCTATTACCTCGACGTCAACCAGCGCATCAGGGACCAACTGGACGTCTATTCCATCATGGGTGGTCCCCACCCCACCTTCTTTCCCGAGATCATCGACGAGGAAGGCGTGGACGCCATCTGCATCGGCGAGGGCGAATACGCCACCGTGGACCTGATGAACGCTCTGGAGCATGGCGATGCTGTTGAGGAGATTCCCAACTGGTGGATCAAGTCGAATGGGCGCGTCCGTCGAAACGGGCTGAGGACCCTGGTGGCGGACCTGGACGGGCTGCCCTTTCCCGACAGGGAGCTTCTCTACCGGGCCCACCCTCTGAGTGGTGCCAGAAAGCTGAAGCCCTTCATCACCGGTAGAGGCTGTCCCTACAACTGCTCCTTCTGCTTCAACGAGGCCTACTCCCAGCTCTACGAAGGCAAAGGGCGGAGGACCCGGCGACGGAGCGTGGACAATGTGATCCAGGAGATCCAGGAGGTGAGGGAAAGGCATCCCCTCGAGTTCGTGCTGTTCCTGGACGACACGTTCATCATCAACAGGAAGTGGCTTGGGGAGTTAGCCAGGCGATACAAGGAGGAGATAGGACTGCCGTTCTGGTGCCAGGTACGACCGAACCTGGTCACCGAGGAGAAAGTGGCCTTGTTCAAGGACATGGGCTGTGTCAGTGTCAGCTTCGGGCTGGAGACGGCCAACGACCGGCTCAGATACGAAGTCCTGAACCGCCACATCACGAAGGAGCAGATCCTGAAGGCCTGTCGTATCCTGCGGAAGCACGGCATCGCCTACTCGACGAATAACATGCTGGGGCTGCCGACCGGCGGCCTGTAGACCGACCTGGAGACGCTGGACCTCAACATCGAGTGCCGGGCGGACTACGTGAACGTATTCCTCTATCAACCATATCCCAAGACGAAGCTGGGGGAGATGGCCCTGCACCAAGGGCTGATGAACGGCACCTTCGATGATCTCAGTGGCTCCGTGACCGAGGATACCGTGATCAGGTTCGGCAGCGAGGGGGAGA
>DAOUEW010000287.1:0-7794 GCA_034430275.1 Anaerolineae bacterium | reverse complement strand
CAGCGTACTCCCATACGAGTTCAGTGCCCACCTCGACCCCAGAGACTGCATCCATGAGGACCACGCCACAATCGGCAGCTCTCACCGCGCCCTTGATCTCCCCCACGAAATCGGCGTACCCCGGCGTGTCAAGCACGTTGATCTTGTGCTGGCGCCACTCACACGGGATAACCGAGGTGTTCACAGAGATCTTCCGTCTGATCTCCTCAGGATCGTAGTCGGAAGCTGTGCTTCCCTCGTCCACCTTTCCCAGCCTGCTCACGCCACCGCTGTCGTAGAGCATGGCCTCCGCCAAAGATGTCTTGCCCGCACCGCCGTGAGACATAAGTACGACGTTCCTCAGTTGCTCGACTTTATGCTCCTTCACTATCGATTATCCTCCATGCAAGCACAGTGACATCTTTCACGGTATTGTAAAGGACTTCCGAGCAGTTGTCAATCCTAGCTAGGTCTGGTCCGCCAGATGGCTCATGCCCGGAAGGGGTGTGGTGGGCTCAGAATGTGCTACAATAGCTGTGCCCACCCAGGGAGGCGATGTGGCAACACAGGGTAGCTACGTCTTGATTTCGCGTCTGAATGCTGATACCCCGATATCCGTAGGGCGACTAGGCCTCTTCGGATTCGGACCAGGTTTCTACTGCTACTCGGGCAGCGCCAGGGGGCCGGGCGGGGTGGAGGCCCGTATTGCACGGCATCTGCGCCGGCGTAAGAAGCCGCACTGGCACATAGACTACTTGCTTCAGCACGCAGTGGTGGTGGAAATCTGGAAGGCTCCTTCCCTGCAGAGCCTCGAGTGTCTCTCCGTGCAGGCACTGCTGGGCCTACCAGGCGCTCGCCTGCCCGTTCCTGGGTTCGGTTCATCAGACTGCACGTGCCGAACACATCTCGTGAGCCTTGCTTCCCAACCCTCGTTCGGGGCTTTCTCCGCAAGACTCCGCTCCCTGGACGCTCGCGCACCACTGTGGGAAAGGATTCCGCTTGGCCGACCCGAGGACTAGCGGCCGGCTCCCCATACACCCTTCATTCCGCAAGGATCGCCTGACAGCCGGACTCGCTTGCCCCCGCTCAGGCTATGTGCTATAATCCCACTGGCATATGGCGCTTCACCTCGAAGGGGCGGTGGCAATGCGCTGGACTAGGAGTGGCCGCGTTGCGGCAGTCGGAAAGGAGGTGAGCCCAGGGCACGAAGTCCTCATCCGCCCATCCCCACAGTTAGAATCCCGATGCAAGCTAAAGAAGGAGGAAAGTCGTGAAACGCCTAAACTGGATTATCGTCACACTATTGGTTCTAGGCCTTCTGCTCGCCGGGTGCGCGGCGCCGGCGGCGCCTGAAGAGGAGGAACAGGCGCCCGCGGTCACAGGGGCGCGCTTTCAGAACATCCTAGACCGGGGTAAGGTCATCTGCGGATGCAACGCCGAGCTCCCTGGATTCGGCTACCTCAATCCCGAGGGAGAGTTCGAGGGGTTCGACATTGACTTCTGCAAGGCCATCGCTGCTGCCGTCTTCGGCGACGCCAACGCAGTGGAGTACCGACCTCTCACCGCTGCGGAGCGCCTCCCAGCGCTTCAGACCGGCGAGATAGACGTCCTCATCCGCAATACCACGTGGACGCTTACGCGCGATGCAGTGAACGAGGTGGACTGGGCGGCGGTGACCTTCTACGATGGCCAGGGCATGATGGTGCCAGTGGCCACCGGCTGGACATCGCTGGACGACATGGACGGGGCCACAGTGTGCTCCACCACTGGTACGACCACCGAGATGAACCTCGCCGATGCTTTCCGCTCTCGTGGGCTCGACTACACGCCGCTTCTCTTTGAGAAGACCCAGGATACGGCGACTGCCTACGAAGAGGGACGTTGCGACGGACAGACCTCCGATAAGTCACAGTTGGCCGCTCTGCGCTCGGCGATGGAGGATCCTGAGGGTCACATCATCCTCGACGTCACTATGTCCAAGGAGCCTCTGGGCCCACTAACCGCCCACGGGGACAACAAGTGGAACGATGTGGTGAGATGGGTGGTCTAGGGTATGATGCAGGCTGAGGAATCTGGGGTCAGCTCTGCCAACGTTGACCAGATGCTGAGCAGCGACGATCCCACCGTGAAGCGCCTTTTGGGCGTCGAGGGTGAGCTGGGCAGTTCCCTGGGTATCCCCAACGACTTCGTGGTCCAAATGGTTAAGCAAGTCGGGAACTACGGCGAGGTCTACGCCCGCTGGCTCGGGCCCGACGGCCTCAACATCCCGCGAGGCCCAAATGAGCTCTGGACCAACGGCGGCTTGCTGTACGCCATGGCCTTCCGCTAGAGCTTTCCCACACGATAATCGAGTGCAGCCCGGCTGGGCGCCGGGCTGCACCTCCTCAAAGAGGTAGGAGTTGATGTCTCAGATGGCCGTCTCTCGCCAGAGAGTCATGGCGACGTTCCGCGATGAACGGTTCCTCAGGGTACTGGGTCAGGTCGCGTTTGCCATTGTTGTGCTCGTTGTCGCCCTGTGGTGCCTGGGGAACTACAGAGCGCGCGGAATGACTTTCTCCTTCACGTTCCTGCGCGATGAAGCCAGTTTCGATCTGGCCGAGGGCGTCGGCTTCAGTCCCGTAGACCCCTACTGGAAGGCCTTCGTGGTGGGGGTCGTCAATACCCTCAAAGTCGCGATCTTGGGCATTCTCCTGGCCACTGTCTTGGGCCTGGTGGCCGGTGTGGCTCGGCTGTCCACGAACTGGCTGCTCAGAAGTATCTCCAGCGTGTATATCGAGATCATCCGCAATACGCCGGTACTGGTACAGCTCTTCTTCATCTACTTCGCAATCATACTGAAGCTTCCAGAACTCCGTGACCGCATCGTTCTGCCCGGGCCCATTTTCCTGAGTAACCGCGGCATCAACCTGGTGTCACCGCGGCCCACGGCTGCCTTCGGGATGTGGTGGCCGTTCTGGGTTGTGGCGATTGCCGCGGCTGTTGGCATCTACACCTGGCGTGTGCTGCTCGAACGCCGTGAGAAGCGCCCTGTCTCGCGCCTTCCGTGGACCTTCATCGCGCTGGCAATCCCTCTGGTCGGTTGGTTCGTGGTGCCAGGGAATCCTCTCTATGCTGACAGGCCCGCTGTGGAAGGCCTCAAGGTCGTGGGTGGTACGAGCATGTCCCCCGAGTTTGCAGCTATCCTGTTTGGACTGGTGATATACACTGGCGCCTTCATCGCCGAGGTCATTCGCGCTGGCATCATGGCTGTGCCCAGAGGTCAGACTGAGGCAGCGCGAGCTCAAGGCTTCACAGAAATGCAGATTCTGCAGCTGGTCATTCTACCCCAGGCCATCCGTATCATCATCCCGCCCTTGATCAGCCAGTATCTGAATCTCACAAAGAACTCCAGCCTGGCCATCGCCATCGGCTTCCTAGACCTGTACGCCGTTTCCAGCACCATGTTGAACCAATCCGGTCGCATCGTCGAGGTGTTCATCATGGTCATGGCCGCCTATCTATCCATGAGCCTGATCATCTCGGCGATCATGAACGTAGCGAATCGTAAGCTCGCCATTGTGGAGAGGTGAAATGACGGCTGACGTTGAGGTTTTGAAACCTCCTGCTTTGGAAGTAGGGGTACTGGGCTGGCTCAGGAAGAACCTCTTCGCCACCTGGTACGACGCGCTCCTTACCGTCATCTCCGTAGCCTTCATCTGTGCGGTGCTGTACGGTATCGCCAACTGGGCGTTGGAGAGTGCTAAGTGGGGCGTGGTGACGACCAACATCAAAGTCTTCATGGTGGGCAGGTACCCCTACGCACAGATCTGGCGGGTCTGGGCCAGCGTGGTTCTCTTTTTGATCATGGCGATGGTGAGCCTGGCAGTCCGGAGATGGGGGGGCTTGAGGAGCAGGCGCGCACTGACCATCGCTTGGGTCATCGTCTTGCTTCTGACAGTCGTGTTGCTCAAGGGGTTCGGTGCCCTTCCCCTCATCCCGTCGGTTCCGATCACTATCTGGAGCGGCCTGCTCCTGACCTTGACCCTGGGCATCGTGGGTATTGCAGTGTCCTTCCCCATAGGCATCTTCCTTGCCTTGGGCCGCCGCAGCAGTCTCCCGGTGGTGAAGATATTCTGCACCATGTACATCGAGGTCATTCGAGGAGTGCCACTCATCAGTATACTCTTCATGTCCATGCTGATGATCCCTCTTTTTCTGCCCCCCTCTTTGAGACTAGACAATATCCTGAGAGCCATGGTTGGCATGACGCTGTTCAGTGCAGCCTATGTCGCGGAGAATGTGCGAGGCGGCCTGCAGTCCATACCCACAGGTCAGTACGAAGCCGGAAGGGCGGTGGGTTTGAACGAGGCGCTGGTGATGGCCTTGATCGTCTTGCCGCAGGCGTTGCGGGCGATGATCCCGGCCATCGTCGGTCAGTTCATCAGTCTGTACAAGGACACCTCGTTGGTCGTCATCGTCGGACTGCTCGATCTACTTGGCGTGGCGAAGGCAGTCACCGGTCAGCAACAGTGGATCGGCACGCAGAAAGAGGTGTACGCCTTCGCCGGCGTGATCTACTTCATAACCTGCTCCGCTATGTCCTACGCGAGTCGTCGACTCGAGAAGCAATTGGGCGTGGGGGAACGGTAGGATACCACCTGGAGGCGAGGAAGTGGAGAACGAAAGGCACCAGGCTTCAGATACTCAAGACATGATCATCTGTCGGGATGTGCACAAGTGGTTCGGTGACTTCCACGTCTTGCGAGGCGTGAATCTTACTCTAAAGAAGGGCGAGGTGGTGGTGATATGTGGCCCCTCAGGCTCGGGGAAATCGACCCTCATCCGCACCATCAACCGCCTCGAGGAGCATCAGAAGGGCGACATCTTCGTGGACGGCATCGAATTGACCCACGATATCCGCAACGTACATGCCGTCCGCAAGGAGATAGGGATGGTCTTCCAGCACTTCAATCTCTTTCCGCACCTGACGGCGGTTCAGAACGTCACCCTGGCGCCGATCTACGTTCGCCGCTGGTCCAGGGACAAAGCGGACGAGGTGGCGCGGCAGCTCCTCGAGCGCGTCGGCATCCCTGAGCAGGCTGACAAGCATCCTGGCCAGTTGTCCGGTGGACAACAACAGCGAGTGGCTATCGCCCGGGCCTTGGCCATGCAGCCCAAGATCATGTTCTTTGACGAGCCTACCTCGGCGTTGGACCCCGAGATGATCAAAGAGGTACTCGATGTGATGATCGAGCTGGCCAAAGGAGGCATGACTATGATCGTCGTTACTCACGAGATGGGCTTCGCCAGAGAAGTCTCGAACCGCATCATCTTCTTCGACGAAGGGAATATCGTTGAGGAGGCTCCGCCAGACAGATTCTTCACCGAGTGCAAGGAACCCCGCACGAAGCTGTTCCTGTCCCAGATACTCACCGCGTGACAGCCAACCTATGATCCAATCTCACTCAAGTGAGGGGGGACTACGCCCCCCTCACTTGCTCTGAACGATTCACGAGATGGTCGCCGAACTGCCACGTACTTACCCACCGGATCCCAAATGCTGACCCCTGTGGCCGCGCTCTTTGAGAGATCCACATGGGCGCCCGTCCGCGTGGGACTATGGTCCATCAGTCATACCTAAAGGCAGGTACGTCTGCTCACCCCCCACGAGCAGATCGACACTGGTCACCTCCGTGGTCCCGCCGCCGGTCCCTGTGATGGGCACTTTGTACCAGTGACCCGCCAGGGGCGTTGGCGAGGAACTCGTATCCGTGATGGTGAGAGTGGCCTGCCCTGGTGGCGAGATGGCGCTGGGGTCCAGACTGAGATCCAAGTTGGCGTCTGGGCTCTCCGTTGTCAGAGTGACGCTGGCCGTGAAAACCCCTTCCGACTCCAAGAAGACAGTGTAGGTGACGACTCCGCCAGGCTCAACGGCCCGCAGGCCCGGGCTCACCGCCAGGTCGAATCCATAGCCGGGATACTCGTACGCTCCAATGTCCGGAGCCGCTCCCGCGTAGTCGTCGTTGATGCCTGGAATCACCAGACCTGAGTCGATGAGGTCGCTGTCCTGAGAGAGCGAATAGTCTCCGCTCCCCGCATCGACGAAGCCAGGCTCCACAGAGAGACCGTGCGACTCCTGGCCGGTCCCGCTGGTGAAGGCACCAAGCGTAGGGTACCTCGTCCCGGCCCAGCGAACCAGATCACCGACATTGCCGTTCCACAGATCGTCGTAGTCTAGATCGATGGGCTGGCTAGTATTGTAGTTCTCGACAGCGAACGCAGTCCCGGCCCACACGTTGTTGCGCCCCACGATCCCTGCCCACGTGCCAGGGGCCTTGACATACAGACCGTTGTTTCCGGGCAGCGCAGCGTCGGCGGTGTTGTGGAACAAGTACATGGGACCGGAGGTGCCGTACCCGCTGTTGAACTTGAAGGGGCTGCCTGTGTAGTCGTTGTTCCCCACGCTGGTTCGGTAGATGACGTTGCGGATGGCATACACCGGACCGGTGTACACAGGCGCCAGAGAGATGCCCATCAGGACATCGTGGAAGGTGTTGCCCCAGATGCGCACGTTGGAGCAGCGACCATCGGTCTCCATGCCATCATCACCGACGCGGTACACCAGGTTCTCATAGACGTCGGTTTCGTTGGTCAATCCTGCCGTCCAGGAAGGACAAACGTTGAGACCGTCGAAGTAGTCATGGAAGACGTTGCGTCTGATCACGTTGCCCCTTCCGGTGGCCGGGTCGTAGAAGACCACTCCGCCCGTCTCGAGTGCGCTGCCCCCTTTCACCGCATCCCAAGGCCAGTCGAAGACGGTGTCGTAGAACTCATTCTCCTCGATCAGGTTCCGATGCGATGCTCGTTTGATGCCGATTCCCAGGTCGTTGATGGCGAACGTGCAACCCTGCACCAGGTTGTCGCTGGCGCCATCGAAGTAGACTGCTTTGGCCCAATCCCCCCGCCCATAGTGTTGAAACGTCAATTCCCGCAAGTGGATGAAGTCTTGCTCCACGTAGAAGGCATGGTTGTGGCGGGAGACGACCATCTCCACCACGTTGGGGTCTGCATCGGCTGCCAGCCGGACATACAGCGAGGTCCCTTCAGCATAGAACCCCGGAATGCTCCAGATCAGGTCTTGCAGATCTGAAAGGCTCCCGTACGGATAGAGGCGCTCGCCAGCGGCGGTGATCAAGTGGGTATCCGCAACGTTGACGGTGGCCCGGTAGATTCCTCCGCCCTGCGGTGTCCAGGTGAAGCTGTCCGGATCACCGCCATCCAGGATAGCCTCCTCGCCGTCGTACCCCACGATGCTGATCGGTGCCCCGCCCTCGCCAGACCTGGGCAGGGAGATCCCGCCCTCGTAGTACACACCGCCGCGCAGGACGACCTCGTCACCAGCCTGGGCCTGGCTCAACCCCTCCAGCAAAGAGCAGGGCGCACCCACCGAGCAAACGCTGCCGCTTCCGCTGGAACTAACGTAGAAGGAGTGTACCGCTGTCTGGATGGTCGTCTCAGCACGAGTGGTAGCCGAGCCGTACACGCTGACCCCGTCCAGCACGCCGCCCCCATCTACAAAGGTGACGCGCACGTCGTAGGATGTGTCCGGCTCCAGCCAGAACAGACTGCCCACGAACCGCGTGTCGTTCACCCGGCTCAGTGAGAAGCCTGGCTGATACGGCCCGGCGCCCCCTGTAAGCCGATAGCCAACCTCCGCAACCGCGTCACCATCGGGATCATCACCAGAGGAGAGCTGCACCACGATGCCCATGGCGTGGAAGGTTCCGTAGAGCTCCAGGCCAGGAGCTGAGTGACAGGGTGCGGCCAGCAACAGAG
>DAOUEW010000286.1:0-11614 GCA_034430275.1 Anaerolineae bacterium | reverse complement strand
CTGGCCGCGCCTCAAATGAGGAGGCACAGCAGTGATTGAACTCCGCGGCGTCACGTACTCGTATCCGGACAACGAGCTGCCGGTATTGAGGAACCTCTCCCTCGAAGTAGCTGAGGGCGAGTTCCTGCTGGTCATTGGTGCGTCGGGCTCGGGCAAGTCCACACTGCTGCGCTGCCTCAATGGGCTGGTGCCTCACTTCTACGGTGGCACTTTCGGCGGACAGATAAGCGTCGCGGGCCGTGACCCGCTGGCCGAGGGGCCGCGTGGCATGAGTGCAGCGGTAGGCTTCGTACTCCAGGACCCAGAGAGTCAGTTCGTGGTGGATTGCGTCGAGGACGAACTAGCCTTCGCCATGGAGAACCATAACCTGGAGCCATCTGTGATGCGCAAGCGGGTGGAAGAGGTTCTCGATCAACTCAACATCGCCCACTTGCGCCACCGCAAGATCAACACCCTTTCCGGGGGCGAGAAGCAGAGGGTCGCCATTGGGGCGGTCCTCAGCCTCCAGCCTGAGGTGCTGGTGCTGGACGAGCCCACATCGCAGCTCGATCCCCAGGCCGCCGAAGAGGTCCTCACCACGCTTCAGAAACTGAACAGCGATCTGGGCTTGACCATCGTTCTATCCGAACACCGTCTCGAGCGCGTGGTCCAGTACGCCGACCGTATGCTGTATCTGCCCGGCCAGGGACACAGCCCCCTCATCGGGCTGCCTCCTCAGGTCCTGATGGAAGTCGATCTCGTGCCTCCGCTGATCCAGGTGGCCAAAGTGCTGGGGTGGCAGCCCCTCCCCCTCACGATCAAAGAGGGCTTGCCCTTCGCGAGGCAGTTGAGCGCGCAGCTCCGGCACGAGCAGTACACGGAGAGCGACAGTCACTCGGCTGAGATGACTCCGAAGGCCATCGTGGACATCAGAGACGTCTGGTTCTCGTACAACGGTCACGAGGCCCTGACCGGCCTCAACCTCTCCATAGCCCAGGGTGAGTTCGTTGCCCTCATGGGCCGAAACGGGTCTGGCAAGACCACTCTGCTCAAGCACATGGTGGGCTTGCTGCGTCCAGACCGTGGACGAGTGGAGCTCTGGGGAGAGGACATCCGCGGCCAAGACGTCGAGGATCTCGCTCGCAGGATTGGCTACGTGCCCCAGAACCCGGGCGCTGTCCTCTTCGCCGATACCCTGCGAGACGAGCTCGACTTCACCCGCCGCAGCCACGGCCTGCCTACAGGCGGCTACGACGACTTGCTCGAGCGCCTTCACCTCTTGGGATTCATCGACTCATACCCCAGGGACCTTAGCGGTGGAGAGCGTCAACGTGCCGCCATGGCCGCCATCCTGGTTGCCGATCCGGACGTGATCCTGCTGGACGAGCCTACCAGGGGTCTCGACTACGAACAGAAGCAGTCCCTGGCCCAGTACTTGAGAGTCTTGCAGAGCGAGGGAAAGACCGTCCTTATGTCAACACACGACGTCGAGTTGGTGGCTCAGTGTGCCGACCGAGTAGTGATCATGGGTGAAGGTGAGGTCGTCGTGGACGGACCCACCCGGGAGGTGATGAGCAACTCGATGGTCTTCTCTTCCCAGATCAACAAGCTGTTCCGGGACAACCGTTTCATCGCCGTGGCTGACGTCTTGCGAGCGATGGGACGATGAGAACGCGCCTCGACCTTGCCCTCGGGCGTTTCCTGAGTGGTCTCATCCTCACGTTGGCCACCGCACTGGGAGTCGTGGCTTTCCTCTACCCCTTCTTCACCCCACAGCGCGCGTCGGGCCAGGCGTTCATGGCCCACTCGACGGACGCCCCGCTGATCTTTCTCGTGCTGCTGCTCCTGTGCGTAGTAGTGATCATCGGCAGTCTGGAGACCGGCCAGATGAACTCCAAGATCATAGCCGTCCTGGGCATCCTGGTGGCCATCAACGCCGTGCTGCGCCTGATACCAGGGCCTGCAGGGTTTACCGCCATGCTGTTTCTCCCCATCCTCTGCGGGTATGCCTATGGTGCTGATTTCGGCTTCCTCTTGGGTGCGCTCTCCCTCCTCGTCTCTGCCATCGTCACCGGAGGGATGGGCCCTTGGCTGCCCTACCAGATGTTCTCGGCGGGGTGGATGGGGATGGCGTCGGCCTGGCTTCCCCGACTGAAGCGGTTCGGTCGGGTTGAGGTAGTCATGCTCGCACTGTGGGGTGCGGTGCTGGGGTTGGTGTTCGGGGCGATTATGAATCTCTGGTTCTGGCCGTACCTGGCGAACGTCGGCGCCTCGCACGACACCCAGTGGCAGACGGGCAGCGGCCTGTTGGCGACCTTAGGCAGCTACGCAGCATTCTACGTGACGACGTCGCTATGGTGGGACATGGGTAGGGCCATCGGGAACCTGCTGCTCATCCTGTTATTCGGTGCCCCAGTCCTCCAATTGCTCAGACGGTTTCAGCGACGCTTTCGTTTCGAGATGGCTAATGGGTGATCCCCCAAGTGCCCGACAGCAGCACGCTTTCCGCAGGTGACTGCCAGAGCGCAGGTGACCAGAGGAGGCAGAAAGAGTCCAGCATGAGCCGTATAGACGGTCTCGTGCAGGTGTATACCGGTGACGGCGAAGGGGTGACCCTGTCCGCGGCAGGACAGGCTTTGCGTTCCGTCGGTCAGGGCTTCAGAGTATGCGTCATCCAGTTCCTCAAGGGCTGTAGCGAGAGTCGCGGCTTGAGAACCGCGCTGGACAACCAGCCCAGCATCCACATCAAGCAGTTCGGCCGAGACACTGCATTGCCGCCAGAGGCCCTGGAGCCCGGGGAGATGAAACTCGCTGAGGAAGCGCTGGATGCCGCCGGCGAGGCAGCAACCACGGGCGACTATGACCTGGTCATCCTAGACCAGGTCATCCTGGCTTTGGAGTGGAGGATGATCGGCCTTGACGACCTCTTGTCGCTGCTGCGGCATAAGCACAAGAACGTTGAACTGATCTTGACCGGCTGCTGTGCCCCTCCTGAATTGATCGCCGCCGCAGACCTGGTCACAGACATGCGGCAGAGCAAAGGTTCACCACGACGGGGGACGGAAGTTTGCTGAGAGACCGCCCCCCACAAGCCCCTTTCCATCAGAGGCCCAGGGCACCGATCCCCTGACCAGCAAGACAGTCTATCTCACGGGCCAAGGACGCTACCTAGAACTCGATGCCCCTTCGCGGACCGACACCCTCGTGCACGGGATGCTTGACCTCAGCGAAATCGGTCACGATATCAGCCATCTCGAGCAACCAGGAAGGTGCGGAGCGACCGGTGAACACAATAGAGACGGACCCCGGCTTGCCTCGGACCAACTCCTTGATCGCCTCCCGATCGATTGCGCCCCGATCCAGAAGAGGGTTGATATCGTCCAGAACGAGCAGGCTGCACTCGGCATCTCCGACCAGTTGGCCGGCTCGCTCCAGAGCGGCATCCAGAGTAGGAACAGACTCATCAAACTGGTCGAGGTACGACTCCTGGGCTGCCTGCGAACGGATGGCTATCATAGTGACCTTGCGTCCAAACTCTTGCATGCACCGTACTTCACCTAGGCTCGCTCGAAGAGGACCTGCGAAGTGGATGAACACCGCATTTCCGCCGTGACCCAACGCACGGCAAGCCAACCCCACGGCCGCGGTGGTCTTGCCTTTGCCACCGCCGGTGAAGACGATGACGTTGCCCTCCAGTTGGCCCGTCGCGCTCACAACCTTACCTCGCTCCAAGAGCTATCGCCCTCCCGACTCTCCTAGCCCAGTCTGTGGGTCGCCTCCACGAAAGTCTCCATGTTCTCCTGAGGCACATCTGGCCAGATGTCGCAACCAGGCCATACGGCATTGACGCCACTGTCTAGTATGTCCTTCAAGGCCGCCTCGATATCCTGAGGGCTGCCAGCGACCAGGACGTTATATGGATCCAGGTTCCCAAGGAGGACCACGTCCTGGCCCACCTTCTTCCTGGTTTCTCGCAGGTCGTTCTTCTGATCTACGCTGATGGCATCCGCCCCGCAATCGGCCATCTGCTCGATGATCAGGTTCGTATCTCCGCAGATGTGCAGGACCTTGGGCGAGTCCAGAGCGGCGAAGACCTTCCGCAAATGTGGCTGGATCAAGGACCCGAACATCCTGGGGCTGAGGATGTCGCCACCACCGCCCATCTCGCGCACTGTCATGTAGTCGGCACCGGCCTCCCTGTAGAGCGTGGCCAAGTCGATCAGGAAGTCCTCCAAGACGTCCAAAGCCCTGTGCACGGCATCCGGCTTCTTGAAGCTCTTCTTGAACAGATCGTCCAACTCGAAAAGCTGCCCGGCCAGTGTGTACGGCCCCAGGACCCACGCGCCCACCGCGACCTCGGCACCGACAGTCTCCTTCAGTTCCTTGATCGCGTCAACTACAACGGGAATCCTTCCTTTCGCCAACGGCTTGTCGGGTATCTGGAGATCCCACTCATCCACCTTGTCCGCCACTTTGTCGGAGACGGTAGGATAGAGTATACCATCCGCGTCTGCGTAGTAGTTGATCCCGCAGCCGAGGGCCTCTGCCTCCACACCCATGTCGAAGGGCACGACCACAGACTCCAGGCCGAACAGCTTGTACGTGGAAGCCGCCGCCGAGGCCATCTTGTGGCTGTCCAGGTGTATCTCCGGAAACTTCCACCCCTGGTCTGTGAGTCCGTGCACTGTGAGATTGCCCATGCCGCTGAACACCGGCGTGGGGTCAACCTTCTCCCCACGCAAGGTCGCCAGAGCCCTCTCCCGGTGGTTCATACCATTGCCTGCCATCGATACACCTCCTTATTGCCCTACTAACTGTTCCACCATGTCCGAGAACAAGAGATTCAGGGGATGGGTCTTTCTCTCAGGCAGTGTACCAGTATCATCGTACACCAAAGTCGCCAGCAAAGCCGACGCGGCCGCCACGGCCGGAAAGATACGCTGAGTCCCGGTCATGGGCCCATAGAGCATGAAGTCGCTAGCGAGAGTGCAGATAGCGTGGATGCCAGCGTCAACGCCCACGAAGCCTTTGGAGCCCCACTTCTCTCTCGCGGCTTTCCACATGTACGTGCCGTTGGAGGGCGCGCTCCCCACAGGTAGGCCAAACTCCTCCTTGACCAGACTGTTGGCCAGCAAGGAGAAGGCCGTCGCCGGCAGGTTCATCACTGCGGTGTCCACCAGGATGCTCTCGAAGCCTCCCTTCTCCACCATCTGGAGCATCTTTCTCAGAGACTTGGGGCGTCCAGTCGGGGTCTTGTCCTCCATGTCGAACGCCTGGACGACGATGTGCTTCACCCCCAGCTCCTTCAGCGTCTCCACCTGTCCTGGTATATCTTCATCCCAGGGAGTGATGCTGTTGTACAGAAGGCGGTCCGCCAATCCTTGTTCACAGATATAGCGGGTGGCCTCGACTCTGGTGTTCTGGACCCAGATATCTATGGCGAACGGCCTATCGCTGACCCCAACGAAGAAATCGACGTAGGCCTTCATCTCGTCGGGACTGTTGGCCACCATCGCTACCATGCTGGGCACGCCTGTCTCATCAGAGAGCCGTTCCATCTCCCTGATACGTTCGGCAGCCCCTTCCCGGTCGAACTTTCGCTGCTTCCTGCTCTCCACCAGCTTGTCTCCCTTCTGGAAGAGGCTGGCTAGCAGGAGGGGAGGGTTCTCTCCAGGCTGGCCGCCGACCTTGACGCCTCCAATCTCGCAGACCTTCTGCGCCCGCTCATAGCGAAACTTGAGAGCCACTGTAGTCTCCTTTCGTCCTCTACGCCGTGTCGCCGTCTGGGACAAGACCCTTCAAATGGGGGAATTTGTCCTTCATGTGGGGGAAGTACATGGCATAGGCGAACTCCTTCTCGAAGTTCCCCTCCACCGTCAGTTCCACGTACTCCACCTTCCTGGCGTATTTGTTGGCTTCCTTTCTCTTGTCCACGTTGAGGAGCGCGATACGGGCGCCGTCCCCGGCCGCATTGCCCACCGCGTACACCTTCTTGAGGTCGCAGTCGGGGAAGAGACCCATGATCATCGCCTGCGTGGGGTCGATGTAGCTGCCGAAGGCCCCAGCCAGGATCACCCGGTCCAGCTTCTCGATGCCCAGGCGCCGCATCATTAGCTTCGCCCCAGCATACATGGCTCCCTTGGCGAGCTGCACAGCTCTGATGTCTGCCTGTCCTACGGTGATATCCTGATCGATGGACGTCTCATCTGCCCAGGCCAGGATGTACTCCCATCCGTCCTCGCCCTCCCGAATACGCAGGTGATCGAGGTCCTTGTTGATGCGCCCATTCTTCAGCATCACGCCAGACACGTACATCTGCGCTACCACGTCCATGATTCCCGAGCCGCAGATGCCTCGAGCTCCCATCTCCTTGAGTTCGTCGCTCCATTGATCCTTGCCGATCACCTTGTAGCGAGGCTCCTTCGTTTCCGGGTCGATCTGTACCTTCTCGATAGCCCCTGGCGCAGCCCGCATCCCATGCTTGATATGGGCACCCTCGAATGCAGGGCCCGTGGCACATGACGAAGAGATGAGCTTCTTCTTGTTGCCCAGCACCAACTCGCCGTTGGTGCCGATGTCGATGATGAGCATCAGATCATCGCGGTTGTAGGGCTCCTCGGCGATCAGGACGCCCACGTTGTCGGCACCGACGAAACCCGCCTCGATGGGCAGAACGTGGATGTAAGCGCCCGGGCTGATCTTCAGACCCATGTCACGGGCCTTCACATCGATCGAAGCGTGGAGCGCAGGTGGAAACGGGGCCTTGCCAATGTACTCGGGGTAGATGTTCATGTAGATGTGATGCATGGCCGTGTTGCCCACGATGGTCCAGTCCACGATGTCGCGCCTCTTGATGCCCGCCTGGGCACAGACCTGGCCTGCCAAGCGGTTGAGGCCGTCGATGATGGCATCGTTCATCCTCTTGAGGCCGTCTTTCTGGGTCATGGCGTAGGTGATACGGGACATCACGTCCTCGCCAAAGGTGACCTGCGGGTTCATCATGGAGTCCGTGCCCAACAGCTTCCCGGTGCTCAGTTCGCAGAGGTAGGCGGCCACCGTGGTCGTGCCGACGTCCACGGCGAGCCCATAGCTCTCCTCGACCTTCCCCGGAAAGACCGCGATCACCTCCTTGCCCATCCAGACCGAGACGGTGACCTTCCAGTCGCCCTTTCGAACAGTGTCTTGCAGCGACAGCAGTGCCAGGTAGTCTATGGTCAAGCGCTTGACACCGTGCTCCTTGGCCAGTATCTCGGTAAGCCTCTCCCAGTCGCCCGTCGTATCCTCCAGGGTGGCCGTGGTCATCTCCACATAGTAGTTGCGAACAGCGGGGTTCACGTCGATCTTCCTGTCAGTCGCCGCCTTGCGCACCACCTGTTTGCCCTTCCGGCTCTCCTCGGGCACGAAGATGAGTACGTCACCATGGATCTCGGTCACACAAGACAGGCGATAGCCCTTGAGTTCCGTGTGCTTCTCGAAGAACTTCTTCTCTCGCTCCTCGATGGGAGAGAGATGATCCATGCTGGACTCGATGCCGAATCTCTCGAAGAAGCCCTCCTCGATTCTGACCTTACACTTGCCGCAAGTCGCCTGCCCTCCGCATACGCTCTCCAACTCTACACCGAGCTTCCGCGAGGCATCCACGATGGTCGTTCCATCCTCGACGCGTCCCCTGCTCCCCGAGGGCTGAAAGATGACCAGGTGCTCTTCTTTCTTCTTGTCGCTCATGATGACCTTACCCCTTCACCTACTCCGTTTTTCCGTTATGTAAGTCACCCACTCTCTACATCCTCGAAGTGGATCACGACGTCCCTGGGCAAGGCCAGGTCGAGCTCCACCTCAATGGCTTTGAGAATCCCCATGGGCACAGGGCAAGAGGGGTGCTGGATATGCGCGCAGGCACACTGCCAGACCATCGACCTGCCCGGTTGACCCAGTGCCTCCATCCAACCCATGTCCTGTAGCTCACCGTTCATCCCGGCGACCGCTTCGCAGTCACTGTTAACCTCAACTGACACCCTACGCTTTCCCGTCGTCGTGGCCTCTATAGTGGTCGTGAAACCGCAAATGCCAGCATCAACCACAACCCTAGTCATCAGCACCTCCTGTGCTCATTGCGCACACGGGGCGTCCGCACCACTACTCGTCTAGTGTCGGCCCGCCTTCCGCAACTCTGTCCACAGCGTCGTGCCACGTATCCGTGCCTCGGAAGTCATCCGCTCCAAACCTGGATCCGTGGTCCTTGAAGTACTTCGCCACTTCCTGGGGTTTGGTGGGATCTATCTGAGTCACTGCCTTGGCGCGGTCCTCGGCTTTCTCCTGGGAGGATCGCACCACCGCGACGGACGAGATCAGCTTTCGGACATTCTCGCTTCCGCAGCTCGGGCAGGCGGGCAGATTCTCACTCTCCCTGATGCTCAGGATCTCGCTGTACCGGTTCTGGCAGGACTGACACTCGTACTCGTATACTGGCATGATCGCCCTCCCATGGGTCTGGCTATCAGCGACAACCTACTTCTGGCTTTGCCGGCTTCTCCACCAGTCTGAAGATGCTTAGATAATGATACCTGCCGACCTCGGCGCTGCTCTCCTGCCGGAACCCGTATCGAGACACTAAGCGCTCGGTCTCCAGCGGATTCAGCCGGCGTGATAGCGGTGGACCTGGCGGCCTATCCACATCCTTCCGGAAGTCCAGGATAGCCAGGGTTCCTTCCGGTCTCAACACGCGCTTGATCTCGCTCAGCTCCCCGCGCACGGCTCCCTTCTCTGCAAAGTCGTGGAACACATTCGCCATGAGGCAGACGTCTACCGTATTCGCTGGAGCTGGAATCTGCTCGATCACGTCCGCTACAAAGGCCTCAACCTGGTCCAGACCGCTGTGGTGAGTTAGCCCCTCCAGTGCTGCTATACGCTCGGCGGAGGTATCAGCCGCGTACACCTTCCCCGATGCTCCCACCATCGACGCGGCAGGAATAGAAAAGCGCCCCTCGCCACAGCCCGCGTCCAGGAACACGTCCCCCTCCGCGACTCCGATTTGCTCGAGCACCTGTCGCGGCTCGAACGCTCCGTCCAGGTGTCCCGGCGACCAGTGCATCCTGTCACGTGAGCTACGCCCCACTCCCGTAGGCCCCCCGTTCATGACAGATGATATGCGCAACGTTCTCCGTTCCACAAGACGGCTTCCGGATCGGTAACTCACTGAATTGTTAGTTATATAAGCATACGCCAAGTGGACCGGCCATGTCAACCCTGCCGCAACTGGCGCAGCACAGATTCCGATGAAAACCACAGGCCAGGCCTCCCCTAGATCCTGATCCCAAGCGTGATCGAGGAGATCATAATGTTAACCAGGATGACGACGGAGGCTCGCTGGCTCAAGCAGCCGGACAGAGCCCAGCCTGCCCGCGGGGTCACATACCACCAGCACCTAGCCGCGCACACCTCTATTGTGCCAAGGAAATTGGCTGGACACAAGCTGGTGCGTTGCGCGCCGATCCTACTTCGTGGTCGGCTTCTCGCCAGCCGGAGAGTCTGCTGAGTAGCCACCAGAGTAGAGCCAGCCGACGTACCCTAACCCTTGAGCCCAGCCAGCATGAGCCGAATCATGGCGTCGATGACATCGTAGAAGCCTTCCCTGTCCGGAGGGTCCTCCCGGTGCATGACCTCCCCCGCCAGGTGCACAACCATGCTCTTGAAGCCCTCCACCACGCACCTGGCATCCACGCGACGAAACGCACCTTCCTCCTGCCTGGCCTCAATGTATGAGATCACGCTTTCCCACGCGCCATTTCGCGCGTCGGCGTATTTCCGGAACAACTCCGGGTTCTCCAACATGCTGAACACCGTCAGGCGCAAGTTGGAGCGCTCTGCATCCCGCATGTTGTTCTCGAAGACGTGTTCTGCGCAGGCGTGGAAGACGCCGAAGTCATCCTCCTCTGCAATGCATCGCTTGACCTCGGTGTCCTCTTCCAGCGGATGGGCCCGCGCAGCAAGCTCCGAAAGGGCCTCGTAAACGCCCTCCTTCGTCCCGAAGTGTTGAACCACCAGCGCCCTACTGACCCCAGCCCCTTCCGCGATGTCGTCCAGCGTGGTCCCAGCAAACCCCTTCTCGGCGCAGACTCCCCTAGCCGCCTTGAGTATCTGTTTCCTGCGCTCCTCGCCGGAGATTCTCATCTGGAGCCCTCCTGCTCCGCCGTCCTGCGGCACCATGTCCCGAGAGGCGACGCCCTGCAAGCAGTCCATGCCTCTCTGACCCAGGCAGAGCTATAACACCGATCATCGTCAAACAGCATCTTCGGGCTACGTCATCGCCACTCGCCACGAGGCACGTCAACGTGCGCACGTAGATGGCTGCTTGCGAGAGTGGAGCTCGGACCCGGCACGTCACCGGGTCCGAGCCAGATGTACAGACTAGTCGTAGAAGCCGTGCTCCATCACGGCCTTCTTCATCACGTAGATGTTGTATGGCGGCGCCTGCACCGGAACCTCGCATCCGGCCATGAGCAGATATCCACTCGGAGCCATCTTGGCCTTCTCTACGCAGGCCTTCGCGAGCTCATACACCTGCTGGTTGGTCCCGTTCTGGATCACCTGGGGCTCCACGTTGCCCGCAATCGCGTGCTTGTCCCCGAAATACTCTATGGCCGTGCTTAGGTCGACCTCGTGGCCAAAGCTGAGGATACCGGGATCGCCGTACTCCATCTGGGCCCAGTACTTCAGATTCAGGTTCTGCTCGCCGCAGATGTGACAGAAGATGTGCTTCGTCCCACGCTCGAGGATATGGTCGTGTATCTCCTTCATGTAAGGGAGGGCGAACTCCTCGAACTGCTTAGGGGAGATGATCTGGTTCGCCGACGTGGCCTCACCTGTGAACGGCAGCGCGGGATAGTTCGGGAAGTTGTCTGCGAAGTAGTCTGTAACCTTGTTCGCGAAATCGGTCACCTTGCGCAGCAGCTTGTGGGCGACCTCCGGCTTTTTCATCATCCACCGGCACAGCACATCCACCTCGCACACATTGCCGGCGCCAGTGAACGCCCCTGGGATGAAGGGCATGATGGGCATGCCAAACTGCTGCTGGATCTTGCAGAACTCAATGGCCACAGGATAGCAGCCCGCAGTCTCCACCTCAGGCACCTCTAGGGCATCTACAGCCTCTGGGGTCGTGGCGGGAAACTCGGTCACCACCGGCGCCTGCTCCCACTCGCTCTCCGGCATCTTGATCCCGCCGCCGAACTCCCAGCCACCGTAGGAGGCATAACCGTACAAAGCCCCGCCGTCGTAGCCGAACATCTCCGCCGTCCACATCTGCGCCCAGAAGCTCTTTTCCGCATCGTCATACACGGCTCTGATGGGATAACCCACATTCTTGGCACAGTAGCCGAAGATGAAAGGCATGAACGGCACCCTGTCCGGCCGCTGCCGCATCAGGATGGCGCCCAGCCGCTCACCCGCAGACATAGTCTCTTGCCTGGGTTGTGGTTGCTCTGCCATCTGCACTTCTCCTTCCCGTGTCGCTATGACACGTCTAGGCCTTCCCCATCTCCCTCAATCGGCTCACCATCTGGATCGCCTCTTGCACCGCGTTCGCTGCGTTCGGCGCGTATCCATCTGCTCCGTAGTTGTCCGCTACCTCCTGCGA
>DAOUEW010000285.1:0-4713 GCA_034430275.1 Anaerolineae bacterium | reverse complement strand
TTCTGTTGTATAAACGTATGGCAGGACCACCAACGCCGAGAGAAAGCTCCCCGACCGGATCACTTCCACCCCACATGCCATCTCTCTCCGGGGGAACGCGGTCCCCTCACAGATGGACAAGACCCTGACCCGGTGCCCCTGCTCAACCCAGCGCTTGCCAAGATGTACGAGGACCTCCCTGCCCCCGTCAGCCCTCCTCCGATTCGAGGGTCCGCGCAACGCAATGACCAGTATGTTCAACTGCCACCTCTTGACGAGACCACACAGAATAGCCCTCCTCGGATCTTCCTGAGGGCTCGCGCGCCTTCTCCATGGGGGAACACCGGGAGGATTCTCGCCCAGGTGGGCAGAGTTGGCAAGAGAGGATCGACTGGTGGGCAGAACGCGGCTCCCGTTGGCGCGCACGACTGGTCTCGGTCCCGTCGCCCAATCAGGGCCAATAGCTATCGATCAAGATGCGGCCCTTGTCGTCGATGGCGTAGTAGTCAGAGTGCGCTTCCAGCCTCTCTCCTGTCTTTCGATCGGCGACGAAGAACCTGATATCCAGAGGCCCATCCAGAAGAGCCCCCTCCGAGTCCGTGGAAGGCAGCAGTGTGTAGTCCGTAATAACCACACCTGGGGCCCACCACGTCGTCTTGTAGCATTCCACCTTATCCCCGTGTGCGTACTGGTAACCGAGCAGGTGGGAACGCGACGCGACCGCCCTGTCCTGCTCGTGCCTGGTGACCCGGAGGTAGAACCCGTACTTCTTTTCCACAGGAGCTTTGGCCCGCCAGAACGTGACGAGAAAGGTGCATTCGTCAGCCTCGGTTGGACAGGCAGCCGTTCTCACCAACATGTGATCAATGAGCTCCAACCGCTCCCCTAAAGAAGCCCGAACTTCAGCGGTACGAGGCGACACCTCGTGGGCCGCCAGCCCTTCGTCCTCGTAGATTGGCTCTCCCAGCGAACGTGTGAGGGACGCTTTCACCTCTCGGTACTGCTCCTCCGAGTAGGCCTCTGAACGGCGCTCTGCCACTCGCTGGACGATCACGTATCGGATGTCGTTGTAGGCCAGCAGGTCTGCAAAAGCGGCCTCGAATGCAGGCCAGTCGTTGCTATCCAGTAGCTCCATGGGGGGCGAAAGCAGCATCGCCCGCAGGACCCAGGCAGAAAAGAGGACTATAGTCTCGCGCGGACGCGCCACGTAGCCGTGCGCCAGCTTCCGGCCGTGATAGGTCTGATAGAGCATGTACCAGGCTGTGCTCGACTCGTAGTCCGGGCCTGTGGGCAGCTCGTAATTGGCCGTCTGGTCCTCGTCAGCGAGGAGTTGCGTGTAGAAGGCCGGTAACGCTGTCGACGACGTGGGATAGGGCAGATCGTAGAGGGTCTCGAAGGAGATAACCACGACCACCAGGGCTCCAAGGACCGCCTTCAGCTTGCCACGGTTCCCTAACTTGCCCCACAGGGAATCCAGACCATAGCTGGCTAGCACTGCCACGGCGAGTTGCACCACAACACTGGCCCGACCAGGGCAGCGCACGGCCCCGAAGATGGGAAGCCTCATCAGCACCGCGTAGGGCAGACCGATCACCCTTACGCCGTTCACCTGCAAGACAGGCCCCAGGGAGATGGTCAGGCCGGTCAGCCCCAATAAGGCCCACAACGCCACATCCGACCTGCGCCCGCGGATCAGTCCCCAGCCAGCCAGCAAGAGGGCGACGTAGCCCGGGAACACGACCATCTCTGAGTCGTTGGGATAGGCCGCGAACCCGGCGTAAACGCGGGCCACCAAAGTGCCGAATATCGGGTGAGCCGGAGAGGGGACGATGTATGCCATCAGGTCGGCAGAATACATCTCCATATCACGGGCGACGGCCATGATCGCCTCGGCCGTCTCCGGGTCGGGGAAGAACATGCGTGGATAGACCATGAGTGCGCTCGCGGCTGCTACTCCCACCGCCAGCAGCAGGCCGGCGAGAAACCGTCGCTCGAGGAGCCTGGCCCGGTCTCTCCACATCTGGTAGACGAAGAAACACACCAGGACGGGAGCTGCGAAATACAAGGCATAGTAGGGCGAGTCCGCGATCACGAGCACCAGGGCCAGAGCCAGGTGCACAGCTCGTCCGGTTCCTGGTCGGTCCCAGAATCGCAGCAGCGACAGGACACAGAGAGGCAGCCATTGCACGGAGAAGATGTGCGTGTGGCCCAGGCCGTGGGCGTAGTGGTACGCAGAGAAGGAGAATACGACACCCGCTACGAACGAGGCCACTCTGTTGACCGAGAGGTGCCTGACCAGGAGGTAGGTGAATGAACCAGCGAGCACAAATGACAAGGCAAAGATCAGATCGTAGGTGATCACGGGCCCCATGAGGAGTTCCAGAGGAACCGCGAGGAATAGAGAGGGCGTTCCCTCCCACAGTGTGGGCACGTCGGGGAGCGGGTGGAAGATCAGATCGGTCGTGCTCAGAGGAATCTGGGGATCGACGACGGCACGAGAGAAGGCCCAGATGTCCCAGACCATGCGTGGCGCATCCCATGCCCCCGGAATGCTGCTGGCCATCCTGACCATCGTGGGATAGGTCAGTATGACCGTTAGGAGCAAGTAAAGAGCCGAAACCAGGATCAACTCCCGGCCTGGAGAGAGGCGCTCGGGTGCACTGCCAGTTGTTGTGCCCTTGCCTGGCATTCTGGTTCCCTCGCTCAGCTATCGCGCCAGCCGTCTGACAGGTGAGCCACTTCTTCCTCCACGTAGAGGGATCTCCCCGCCAGGCACGCCTTGGGTTTCGCTGCCATCGGCACAGAAGCTCCCGCCATCCTGCTCAAGGGTAGAAGGTATCGATCAGGAGACGGCCCTTGTCGTCGATCGCGTAGTAGTCAGACTGTGCCTCCAGCCTGTCCATCGTCTTTCGATCGGCGACGAAGAACCTGATATCCAGAGGCGCATCCAGAAGAGCCCCCTCCGAGTCCGTGGAAGGCAGCAGGGTGTAGTCCGTGACAACCACACCCGGAGCCCACCGCCTTGTGTCGTAGCAGGCCACCTTTCCCTCGAGCGCATACTGATAGCCCAGTACGTGGGAGCGAGACGCGATCGCCCTGTCTTGATTCTGCCTGGTCACCCGAAGATAGAGCCAATACTTCTCGTCCACAGGTGCGCTGGCCTGCCAGAACGTGACCAGGAAAGTGCATTCGTCGGTATCCCCTGGACAATCAGTCGTTCTCACCAACTTGTGATCGACGAGCTGTAACCACCCCCCAAGGGACCCCCGAACCTCCGCCACACGAGGTGACACCTGACGCGCCTCCAGCCCTTCGTCTTCGTAGACTGGTTCGCCCAACGAACGGGTGAGTGACGCTCTTACCTCTCGATATTGTTCTTCCGAGTAGGGGAGGGCAGAGGGCCCTGCCTGTTGCCGAACGATGACGTACCGAATGTCGTTGTATGCCAGCAGGTCGGCGAAGGCAGCCTCGAAGGCAGGCCAGGTGTCACTGTCGAGCAGCCTCATGGGAGGCGAGAGCAGCCTCGCCCCCAGGACCCAGGAAGGGAACAGGGTCACACTCTCGGGTGGACGTGCCACATAGCCATGCGCCAGCTCCTTGCCGTGATAGGTCTGATACAGCATGTACCAGGCTGTGTTCCTCTGGCGGCCCGCTCCTGTCGGCAGCTCGAGAATGGCCAACTGCTCGTCCTGTGCGGCAAGCTGGTGGTAAAACGCTGGCAATGCTGCCGACGAAGTAGGATAAGGCAGGTCGTAGAGACTTTCGAAGGAGACAACTACGACGACTACGGCACCCAGGAATGCCCTAGCCGTCGTGCGGTTGCCCATTCTGCCCAATAGATCGTCCAGACCATAGCTGGCTAGCACCGCCACGGCGAGCTGCAAGGTGACACTGGCCCGACCGGGGCAGCGCAGGCTCCCGAAGATGGGAAGTCGCATCAGTGCTGCGTAGGGAGAACTGATCACCTGGACGCCGTTGACCTGTAGGACAGGGCCCAGGGAGAGAGTCAGACCAGCCAGCCCCAGCAAAGCCCAGAAGGCCGCGTCAGTCCTTCGCCCCCGGATCAGTCCCCAGACAGCCAGCAGAAGGGCGGCATACCCCACGAACACTATCATCTCTGCGTCGTTGGGAAAACCCATGAACCTGGCGTAGACGGGGGCAACCAACCCGCCGAACAGGGGGTGCATCCGCGATGGAAGCACATAGGCCATCAGATCGGCAGAATACTTCTCCACGTCGCTGGTCTGCCGCGCGATCGCCTTTGCTATCTCCTGATCTGGGAAGAACATGCGTGGATAGACCATGACTGCGCTCGCGGTTGCCACTCCCAAGGCCAGCACCACGCCAGCGATGAACCTCCGCTCGAAGAGCCTGGCCCGGTCTCTCCATATCTGGTAGACGATGAAGCATACCAGGACGGGAGCCGCAAAGTATAGCGCATAGTAGGGCGAGTCCGTCACCACCAGCACCAGGCCTAGAGCCAGATACGCCGCTCGTCCTATTCCAGGTCGGTCCCAGAATCGTAGCAGTGCCAGGGCGCAGAGGGGCAGCCACTGTATCGAGAAGACGTGCATGTGCGCCAAACCATGTGCGTAGTGGTAGGCACAGAAGGAGAAGATGGCACCCGCTACGAACGAGGCGATTCTGTTGACCGAGAGGTGCCTGGCCAGGAGGAAGGTGAAAGAACCCGCGAGCACAAATGACAAAACGAAGATCAGGCTGTAGCTGATCACC
>DAOUEW010000284.1:0-20349 GCA_034430275.1 Anaerolineae bacterium | reverse complement strand
TACGCCGCGGCGCTAGGGCGTTTGATCAAAGAGAAGAACCCTGAGATCGTCCTTCTTGGGGCCACAGAAATGGGAGACGACCTGGCGCCGCGACTGGCCCAGCAACTGGAAACGGGCCTGCTGTCCCATTGCACCAAACTGGAGGTGGATCAGGCCGAGCGGCTGTTGCTGGGCACGCGTCCAACTTACGGCGGAGAGTTGATGATTACCAGTGCTTGCACGACCAAGGACCCCCACCTGGCCACGCTCCGCCCGGGTGCCATTGAGCCCTATCCGCCGGATCGATCTCGTTTTCCGGAGATCGAGCAGGTCGTGCCGGAGTGGGGAGAGGAATCGGCGGGGGCGCGTTTCGTAGGGACTGTGGAGGAACTGCCCCGGCCCGCGCTGCAGGAGGCGAGTATCGTCGTCGCCGGTGGCAGAGGTGTCGGACCCGAGGGCTTCGAGCTGGTGGAGGAGCTCGCTCGTCAGCTAGGGGCAGCCATCGGTGCCTCCCGAGGCGCTCTGGACGAGGGCTGGGTGGAAGAGGAGTACTGGGTAGGAGGGGCAGGTGGCACGCCCGTTGCGCCCGACCTGTACGTAGCCTGCGGCATCTCCGGCGCCCTCCAACACTATCTGGGAATCAAGGACGCCAGGTTCATCGTGGCCATCAACACCGATCCTGAGGCTGCCATCTTCAAGTTCGCGGACGTGGGCATCGTGGGAGACGTCCACGAGGTTGTGCCTGCCTTGTTGGCCGGGCTGAGAGCAGACAACAGTTGAACGTTTACACTTCACCACCTCGCTTCAAGCTGCTCGAAGGCAGCTACTACGAGATCGGTGGTCAGATGGGGACCGCCCTGGAAGGCCTCAGAGTCCCACAGGCCGATGAGGAGACTCTGACGCTGGCCCTGGGCTGCGAAGCTGTGGTTGCCGACACATACCCCGCCCTCCTGGACAAGGTGGAGGGCATGATCGACGGCGGGAAGCTTGCCAGAAACGACTTCAAGGCGCTTTTCTACGCCAGGGATTCCTCGGGCCAGATAGGTTGCACCAACCTGGCTGTTCTGCCGTCGTGCACAGCAGACGATTCCCTGATCGTGGGAGTCAACTATGATTGGTTCTATCACGCCCGAGAATGGCGTGAGTTGCGAGAGATGAAGCCCCAGCGTGCTCGTCGAAGCCTGCGCGTCACCCACCACTGGGCCGGAAGCCCGGGCGGACTGAATGAGGCGGGCCTGGGCGTGTTCCTGTCCGTCTTGCCTCGACGGCAAAACACCGGGCCTGGCCTGACATGGCACCTGATCATGGACATCATGCTGGACACCTGTCGCTATGTGCGGGAAGCCTGTGATCTGGTGGCTTCGGTGCCACATCTGAGCGCGTTCAACTACCTGATCGTCGATGCTCTCGGTGAGGCCGCTGTGGCAGAGGCCCTGCCGGGAGGAGTGGCATTCCGGGAGGCCGAGAACGGATTCCTGCTGGCCACCAACCACCTTCCAGGTCGGGAGGAGCCCGAGGCTCAACTGTCCGAGGGGGGCAGAAGGAGACAAGAGCGCTCTGTGGCGCGCTATGAGAAAGTGACCGCGTGGTGCTCTGAGATGGCAGGCCACGTTGACGAACCAGCCATCAGGGAGTTGCTCCGCGACCACGAAGCCCCGATCTGCCGCGGTAACCACGACCCGCCGGAGAAGGGGACGGCTTTCGACGATGTGTTCGGGACCATCTGGTCCCTCACAGGCAGACCTGCGGGCCGGGAGCTACACGTGGCCTGGGGCCACCCGTGCCGTTCAGAGTACCTAAGATACGGCCTGGCTTGATTTTGGGGAGGGGAGATTGGAGCATCTCGCTGGCAAGCGGCTGCTGATCACCTCTGGGCCCACCAGGGGACCGCTGGATGCAGTACGCTACATCACCAACAAGTCCACCGGTCGTCTGGGCGTGCTCTTGGCTACAGAGGCCTTGTCGCGGGGCGCGGACGTGACTTTCGTCTACGGGAAGGGAAGCCTTGCTCCCAGTGTCGACGCTTTGGGGTCCGATGCGCCGGCCCGGTTGAGGCTGATCGAGATCGAGACGGTGAGCGACCTGGTGGAGGTGATGAACACCGAGCTAGCTGCTGGACAGTTCGACGCCGTTATCCACTCCATGGCCGTACTCGACTATGTGCCAGAGGCCTCCCTGGAGGAGAAGACACCATCCGGGCAGGACGAATGGTTGGTGAAGCTCGTTCGGACACCGAAAGTGATCAAGATCATCAAGAAGCTACAGCCGTCGACTGTACTCGTCGGTTTCAAGCTGGAGGTAGAAAAGTCCCGGCAAGAGTTGGTCGAAGCGGCGTTTCGGTCTTTGCTGGGCAACGGGGCGGACCTGGTGCTTGCCAACGACCTGCGGCAGGTGGAGCAGGGGCGCCACGTCGGCTACCTGGTGAACCAAGCCGGGGACATTGAGGCGGCAGCTGAGGGGAAGGAAGAGATCGCTCGCTTGCTCCTAGACGCCGTGGCACAGAGGCTGGAAGCAGGAGCAGCATAGCCCGTCGTTGCACAGGAGGTCCAGGATGTCTCTAAGCGGCAAAACGGTAGTTTTGGGGGTTACCGGTAGCATTGCGGCCTACAAAGCGCCTACGCTGGCCAGAAGGCTCCAGAGCAAGGGTGCTGAGATCATAGTGATGATGACGGAGGCTGGCACCAAGCTCGTGGACCCGCTGACTTTCCGGAGCCTGACGGGGAATCCGGTGCCCGTGGACATGTTTGCGCCTTCGACCGATTGGCAAATCGAGCACATCTCGCTGGCGGAGAAGGCGAGTCTGGTCTTGATTGCACCAGCCACCGCCAACACCATCGGCAAGATCGCCCACGGCATCGCAGACAACCTTCTGACATGTACCGTGATGGCTACCAAAGCCCCGGTGCTCATAGCTCCGGCCATGAACGTCAATATGTACGAGAATCCAGTGGTTCAGGCCAACATAGAGAAACTCAGCCAGTTGGGCTACCGCTTCGTGGAGCCCAAGGTGGGGACTCTGGCCACGGGCATCGAAGGGAAAGGACCTCTGGCCGACGTGGAAGAGATCGTTCAGAGAGCCGAAGAGCTGCTGAAGGGCCAGGACTGAACCGCGTTTCGTGCACCCTCGTACGATGCCGAGCCGATCACGTGCCAGAGTCGTGTCGCTCCCACAGGTCCCAGAGCCAACCTGGCACTGACGCATCCCGCTTCAAGTCGCCCCGGACCAGATAGGGCTTGATATCGAGCACCGGCGTGCCGTCGAAGGCGTCTAGGCCCCGCACGTGCAAGGTGTTCCCTTCCACCCGGAGCAACTGCACGGTCGTCATCCCGATGGGGTTCGGTCGATACGGTGTCCGCGTGGCAAAGAGCCCGACCAGGGGCAGGTCTTCCTTGGCCTCAGGATGCACCTTGAGAGGTATCTGTGTTTCGCGGGGCCTGTCGAGCCAGAAGAGAACCACGACGTGGGAGAACTCGCCCAACCCCTCGAGGCCCTCGACCCACCGCTCGTCGATCACCACACGGGAGTCGATCTCTTCCCAAGTCACGCGCTCCCCGAGCTGCACCTCATTCTCGACGCGACCTATGGGCTCCAGTGTGAGCGCTCCAGCAGGTGAAGGAGCATCCATACCTTTCCGTTGCCTCCTTGCTCGATAGCCGCGGTTCGGGCGACGCCGTCCCCGGCGGGGCCACGCCTAGTATAGCAGCTTCCGATGTGTGCGCAAGGTCTCGTCGCGAGGAACTCGCCTGATCCACAGCAGGATAGGTAAGGAATCGTCCCCAGGCACTAGGCCGCTCGCCACCCAGTTCTTGGGTGGCGACGATGAACGAGCTCCCTCAGGGACCGAATCCACTTGCCCCGTCGACGACGCGGTGCTAGGATTCTCAGACTGCTAGGCTCTCACGTTTAGGAGACAGAGGCATGGGCAAGGCAACAATACAGAGATCGGCCGGAGGGGTGATCTACCGGGTTTGCGAAGGGGAGATGTGGGTAGTGCTCATCTCCACGCAGGAGGGCACGGTGTGGGGACTGCCCAAGGGGCTCATAGAGAAGGGCGAGAAGCCACTGAAGGCGGCTCTGCGAGAGGTGAGAGAGGAAGCAGGTCTGCGCGGGCAGTCGGAGGCCGATCTGGGATACATCGAATACTGGTATCGTGACTCCCAGAGCAAGGTGCTCTATCACAAGTTCGTGCACTACTATCTGCTAAGATGCAAAGGAGGCGATGTTGCTGAGCACGGTTGGGAGGTGGACGAGGCTCGTTGGTTCACCATCGACGAAGCCATGGAAACGATATCCTACGAGAACGAGCGAGGAGTGCTCCTCAGGGCCAGGGAGTCCTGGGAGGGGACCGAAGCCACAGTCGATTGAAGGTCGGCGCCTCGTGCTCGGCCTGTGCCCTGACACGGGGACGCACATGTGCCGTGTGGGACTGGTCGAGGGATACCGATGAGAACGCCTCAGGTACCCTCACGACTCGCAGCAGTTCTCCTGGCGTTCGTCGTCGTCACTCTGTGGTCCTCATCGTGGGTGCTGATCAAGCTAGGTCTGCAAGACATCCCACCGCTCACCTTCGCCGGGCTGCGCTACTTCGTAGCCTTCCTGGTGGTGCTTCCTCTCTCCCTGACCGGATCGAATCGTCGAGTGCTAGGCAGCCTGACTCTCCGCTCCTGGCTTCTGCTGGGTGCGCTTGGTTTGACGCTGTACGCCGTGGGCGTGGGTGGACAGTTCGTGGCCCTCGTCTACCTACCCACAGTAACCACTCGCCTGCTCTTCGCCTTCAATACCATCCTGGTGGCAATGCTCGCCGGGGCACTGCTTCGCGAACCGTCGAGCCGAGTGCAATGGTGCGGAGTCCTCGTGGCGATGCTCGGCATCTACACGTACTTCTACCCAGTGGACATCCCCGCGTCAGAGTTGGTGGGAGTGGCCGCCGCCCTGGTAGGGATGGTGGGTTTTGCACTAGGGACCCTCCTGGGCCGTGACGTCGCACGATCGGAGACCGTGTCGCCTCTACTGGTGACGTCGGTGAGTATGGGAGTGGGTGGTGTAGTGCTGCTGGCCTGCGGGGTGGCGGTTCAAGGGCTGCCGCCCATCAGTCTCAGCAACTGGCTGATGATTCTGTGGCTCGGCGTGGTGAACACGGCGTTGACCTTCGTGATGTGGAATCACAGCCTGCGGACCCTGACAGCGCTCGAAGCCAACATCATCACCAACGTGATGATCGTGGAAATCGCGGTGCTCGGGTGGGTCTTCCTGGGGGAACACCTGACGCTCATCGACGTGGCGGGACTGGGGCTGGTGATCGCGGGCACGATCATGGTGCAGCTTAGAAGCAGCAGATGACCCCACAGTCGTGGGGCTGAGGAGCCGAGCTAGACCTGAGCTACCCTGTCTCGTACCTTCTTCCACACTTCGACTAGCTCCTCGGTCACAGGCCCGTCTCGATAGGCGGTCACGGGTTGGCCTTGCACCATGGCCTCGGTGACCACTGTGTCGAAGGGTATGTGCCCCACGACCTCGATGTTCCTGTCGGCGCAGTACTCATCGATCTCCATCGATTTCTCAGCATTGATGTCGTACTTGTTGATGCAGACCAGCGCGGGGATCCCAAAGTGATCTGTCACCCCTAGGACCCGCTCCATGTCGTGAACACCAGAGACTGTGGGTTCGATGACCACGAGGACCAGGTCTACGCCCGTGGCCGCGGCGATGACCGCGCAGCCGATGCCCGGCGGACCATCGATGATGATGTAGGGCTGGGCACCCTCGGACGCGAGCTTCCTGGCGCGCTCCCGTACTTCGGCAACCAGCTTTCCTGAGTTCTCCTGTCCGGCGAAGAGATGGGCATGGACCAGTGGTCCGAAGGCGGTGTCGGATCTGAACCACAGACCGTCCTGCGGCTCCTCCATACGGATGGCCTCGGACGGGCACTGGTAGTAGCAGACGGCGCAGCCCTCGCATGCTACGTCGTCTATAGCGTAGGCCTCCTCTTCAGTCTCTTCGTCGGGAACGATCACAGCATCGAAACGACATACATCCGCGCAGGTCCCGCAGGCTACACACAGTTCGGGGTCGATGGAGGCCACCTTGCTGCTGAAGAACGCCGTCTCTTCTCGGAGCGTGGGCGATAGAACGAGCTCTAGATTGGCTGCGTCGACGTCCGCGTCCACCATCACGATCTCGGTTTCCTGGGATGCCAGGTGGGCCAGAGCTGCGGCGACGGTGGTCTTGCCGGTGCCTCCTTTGCCGCTCAACACGACGAGTTGCTTCACGCCCCTGCCTCCGTTTCCATGCTTTGCAGCAGCTCCTGGAACCGCTCTCGATACTCCGGCAGTGCGTCCACCACGGTCACTCCCCTGGAATAGGCCTCTGCAATGCGGCGATCCATAGGAATACGCATCAGGATAGGGATGGCCTCGGCGCTACAGTACTCATCTACGCCGGCATCGCCCACCCCGTCCTGGTTGACGACGACGCCTACGGGTATCCCCAGTTCGTCGCGTGCCACCTGTACCGCCAGCCGGAGATCATGGAGGCCAAAGGGTGTGGGTTCGGTCACCAGCAGGACGTAGTCAGCTCCCCGCATCGATTCCACCACGGGGCACGCCGTGCCTGGCGGTGCGTCTAGAATGGCCAAGCCGGATTCGTTGCTCAAGCGCCGCTTCAATTCACGGATGATGGGTGTAGCCATCGGCTCGCCGACGTTGAGCACACCGTGACCGAAATCGAACCCATTGACGTGCCCTTCTTCGATGATTCCGATGGGATGAGGCTCCTCGCTGATGGCTTGTTCAGGGCATTCCAGGGTACAACCCCCACAGCCGTGACACAATTCGGGAAACACCAGGGTCGCATTCGGCAGAGCAGCGATCGCGTGGAACTGGCATACCTGTGTGCACCGTGCGTGATGCTGACAACGCGACTCATCAACCTTGGGAATCATGATGGAAACGGGCTCACTTCGCGTGATGGTTGGCTTGAGGAAAAGGTGGGCATTGGGCTCCTCGACATCGCAGTCCAGGAAGAGCAGTTTCGAGTTGCCGCCCGTGGGAGCGACGGACAGTGCCATATTGACGGCGACTGTCGTCTTGCCTGTACCTCCCTTGCCGCTGGCTATAGTCACGATCATCTGTAGTTGCCTCCTGCCGGGGGCCTCGTTCTGGCAGAGCACTTGGCGGCTAGTTGTCCATGGCCTTGGAACACTCCTCGCAGTACCCCAGCAGTTCGACGCGACTGCTGGTGATGGCGAAGCCGTGCTGGGAGAACAACTCCCTGTAGATTGTGCCGCAATGACTGCATTGGAATTCGATCACCTTCCCGCAGCCCAGGCAGACCAGGTGCTGGTGGCGCCCAGACTGTGCTTCATACCGGTAATGGTCCCCAGCAAGGTGCAGCTCGGTTACCAGATCCAGCTCCTTGAGCAGATCCAGGGTCCGGTAGACCGTGGAAAGGCTCAGCCGAGGGACGTCATCGCGCGCGAGATTATAGATCTCGTCAGCGCTGAGATGTCCTTCGTGTTCCTGGATGATCTTGAGGACTGCCCGCCGCTGCGGGGTGACCCGGTTGCCCCGTTCGCGAAGCAACTTGCTGATCTCCCTCTGTCGCGGCTGCTGGTTTCCTCTATTGGTCAAACGTGTCCTCCTAAGCTCTTCCACTCAGAGCCAAAGGCAAGCACTCGAGCCGTCCGCGGCCCGATCCCGGTTCGGACCCAGGCCGCACGGGACGTCGCTCTGTCAAAGCATGCGCAGAACATTGCTACTCGACGTCGTAGACCACGGAGAGCCAGACTCAGGAGCCCACTCGCGACTCGTCTGCCCGTGTCGCACGGCTCAACATGAGTCTGCGCGTCCTTCTGTATGGATCACTCACAGGTCAAGACGGGCCGGAGTGCCTCGCCAGGCTAGAAGGCCTTGTCGGGCTTCCACACCTCCCAGACCTTTCCGGCCAGGTTAGGCCCCGGCTTGAGCGTCGGCTTGCCAGGCTGCCAGCCCGAGGGAGTGACCTCGCCGGTCTCGCGCACATGCTGGTAGGCCTTCAACTGTCTCATGAGCTCGCTGACGTTTCGGCCTACTGACGGGGTGAGGACCTCCATGGCCTGTATCACGCCATCTGGATCGATGAGAAAGCGGCCTCGGATGTTCACGCCGGCGACCTCGTCGTAGACGCCGTAGACCCGGCCCACACGGCCACCCTGATCCGAGAGCATCGGGAAGGGCACGCCTCCCTCAACCATCTTGGAGAGTTCGACCTCCTGCCAGATCTTGTGGCTGAAGCGGCTGTCCGTGCTGATGGACAGCACCTCTGCGCCCAACCCCTTCAGTTCATCGTACTTGACGGCAACTGCCGACAGTTCGGTGGGTCAAACAAAGGTGAAATCACCCGGGTAGAAGCACAACACAACCCACTTTCCGCGATAGTCCGATAGCCGCACGTTCTTGAAGCCGCCGTCTATGTGAGCGTTGAGCTCGAAATCGGGAGCTTGCTGGCCCACACGTACTGGTGCCACACTCACCCCCTTCGCTTGTGTCTGGGCTTGCGCTTCCTCCGGTTCTGCGAGCACGGGACCGGCCGAGGTCTCAACACACGATGCTGCGTCTTCGTCCATGAGCCTACCTCCTTCTGTACGCGGTATCGATCAGCTTCGTCTACATCCCTGTTCGGTAGAGCAGGGCGGAGTCGCACAACGTTCCGCCTGCCCGCAGCACGTACGCCCCTTGGGTCGGGCGGTCTCCGCACTCATCACGTAGGGAGTGGAAAAGAGCTTCTCCAGCAAAGGACTGCCACAGGAAGGACAACTGGGAGCCGTCCCTTCCGCACGGACCAGGGCTTCTGTCTTCTCTCCGCACCGGGTGCATCGATACTCGTAGATGGGCATGGTCTCACCTCTGGTGGCATAGAGTCTAAACTACCTCAAGAATGACTACAACAGGCAACCCTTCAATCGGTGACGGCAATGACTGTTCCCGCGCCGGTGGTCACGAAGCCCTCATCCCACTCTTCTGCAAAGGAGTGTATGGCCTCATCGCCGGTACAGTGGCAGGGGGCGACTCGCTGGACTGCCCATCCTTGCATCTGGCTGACGATACGCTCGAGTTCGGCGTCGGATGCCCCTCCCAGATGGAAGCCGCCTAGAACCATATAGAGCCCAGCGGAATGTTGTTCCTTCACCTTGCCCAGCACGTTCAGTATTCCCGGGTGCGCGCAGCCAGTGATCACCACCAGGCCGCGACTCGTCTCCAGGACCAAGGACTGCTCGATGATGGCTGATCCTAGCTCGCCCGTACTGTGAGCCTGCGGCAGGATCTTTGTGGCTCCGCTGACCTCCTGCACCTCGGTGTAGGCTCGCACTCGATCCTTGAAGGTGATGGGGAAGGAACGAGGCACCCAGACCATGGGGCGAACGCCCGTCGCCAGCACCGCGGCCAGGCCCCCCGTGTGATCACCATGGATGTGCGAAAGGAACACATGATCAATCGCCAGCGGATCGAGCTTCAATGTTGACATATTGGCGAGCAGGATGTCTCCATTCCCGCCGGTATCGAACAGCAGGGTCGTCTGCCCCAGCTCTACGACACAGGCGAAGCCCCAGTCCGACTGGAGTCGAGGGTCATAATTGTGATTGTCGTAGACGACCGTTATGGTCACTGCTTCAGTGCTCCCGATGAGTGAAGCTGGAGAACTCATGGGATTCCCGGTCAGCTCCGTGTGCTCCGCTCCGGACGACGAGCAGCCGAGCAGACACAACGTCAGCGAACAGATGGTGAGGGCGCTCAACGCGACGGGCCGCCGCAGAGACGGAGTGTAGAATGCATGGCCTACGTGCATGTGACGAGTCCATCACGCTCCACGGTGTCGTCTTCGACGACGGCGCCCGGATCCCGACGCCGTTTGTGAGTCTGCGGGGACCTGCGACCGTTCGGCCAGGTCTGTAGAATCCTGGTGGATCCGTCTGTCGACCACATCCAGTACGTAGTCCGTCACACGTGGCACCACCTCACGCCCGAAGAAGAGCAGAGCCGCGCCGAGGGCCGGTGCGGCGCGGGCCACCACCGAAGCCGGGCGGGAAGGCTCCTGAGGTCGGACCGCTCGCGCTCGGTCAGCCTCTGGAACCAAGGCGGTCTCTGTCACCGAGAGAATGGCTCGCTCAGGACAGGCCGCTGCACAAGCCTCGCAGTGGTTGCAGAGAGCCTGGCGAATGGAGGCCGTGCCGTTCTCGATGACGATGGCGCCATGCGGGCACACGTTTGCGCACACACCGCACCCGGAACAGCGATGCTCGTCTACGTAGAGCATGGCTATGTTGCTGTTCATACTCCCCTCGGTTCCTGGTGCCGCGAGCTCGCTACTCCTTCTGCTCCAGGTCTTCGATTCGCTTGGCAACGTCGTCGAGTTGCTGTTTCAGCGACTGGGCCATCCCTTTCAACTCCGAGAGTTCTTCCTCCGTCGACCTGGCGGGTCCACTGGGAGCAGCGGTCGGCGCGGTCCATGTTCCGGCACCCATGCCCATGCCGGCACCCATACCCATGCCGCGGCCCATGCCCATACCACGCCCCATGCCACCGCCCATACCACGCCCCATCCCACCGCCCATGCCTCCGTGCATGCCGGAGGTCGCTGCCGAGACAGGTCCTAGCTGGCCGCTGTTGAGGGCTTCCACCGCCTGCCTGACGGTGCCTCCTGAGACGGGATAGATGGTGATACCTGCTTGCTGAAGCACATTGAAGGCGTTGGGTCCCACGTTGCCGGTGAGTACAGCCTGGGCACCCTTGCTGACCGCGAACTGAGCTGCTTGGATTCCGGCCCCACCCGCAGCGGACATAGCCGGGTTGGGCACCGTCTCGAATTCCATGGTATCGCTGTCCACGAAGACGTAGGCAGGGCAACGCCCGAAGACTGGGCTCACCTCTGCATCCAAGCCTTCTTGCACGGCGCTCACGACTACTTTCATTCCCTTACCTCCTGTTGAAGGACCAAGTGCTCAGGCCGTTAGCCGAACAGACACAACAGCGCCACAGGACCGTCGTTGCCGAAGCCCTCAGTCATGTCGCTGCCCGCCTGGATCTCGGCCGGTGGCCTAGCTTTGTTTCTCTAGTTCTTCTAGTCTCTTGGTGATGGCCTCTAGCTGGCTTCTCAGCCACTCGGCCTGAGTCCGGAGCGTGGACAGTTCGTCCATGGGACCGAATCCGGTGGGCGCGAAGCCCGCTGCCGGTGGTACGCCCGAGATCGGGTAGCCGGTTGGCATCGGCCACTGACCGGTCGTCAGGTAGGTGGCAGCCGGGCCAAGTCCCGTGGGGCTTCTGCCAACCCAGCCCGGACTGTAGCCAAACCGCATCCAACCTGGCAGCCCTGTAGCGTAATACATCCAGCGATGACGCATCTGCGGACTCCTTTCCAGTTGTCGTCAAGGTGTGGTTAGGACCTAGATGCCCTGAGGCCCCAGCCACGGTGATGGGTTCTGAACGGTCCACGGGCTAGACCCAGTACCGTACGGGTTGATACCCATGGCCCACCATCGGCGAGGAAGCCAGGGATAGAAGCGGCAGTAGGGATATGGGTTGCCTCTTCCCAAACCTTGGCCATATCCGACGCCGGGCGCCGAGCCACTCCAATAGCCTCTGCCGAAGCCCATGCCGCGGCCATAGCCACCGCGGCCTCTTCCGTACCCGCCCATAGTAAACACCTCCTATCGGTGAATCTAGTCTAGTGCAAGAGATCCGTTCGCTCCACGATGGTGCCATCCAGATAGGCCTGGACCGCATCGCCGATGTCCGTAAGATCCGTCACCACGGTCTTGATTCCGGCCTGCTTCATGCTCTCAAAGGCTCCCCAGCCCATGCCGCCGCAGAGGAGAACATCGCAGTCCGTGATCGCTTGCGCCATTGAGGCGTGCCTGTCTTGGCTTCCGGGACCGAAACCGTGGCGACCTTGCTCGTCTACGAGTCCTTCCTCGTGCACAAACTGGTGGTGTCCCATCTTGTCGCGCACCTCACGGTTCACGATCTTGCCGTCTTCAATCGTGAAGACTGCATAGAAAGGAGCTCGGCCGAAGTGCCGGCTGATGTTGTTCCCATCATCCGTGATAACCGCGATCTTCATGCGTGTCGTCCTCCCTAGTGTGTCAGATTAGTGGTTCAACGGCGGCGGCTCCTTGGCCGCGGGCATCGTGTTGATCAGAGTCTGAGCAATGGGCGTGAAGGCCTCAGCCGGGTACTCCTCAATCCGTCCCCTGTCGCTCAGTTCTGCGATCTGGCGGTCCAAGGGCAGCTCCCCCAGGAGCGCAACGCCCAACTGAGAGGCCGTGTCCGCGGCGTGACTGGGGCCGAAGATGTCGTATCGCTGGGCTGTGTCGGGCGCGACGAAGTAGCTCATGTTCTCGATCAGCCCCAGGATAGGGATGTCAAGATGCTGAGCCATCTTGGCCGCCTTTCGGACTACCATGCCCGCCAGGTCCTGTGGCGAAGTGACCAGCACGACCCCGCTCAGGGGTACGGATTGCATCACCGTGAGCGAGGCATCGGACGTGCCGGGGGGCAGGTCCACAACGAGGGTGTCCAAGTGACCCCAGACCACCTCCTGCCAGAACTGCTTGATGGCACCACTAATGAGAGGTCCTCGCCAGATGACGGCATCATCCTCGCTGGGTAGTAAGAGGTTGATGGACATAATTTTGATGCCCAGGGAGCTCTCCATCGGCAGCACGCCCAGGGGACTAGCCGACGGGTGGCCGTTGATCCCAAACATCTTCGGTATGCTGGGACCGGTGATATCGGCGTCAAGCACGCCGACGTCCTGTCCCTGGCGTCGTAGGGCCACGGCCAGAAGGCTGGACACCAGCGACTTCCCTACTCCTCCCTTGCCGCTCATGACGGCCACCACGTGGCTCACGTCGTTGAGTTTCTCGGCGAGCGGAGCACCGGTGTCCTTGGCAGGTCTGGCCTTGCTCAGGGCCTCCTGGCGCTCCTCGGCGCTCATCTCAGCCAACTCTATCTGGACACTGTTCACCCCGTCCAGCGAGAGCACTGCGGCCTCGGCCTCTGAGCGAAGCTGATCGCGGATAGGGGTCGTGAGTGTGGTGAGGGCCAGAGTGAATGTGACTAGTTCGCCTTCCGTCTCTATCTGTTTGATCATGCCCAGTTCCACCAAGTCGCGGCCCAACTGTGGATCCAAGACCTGCGACAGGGCTTGCTTAACCTGTGATTCGGTAATCAACGTCTATCGTCCTTTCTACCGACGGTATGAAGTGCCCCTCCAACTTCATGTGTTCGTCATACGCCTCCAGGAAACGGTCCAATACTGTCCTCGTTTCGCGCAACCCGGCAATCCACCACGCCAGGTACCGGTCTCCCTCGGCAGTGAGTTGGTAGACCCTGCGCGGTGGTCCGCTGCCCTCTGTTTCCCAGGTAGACGTAACGAAGCCTCGTTCCTCCATCTCACGGAGGTATCGATAAGCGACACTGGAATCCACCACTTCCTGGCCCAAACCGAGGTTCTCGATCCTCTCCACGAGGTCGTATCCATGGCTATCGCCCTGGTGAAGCAACAGGAGCAGACAGGGCTCGACGAAGCGGCTGATCCTGTGCGCGCAAGGCCGGCCTTGTCCTCTCCCTCTCCACCTTCTCCCGCCGGGCATACTGTGAGCCCCCTTCACCGGATGTGCGAAGCACAGCTATGTGCAGAATGCACATATAGTATACAACAACTTCCCGACGCCTGTCAAGTGGGATTCAGACGGCAGGCCAGGAAGCAGTGGGGGCACTCGCTGCTGTACGGGAGGTGCAATACCGCAGGAAGGGCGTGGATGCTATGCCTCGAGGTGTGTGGCGGGGAGCTGCGGCCACTAGGCAGATGGGGGCCACCAACACAAGCAGCCCGCTCCGCGGAAAACGCAACCCTTCGCTACGCGCGGAGCGGGCTAGCTCTGATGGCGCTTGTGTGCGACCGACCCTGACCAAGTACCCTGCGTCTTCCCTGTCAGCCTCCGGGTGGAGACAGACAGGATGTGCACGGGTTTGGCCAGCGTGCGGTCCTACTTATGCCGCCTCTGCCAACGGTCTCTCTTTAGTCTCTTGCGATACTTGTGGCGCGCAATCTTCTTGCGGCGCTTCTTGACTACTGAACCCATACTCTATCCTTGGCCCTTTCCTTGCGTTAGAGCTTCCCTCGGAAACCATTATACCATACGCTGCCTCCCTGGGGCAAGGCACCGTGTGCGGGGCGCAGGCGAACTGCGCGCTGGCAGCCCGTGCGTTCACACCCACGCGGAGCCAGAGCCTGCTGACAAGCAGGACACACGTCCCACTCGAAGACCGTCTCGCCGGCGTTGGCGGCGCGAGGCACGCACACCGTTCGGATGGTACGCTCTCTCGCCACTCTTGTCTACTGCTCCTCCTCCCGGCGCACCAGGACTTTGTCCACTCGGAGCCCGTCCATGTCCAACACCTCGAAACGGAACCCCGAGATTGTGATCTCATCTCCTTCACGGGGCACGCGGCGTAGGTAGGCCATCAGCAGGCCGCCGAGAGTGTGGAACTCACGCGATTCCTCTCCCTCGAGAGCATGCAGCTCCAGGGCCTCCTTCAGATCAGGTATGGACAGAGACCCATCCACGAGCAGGGAACCATCTTCTCTGCTGAATACCGCCGGCTCCTCGACATCGTATTCATCCCTGATCTCACCCACGATCTCCTCGAGAACGTCTTCCAGGGTCACCACACCCTCGATGCCGCCGAACTCGTTGATGACGACAGCCATCTGGCTGTGGGTGTCCTGGAAAGCCCGAAGCGTGCTCAAGAGCGACTTGGACTCGGGGACGAACAGCGCCTGACGCAGTATCGGCTCGAGCTGTATCGGGCCCTCCTGGCCCAGGACGTCTCTGGCGTGAACGATACCCAGGATCTGGGACAGGTCGCCTCGGTACACAGGAAAGCGCGAGTAAGTAGAATTGAGCACCTTGAGCCTCACCGACTCTGCAGGCTCGTCGATGTCCAACGCCACCACGTCGGGCCTGGGTCGCATGACGTCCGCGACACTCTCGTCTCCGAGGCGGAAGATCCCCTCCACGAACTCTTTCTCCGCAGGCACAAACACGCCGGTACGGGCGCCCTCGCGCACCAAGTAGCGTACCTCGTCCTCCGTCACCGCTGGAGGATGCGGACTGGGCACGCCTAGCGCTCTCAAGACCATCTCTGTGGACCTGCTGAGAAGCCAGACCACAGGTCGCGCTACAGACGCCAGTCGAATCATGGGGCGGGCCATGGCCATGGAGATGGCCTCCGGGCGGTGAAGGCCCAGGCGTTTTGGTACGAGTTCACCGATGACGAGGGTCAGGTAGGCAATGATCAGAACCACCAGTCCCAAAGCCAGAGGCTCGGCATAGGCTACGACGAGGGGGATCGGCAGCCGGGATAACAGCGGGGCCAGGTACCTGACCGCATCGGCGCCACCGAATGCCCCTGCCAGGATCCCCACCAGGGTGATGCCAATCTGAATCGTGGAAAGGAAGTTGTTCGGATCGTCGAGCAGGCTGAGCACGCGCCGGGCGCGAACCTCTCCGCTCCTGGCCTGAGTGTGCAGAAGAGGCCGCCGAGCAGATAGCACAGCGATCTCGGTGCCCGCGAGAAGCCCGTTCGTCAGGATCAGCAACAGAATCACAAGTGCCTCGGGCATCGTCCATCTCCTCCTAGGCCTGGGGACCTGTTCTCTTCCACATTCTAGCATGCGCGTGGTGACCGCACAAGGGGCGGTGTGGCTGCCGGAAGGCTCGGATCAGCGCTTGGAGCGTTGTTATGCGCGTTGTGCGCCCCAGCGAGGCGAGGGCCCGTTCCGCGGGCGACTCTCTCGGCTTGCCTGTGGAAGGCTCGCTACCCTGGGAGCAATACCCGTGGCCTGTCCAGGAGAAGTCCCAAGAGGGTTGGTGTGCGTCTTGGGGTGTGGTACAATACCGGTGTCAGCAGTATAGACACCTCTATCCGAAGGGAGGACGCTTGTCAGTGAAGGCGTATCTGTGGTTCACTTGAAGTGGAAGCGGGCGCGCCGTGAGGCCGCGCAGGTTGGGAACGGGGAACGCGTTTACCTGGCGTTTCAAGACCAAGGACTACTGGCAAGCAGTTGGTGCACCGCAGCCTATCACCACGGTTCAGGAACTGATGGCGCTGCACGAACCGTGGGTGACCTCGAGCGCAGAGTTGGTACTGGCTGCGATAAGGAACCACGGCGGGCAGGCCTCCCTGGACGAAGAGGGTCTGATCGTGGTGGAAGTCGACGAGTCGCTGCTTGCGGGACTCAATTCCGAGCTCGCGGCACTTGGGTGTACGCTGAGTAACGAGCTGCTACACACGCTATGAGGGGGTCACGATGAGCCACAAGGTAGGGCTTGGGGCAGCTCAGATCTCGCCCCACTTCTTCGAAAAGGAGAAGACGTTGGAGAAGACCTGCCGCTACATCGAGGAGGGCGGCGACCTGGGGCTGGATCTGCTGGTCTTCCCCGAGACCTACTTCTGCGGCTACACCTTCTGGAGAGGATCTGTGTCGGAGAGGCGCTCAACCGAGTTGATGGCTCGCATGATAGATACTGCGATCCGTTTGGACGGGCATGAAGTGGCACAGATGGCAGAGGCAGCCAGGAAAGCCCACGTCAACTGCGTCGTCGGCTGCAACAAACTGTCAAGCCAGCCAGGCAGCCTTACCATCTACAACTCACTGGTGGTCATCAGTCGCTCCGGCGAGGTTCTGGGGCGTCACCGCAAGCTGATGCCCACCCACTCGGAGAGGCTCTACTGGGGATTGGGGGACGCGACTGACATCCGGGTATTCGGGCTGGACATAGGCGATCTGGGAGCGGCCATCTGCTACGAGCATCACATGACGCTGCTGCGTGCGGCCCTCGCCATCAAGGGAGAGGAGATCCACTGTGCTCTGTGGCCCGGCTGGTGGCGTGTCGATGGACACCTCGGGGGCAAGGTCGGCGAGCCTGGTGCGACCAACTGTGACCTGGAATCCGCGATCCGCCAGCACGCCATCGAGAACGGCGTGTTCGTCGTCAGCTCGAGCTGGTACTTGCGTCCTGAGGACATCCCGGCGGATCTAGGGAACGAGATGAAGTACAACCTCGCCGTTGGTGGGAGTTGCATCGTTAGTCCTTCGGGGCTGTTCGTCACAGGTCCGGTCTTCGGAGAAGAGGCCATCGTGTGGGCCGAGGTAGACCTGGACGAGAGGCAGGTCGCCAAGGCCTATCTCGACGGCATTGGTCACTACTCCAGGCCCGATCTGTTAACCCTTCAAATACGGGATGAAGCGTGGACGCCTACGGGCCCCAGGAAGCTCTCAGGGGCTGCTAACAGGCAATTGCGGGCCGATCAGGTGCTGGCTTTGCTAGACCGGCATCAGATCAGCGTTGAGGAACTGGACACTATTCTGACCGACTACGAGGAGAGCTAGGCGTGAGGATTCCAGACCCTCACTGAAGGGTCTCACCTCGAGAAGGGGAAGAGGTGCCGCTGCTCGAGCAACGGCAGGTAGGCAGCGACGATGAGGCAGACCGAGCCGGCAAAGATGAGACTCGCGCCGACCTCTTCGAGCAAGGCCGAACGACCACCTTGCCAGACCAAGACGATGATGCTGGCGCCCAAGAGCAGGTAGACCGCTCCTATCGCTACGAAAGTGACCTTCCAGGGTACCCCAACGGAGTTGGCGGCGCCAGCCATCAGCAGCGCCAGGAACAGCAAGGCAAGGTTCAGGCCAACTATGACGAATGTCCACGCACGGAGCATGTTTGGTATCCGGTGGCCCGCTCTTCGACGTGCATTGTAGCATTCACGAATCGGCTGTGCAAGATGCGAGCCCGCATGATGAGAGGTGGATGCCGGGAGGCACGCACCCGATGGAGCCAGTGTAGGATACACGACACGAGGGGGCAACGCGTCTATCGGACCATGAACTGGGCATCCTACACACCGGCTTTCCCATCACTCTTCTTCAACACCTTCACCATGATCGCGGTACGGACGCCGGTTGTGGTGGCACCCGGCTTCCGTGCCCGCTGCAGCAAGGAGACTCTCGCGCCGTGACTCTCGAAATAGCGCTGACGTTGTCCATTCTGGCCGCAGCGATCGCGCTGTTCGTGACCGAACGGCTGCCTGTGGACGTAGTCGGCTTGCTGGTGCTGCTGAGCCTGGTGATCACCGGGTTGCTGACTCCGGCCGAGGCTTTTGCCGGATTCGCCAGTCCGGCGGTGATCGCGGTGGGCGCTATCTTCGTCGTCAGCGCAGGGCTGTTCCAGTGTGGTCTCGCACGATGGATGACGGACCTGATGTTCAGAGTGGCCGGCCAGAGCGAGCCTCGCCTCATCGCGCTGCTGATGATCGGGGTAGCGGTGCTGTCCGCAGTCATGAACAACGTGGCAGCCGTGGCTGTACTTCTCCCCGCGGTAGTCGGCATCTCCAGGCGAACCGGGATATCTCCGTCGAGATTGCTGCTGCCGCTGGCCTATGGTGCAGCGATGGGAGGTACGCTGACCCTGATCGGCACGCCTCCAAACCTCATCGTCAGCGACGTGCTCCGTCAGCGTGGGCTGCCTCCCGTGGGCTTCTTCGAGATCACTATGCTGGGGTTGCCCCTTCTGCTGGCTGGCGTGGTCTTCATGCTCACCGTTGGCATGCGGCTTCTTCCAGATCGGCCCTTTCGAGACAAGCTGCGGCGTACCAGGCTCCCCGTGGAGCTCATCGACATCTATCACCTGCCGGAGTACATCTACGCGCTGGAGGTCCCCGCGCACTCACCTCTCGTGGGCCGGACCCTGGAGGAGAGCGCAATGCGGCAGGACTTCGGCTTGACGGTCCTGGGCGTCGTGCGCGAGACGGAGCGTGTCATCGACCCTGACGCGTCAGAGATCATCAGCGCCCACGACCGCCTGCTGGTGGAAGGAGGACCGAGGCGTCTCGAGCGTGCCACGGCCCGCTGGGGACTCGGTGCCAGCCGGGCCAGCCCAGAGGAGGCCGAGTTGCTGCTGGCAGGGGACACCGGCCTGGTCGAGGTCACGCTGGCCCCACGTTCTTCCTTCGAGGGACACTCACTGCGCGAGATGGACTTCCGCGAGAAGTATGGCGTGACGGTGCTCGCGCTCTGGCGTGGAGGACAGCCGATCGAGCGGGAGATCGCGACCGCGCCCCTGCGTATGGGAGACGTGATGTTGGTCCAGGGGTCCTGGTCGCGGATTGCGCTGCTGAGAAGGGAACCAGCGCTGATCGTGCTGTTCGGCGAGGAAGCCCTGCCACGCAGAACCCGCAAGGCGCCGATCGCGCTGGCTATCCTGCTGGGTATGATCGCCGCCGTCGTGTCTGGTCTGGCTCCTATCTCCGTCGCCGCGCTGGGTGCCGCGCTGCTGATGGTCCTCTCGGGTTGCCTGAGGATGGAGGAGGCGCACCAGGCCATCGAGTGGAACGTCGTGTTCGTCGTGGCCGGGACACTTCCCCTGGGAGCGGCCATGGAGAACAGTGGCGCCACACAGTGGATTGCGGACGTTGCTCTGTCTCCCGTAGCAGGTCTGGGCACTCTTCCGCTGCTGGTGCTGCTCTTCGTGGTCACAGCGTTGATGAATCTGGCCATTTCCAACTACGCCACAGCCGCGCTTCTCGCCCCCATCGCCTTCAGTCTTGGCACTGGTGCCGGATTGGATCCGCGGCCTTTGGTGCTGGCGGTGGCACTGGGTTCCTCTATTGCCTTTGCCACGCCGATCGCCCACCAGTCCAACCTGCTCGTGATGGGTCCCGGCGACTATCGGTCCAGCGACTACCTCAGGGTGGGCGTGCCTCTCACTCTCGTAGCCCTAGTAGTGGTGGTGGGGACGCTTTTCGTCCTCGGCTGATCTGCGCGCTCAGCAGTCCTGCATGGGCAAGCTTCGCTCGCGCGCGAGCGGACAGACCAGCACTCAAATCTATCGAGAGGCAAAGAGGACCCTGACCTTGTAGCCTCCCCAGACCGCGTACCTTCTCTAGGGTGAACCCGGCTCTCCTACCGCTCCAGCAGCTCCAGGATGATGCCGTCCGGATCGGAGAACATGGCGATCCGCCAACTCTTTCTGCCCAGGGGCCTGGCGGCCCTCCTGAGCTTCTCGTGGCCGGGCTCTTCTGCATACTCGATCTGCGGCTCGAACTCGTAGGGCGGGGTGATCAGGTTTCCCCCCAATTGCCCGATATTCCGCACGGCTTCGTCCATGTTCTCCACGCGGAAGCCAAGGTGGGTGATCCCCACCCCGTGGTACAGTCGCTCATCGCACTCCTCAGGGCCCTCGGGTGCGCTCACCTCTGCCGAACTCCTGCACTGCGTCAGTTCCAGCAGTTGGTCTTCCAGATGCAGATAGGCGTTGGTGGTCGTCT
>DAOUEW010000283.1:0-2245 GCA_034430275.1 Anaerolineae bacterium | reverse complement strand
CTGGAGCGCGCCAACTGGAAGCTCTCCTGCCGGAACCACGGCTCTCGAAGCACCTCCTCCGGTGACTCGCCAAATGGGTCCTCGTACCCAACTTGCGATACGTGACAGCGCAGGCCACGGAGCTTGGCTTCCGCGAAATCGCTGACGTCCACGATGGTGGTGATTTGCTCGGTTGAGCGCCCCACGATGGGAAAGGGGACTCCGTCCATCATCACAGTTGGCGGAGCACCATCCTCGGACATTGCAGCCAGGCGCTCCTCGGACAGCACGCGGAAGTACAGCTTGCTCACCTGAAAAGGCACGCAGCCATCCTCCAGTTGACCTGGAAAGCACTCCGCATCGGCGGCCAGATCGAAGGCGATGGTCGCCCAACGATGCACAGCGATGTGGTCGTAGTGGCCGTAGATGCCCTCCGGCCCGAAAGTGATCAGCACCTGGGGTCTCAGCTCGCGGATGATCCTCACCAGCTTGCCCACCGCCTGACCCTGGTGGATGATGGGCAGAAGGCCGTCCGGATAGTCCAGAAACCTGGGCGGATGGATGCCGTAGACCTCGCAGGCGCAGCGCAGCTCGCGCTCCCTCACGTACGGAAGGTTGGCGGGCGTCGTGAGGTCCGGCACCACTATCTGCCCCGCCTCTCCACGGGTAGCGGTCACCAGGTACACGTCGCAGCCCTGAGACGCGTACTTGGCCAAGGTGCCTCCCGTGCCAAACGCCTCATCGTCCGGATGGGCGAAAAAGGCCATCAAGCTGAGTCGGTCGGCGCTCACTCCGGAAACTCCACCAGCTCCAACTAACTATCCCGACGCCTTACGATTCCCGTGCCCCAGTGCGCCGCTGGGAATCCACCACAGCGCAGGTCTCTAGCTCGAGACCTCCGAGGTCTGCCTGGGCTACTCTCCGCCTGCCGCCGCCTGGCGCTCGCCGAGCTGCCTGTCCATCATCAGCAGCCCCATGGGTTGATCCCCAACCAGCTTCAGTTGGTCGACGACCTGGCCAGCGCTCTCTTCCTCTTCCACCTGCTCGGTGATGAACCACTGCAACTCCATCTGGGTTGCGTAGTCGTTCTCGTTCAGCGCCAGTTCGTACAAGGTGTTGATCAGCCCGGTGACCTTGCGCTCGTGCTGGAGAACCTCCTCGAACATCTCGAGAGGAGACTTCCAGACCGGGGGAGGCATCTCGATGGCCTTGAGTACCACACGTCCACCCCGGGCCGTGACGTGGTCGAACAGGCGCATGGCGTGGTCCACCTCCTCCTGCGTCTGAACCCGCATCCACCCGGCGAAGCCCGCCAGACTCTCGCTCTCACAGTAGGCGGATATGGCGAGGTACAGGTAGGCAGAGTAGAGCTCTTTGTTGATCTGCTCGTTGATGGCATCCTCGAGCTTCTTGCTCAGCATTGCGGGGCATCTCCTTTCATTACGAGCTTCCTGTGTTTGTCAATATATCACACCTCTGCGGTCTCTGACAAAGACCATCGCCCGGTCAGCCAAGAGGTGGCTCGTGGTCAGTACCTCCCTTCCCTCCACGCAGTCTCCAGCGCTCGAGCCTTTCGTCGAGTCTCAACACACTCTCGGCCGCGAGGATCAGACCTACCAGCGCCGCCGTCACCGTACCCAGAACGTACATGCCGGCGCCGATGGCTAGCCCGATGGAGCCCACCGCCCAGATGCCAGCAGCAGTCGTCAGCCCCTCGATTCTCACACCCTCCCGTTTCAAGATCATCCCGGCGCCCAGGAACCCTATGCCAGTCACGACGCCTGCCCCCACCCGCGCCGTATCTCCCCCGGGAAAAGCCATGCCCGAGATCAAGGCGAAAGCGGCAGCGCCCAGCGCCACCAGAGCGTGCGTACGCTCCCCTGCGGCCTGACCTCTCAACTCTCTCTCCAGCCCGATAAGGAAGCCCAGGACCGCCGCCAGCACCAGACGCCCCACCAACTCCCAGCTAGATACCGGCTCCATTCTCTCCTCCTTTGTCAATCCCTCGAAACCTGCAAACGTCACACCCCCGCGAACCCGCTTGGCCGACTGCAGGCTCGTGCCCTATCCTGTGTCCATTCTAGCACAGTCCGGGTGCAGTGCCGTAGTCCAATGCCTACATCTGACGTGGAGTCCCCCAGAACGATCACACATGTTGCCCAAGACCGATGAAGGATGATTGGGTCACCGCGACAAAGAGCGCGCCACGCATTTGCTATGGGTGGCCCACAAACTGGAGCGCACTGCCGACCGCTTGGCCAACATC